>NZ_JBEXRT010000064.1:0-27010 GCF_040613235.1 Streptomyces sp. NPDC006296 | reverse complement strand
GGCCGGACGGGCCACCCGCAGCAACATGGGCTTCGACTACGTCCACTCCGCCGTCGACGACCACTCACGCCTCGCCTGCAGCGAGATCCACCCCGACGAGAAGGTCGCGACCTGCGCAGGTTTCCTCACCCGCGCGGCCGCCTTCTTCCACAGTCAGGGCATCACCTGCCTCGAACGGGTCCTCACCGACAACGCCTGGGCCTACCGCAAGGGCCTGGCCTGGAAGGCCGCCCTGGCCGGACTCGGCGCTGCCGGCAAACTCACCCGCCCCTACCGGCCCCGGACCAACGGCAAAGTCGAACGCTTCAACCGCAACCTGGCCGACGAGTGGGCCTACCAACGGCCCTACACGTCAGATGACGAACGAGCCACAGCCCTGGCAGACTTCCCTCACACCTACAACCACCACCGCTGCCACACCGCACTCGGGGGCCAGCCCCCGATCAACCGCGTCAACAACCTTGCGGGTCAATACATCTAGGGCGTGTCTTCAAAAGATCTTGCCAAGGAAGCCCGGTAGCTGCGCACGATGCCTTGGTGGAACATCTTTCTGTCGACGTGCGCGCTTCGCTCCGAGCACGCCATGACATTCGCTTCCCGGCGCGGCCGAGTTCAGCCCCGCAGGTACCGGGTGACCATGTCGACCAGTTCCCGCTCGAAGGTGGCGACAGGGACACCCCGGGGGTCGGCCATGAGTTTGTGGGTGTTGATCTCCACCGTGAACACGATCAGTTCGGCCGCGATGTCCAAGGCCTGCACCCGGACGTCCGGGTGCAGGGCGAGCAGGTCGCGTACCTGTCCGACGCGCTCTTTCCCGTGCCGTTCGATGGTGTCGAGGATGTCCTGGGAGAGGGGCGCCTCCTCCATCATGATCCGCAGTAGCTGAGGGTCGTCGCGGTGGTTGTCGATCGCGTCCCGGACCAGCGTCCGCACGAGGTCCTGCAGGGACCCGGGGGACAGGTCGAGCTGTTCGCCCCGGCTCCACGTGCCGCGGTCGATGTGCCGGACGAGCAACTCGGCCAGGATCGCGTCCTTGTTCGGGAAGTACTGGTAAAGCGAGCCGATGGAGACACGGGCCTGTTCGGCGATCCGGTTGGTGGTCCCCGCCGCGTACCCCTGCTCGACGAAAACGTGAGCAGCGGCGGCGAGGATGCGTTCACGGGTGAGTTCGGCGCGCGCCTGCCGGGGCCTGCGACGTGGCTGAAGTCGACGATCGGCTGAGGGCATCCGGGCGTCCTCCTTGAGCGGCGAAAGGCGAGTAGCCAAAGAGTTGAGCTATTGCTCACAATAGTGTCATGAGCTGCGGGAACACGCGGCGGACCGCGGCGACCCACGTCCTGTGACGCTCACGTGCCCACAGCGTGTGAGCGGGTGCTCCGGACGGTGGAGCGGACCAAACGGGGGGCGCTCCGCGAACGAAGACGCTTTTCCCCTTCAACGACAGGAGTCGGTGTGCGACGGGCAGAGAGAGACGGCGACGTGCGCCGGCTGACGACGGCGGACGAGGTCGAGGCCGTCATCGGACAACCGTTGCCGATGGTCGTGCTCAAGCAGATCGGTGCTCTCGACGAGGGCTGTCGGACCGTCCTCGCCCACAGTCCGATCGCGGCCTTCGGCCACCGGGACGCGGACGGTATCAGCAGAACGGCCTTCGCCGGCGGGACGCCCGGCTTCACACGCGTCCACTCGCCCACCAGGTTCTCCTTCTCCCACCACGGACCCCACGCACCGCGCGGCCCGGCCTCGTTCTTCTACCTGCTGCCCGGGGTGGGAGAGATCCTGCGGATCAACGGAACCGTCGCCGGGCACGACGGCACCCGCACGTGGGTGGACGTCGCGGAGGCGTACGTGCACTGCGCCCAGGCAGTCCTCAGATCCCGCCTGTGGCAGCCCCCCGCTCCGATCGCCGACATCCCGGCTCCGGTGCTCAGCGGTGACGGTCCGCTCGCGCGGCCGGGTGTAGCCGGTTTCCTGGCGGCGGCACCGTTCCTCGCGCTCTCCACCTGGGACGCGTCGGGCGGCAGCGACACCAGCCCACGCGGGGACCGGGGACCAGTGGCGCGGATCCTGGACGATCGCACCCTCGTCATCCCGGACCGCAGGGGCAACAAACGCGCCGACTCGCTGCACAACCTTGTGCGCGACGACCGGCTGTCGATGGCGGCGCTCGTCCCGGGCCGAGAGGGGGTGCTGACGGTCCGCGGCCGGGGTGCGATCACGGACGACCCGGCGCTGCTGGCGACGATGGCGCTCGATGGGACGCCTCCGCACCTGGCGCTGCTCGTCCACGTCGAGGACGCAGAGGTGAGCGTGGCGGACGCCGTGGTGCGGTCGCGGCTGTGGACGCCGGGTGCACGTCCCGACCGGGGTGCGGTGCCGGACCTGATGGCGCTGGCGGGGAAACAACTTGCCACCAACGCGGCCGGCGCGAAGGGCACTCCGCCCGCGTTCCTGCTGAAGGCAATCGGGGCAGTGCCGGGGATTCCCCGGCTGCTGCGGCTGCTGATGGACAGAGCCTACGCCTCCGGCCTCCGCAAGGAGGGCTACAGGGAGGACAGCGGCGACGGCAGCGCAGCCAAGGACGGCAGGAGACGCGCTCATGCCCGCCGCACCTCGGCGACCGCCGTCCGGCGGCGGGCACCGGAGCGGGAGGTGCGGGTCGCCGAGGTGCGCGCGGAGACGCCGAAAGCGGCCACCTTGGTCCTGGAGGACGCGGACGGAGGCCGAGGCCGGTTCGAGTTCCGGCCGGGACAGTTCTTCACTCTGACCGCCGAGATCGGGGGAGACCTGGTGCGGCGGGCCTACTCGGCGTCCTCCGCGCCAGGTGCGGACACGCTGGAGGTCACCGTCAAGCTTGTCGAGGGCGGCCGATTCTCCACCCATGTCCACCGGGACCTGCGGGCCGGCGAACTCCTCACCGTGCACGGACCGTCGGGGTCATTCCACGCCGGTTCCGGGCCACCGGCTGAGACGGTGCTCATCGCGGCGGGCAGCGGCATCACCCCGATGATGAGCATGATCCGCGCGCGGCTCGCCGACCTGCGCGGCCGGGACCGGATGGCGTTGCTGTACAGCAGCCGCACCCCGGACGAGATCCTCTTCGCCGCCCAACTGGCCCGGCTGGCCGGAGAGCGCCCCGACCGGCTCTCCGTCACCCACGTCCTGACCGAGAGAGACGGCCGCCTGGACGCGGCCGGGGTGCGCCGGTGGATCAGCGGCCTGTCACCCGCCCGGGACGCCCACTACTACACGTGTGGCCCCGGACCCCTGATGGACACAGTCAAGGTCGTCCTGACCGAGCTGGGAATCCGGGACGGGTACACGCACCGCGAGGACTTCGCCTCCGCCCTGGAGACCGGCGGCGCGGCGACCGTGCCGCGGGAGATGACCGTCGAACAGGACGGCCGCCCCCCTCGGCATGCGACGGTCGAACCCGGCCGCACCCTGCTGGACGCGGGCCTGGCCGCGGGTCTGCCGATGCCCTACTCCTGCACGGTCGGCAACTGCGGTGACTGCGCGCTGCGGCTGCGTCAGGGAGAGGTGACCCAGAACGAACCGAACTGCCTGACCCCGCGCCAGCGGGCGGAAGGCTACGTACTGGCGTGCTCGGGACGTCCACTGACGGACGTCACGCTCGAGATCCCGGACCCGGCAGGAGTGAACCCGGCCGATACCCCAATCGTCCCGCCGTCCCGCGAGTCCTGAAGCGCGACATCCCGTGGGCTGCGCTGAGCCTTCGTGAGTCTTCAACCTGGTGACCACGAGGCTGCCGCTCTCCCACAACAGTGCGCGGACTGAGGTACCTTCGGGATCCCTGAACCGTTCTCACCATCTCCGATCAGTGACGGGAGCTGCTTTTGGCGCTGGCTGTCGTCCGGGACCTGTGCGATGTCCGCATCGGGAGGCGAGCGGAGCTCGGTGGCGACCCGGTCCGAGGCGTAGGTGCACTGCGCGGACGCGGCCGGCAGGAGCCACTGGGCCGGATCCTTGTCACTCTTCGGCCGGTTCGACTTCGCCGCCACCGCCAGGAAGCTCACCGTCGAGACGGAGGAACAGGCCGCACTGGAGAAGGGCGCCGGTGACTGCCCGGACACCGTGGCGGAGTACGAAGTCGCACCGCAGGAGGACGGCGGCGGGCGGCGCGGCAAGAGGAGATGAGGCCGTCGATGAGCCCGGCGGGGACGCATCACACTCTCCGCGCCCGCGCCCGCCCGGTGTCCCGTGTCGGCCGGGTGGGGGCTCGCGTCCGGTGACGACCGGTCGGAACGGCTCAGCCCGCCGGGTTCACCTCGCCGATCGCGGTGTCCAGGATGGAGAGGCCGAGGGAGAGTTCTTCCTCTGTGGCCGTCAGTGGTGGCGCGATGCGAAATACCCCGCCCATGCCGGGCAACTGCACGATGTTCATGTGCAGACCCAGTTCGAGACAGCGGCGGGTGACCCGGGCCCCCAGCACGTCCGGGCTCTGCTTCGTCTCGGGGTCAGTGACCAGCTCCAGGCCCATGAGCAGGCCGCGTCCGCGAACATCGCCGACGATGTGGTGGCGGAGCGCCATCTCCTCCAACCCTCTGCGGAGCAATCCGCCGAGGTCCCGGGCGCGCTCGTCGAGGCGTTCGGCGGCAAGGACGTCAAGGACGGTCAGCCCTACCGCGGCCGGCAGCGGGTCGGACACATGGGTGGTGAAAAACAGGAAACCGCGGTCGTACGCCTCTTGCTCGATCTCGGCGCTGGTGATCACCGCAGCGAGGGGCAGGCCCGCGCCCAGGGTCTTGGAGACCGTCAGGATGTCGGGGACGACACCGTCACGCTCGAAGGCGTACCAGGTACCGGTGCGGCACAAGCCCGTCTGGGCTTCGTCGAGGATCAGAAGCATCCCACGCTCACGGCACTTCTCCTTCAGCGCTGCGAGATAGCCGGGCGGAAGGTCGATGACGCCGCCGGAGCTGAGGACGGGCTCCACGAGACAGGCGGCCAGGCTGCCGGTGGACTGGGCGTCGATGAGATCGAAGGCGAAGTCCAGCTGACGGCGCCAGTCAAGGCCGCCGTCGGAGGTGGTGAAGTCGGGGCGGTAGGCGTTGGGCACCGGGATAGCGAAGTTGCCGGGCGCCGACGGCCCGTAGCCCCTGCGGCCCGCGCTGTAGGTGGCGGACGCGGCGGCTTGAGTCATGCCGTGCCAGGACCGGGCGAAGGAGACAATCTCGTGTTTTCCGGTGACCAGCTTGGCCATCCGGATCGCCGCCTCGTTCGACTCCGCGCCCGTGGTCAGCAGCAGCGTCTTCTCCAGCGGGGCGGGCAGGGTACCGGCCAGCCGCCGCGCCAAGTCCACGACCTGGCGGCTCAGCATTCCGCTGTAGAGGTGATCGAGGGTGGCCACTTGCCGCTGCACCGTAGCCACGATCGCCGGGTGGGAGTGCCCGAGGATCGCACTCATCTGCCCCGAGGTGAAGTCAAGGATCTTCCGGCCCTCCGCGCTGTACACGAAGCTCCCCGAGGCACGCTCGATGATCTCGCGGGTGAAGCCTCCCCCGTAGCGGATCAGGTGCCGGTCGGCGTGCGCCCAGAACGCGCGGGCGTCGGAGTCGGTGGCGGTCGTCGTGGAAACCATGCGAACGACCGTAGGACGGTCGCGAGCGCCGCGTCCATCACACATTTCCGGCCGTGCTGTTCGGCAGACCCGCACAATAGAGTGGCGACGTGATGAACCCCTGGAGACTGCGGTTGCTCACCCAGTTGGACACACTCGGCACCATCCGGGCCGTGGCCCAAGCGGCCCGGCTGAGCCCGTCGAGCGTGTCCCAGCAGCTCTCCGTGCTGGAGTCCGAGACCCGCACACAACTACTCGAACGCACCGGCCGCCGGGTCCGTCTGACCTCGGCCGGATTGATCCTGGCACAGCGGGCGAGGGCGATCCTGGACCACATGGACAGCGTGGAGACGGAGCTGCACGGCTTCGGAGAGGAACCCTCCGGCCTCGTGCGCCTGGGCGCCTTCCAGAGCGCTGTGCACACCATGGCGCTGCCCGCCGCGCGGCGGCTCGCCTCCCGCCACCCCCACCTCCGGGTCCAGCTCCTGGAGTTGGAGCCGCACCAGAGCGTCCCGGCTCTGCGCGTCGGTGACGCCGACCTTGTCATCACCACCACTGACTTCAGTGAACAGCGGCTCGGCCCCGATCTGGTTCTCGTCCCTCTGGACGAGGACCCGGTCTTGCTGGTGCTGCCGCCCGGCCATCCCGCGGCAGGGGGCGGGCCGGTGGATCTCGTGACCGTGGCCGACGAGCCGTGGGCCTTCGACATCCCGCAGTCGTATATGGCCGACCTGGCGATACGGCTGTGCCGCCAGGCACGCTTCGAGCCCCGGATCGTGGGCCGGTTCAGCAACTACACGCTGATCCTGCAACATGTCGAGGCAGGTCTCGCGGTCGCGCTGCTGCCCGCGCTCGCCGCGCACACGACGCGCTACCAGGTGTCCACGACAGAGCTCACCGTCCCCGTCTCCCGGACCATCACGGCGGCGTTCCGGCGCAGCACACCACCCCGCGCGGCGGTGCGTGCGGTGCTGGACGAGTTGCGTCCGGCGTTCCGGACGCAGTCGGCCAGGGTGGGCCGACCCCACCGGGCCAGGAACGGAGAAGGCGATCCTGGCCCGGATCCGGCCCGGCTCTGAGCAGACGTCGGCGTGCGCTGCGCACACGACCGCGCCGAGCTGTCTGTGCCGGTAGCGGAGATGGCCGCTGACGCGGGTCTGCTCCAGCGGGCGACTGTGGACGGCGATTCTCGTCGCTGTCATCCATGTCGTCACGTCAGGGGATTTCAGCTGCGTGAGCCGCAGACTCCACGTGCCCGGCACTCTTCACAGGCCTGCGCCACCATTCCTTCCTCCTTCCCCTTCCTCTCATTCGAGGAGTTCCCGACATCGGCAGAGCGGCGAGGGCGGTCGTTCTCCGGGAGGCCGAGGCGGGACCGCAGGGCAGCCGATCAGGTTCTTCGTACCTGGATTCTCTGCGTGCCGCGTGTGCCCTCGACCGGTCTTGTGATCAAGGTGGCTCCGTACGCACATGCCCATGCCACAAGGAGAACGTTCATGATCCGTCGTATCGCGATCACCCTGGCAACTGTCGCTGCAGCCGGCTTTGTCGCCGCAGCCCCGGCTTCCGCGAACGACTGGGACGCCCACGCCGGCGGCCACGCGGGCCTCGAGGCCGGCTGGGTCAGCGGTGAGTACCAGAACCTCGGCGGCCCGTACGGGATCACCACCGCCAAGGTGCAGGCAGTCTACTTCGACGCGGAGCGCGGCTGGACCGTCCGCTGACCCCGCACCCGGGCGCACACAACTCCATGGTTCCAGATTGAAGTGAAGGGCCTGCGCCATTGCGGCACAGGCCCTTCACTCATGTCCTCGACGGAGCAGCCGCCTACCGCCCAGGCAATCTCCGGCTCAGGTCACCGGCTGTAGGGCCCCCACCGGCGGTTCAGGGTGTCGTACGTGTACCTGGGCAGGCCCTCGATGGCGCTGGTGCGGAACGGCCGCCCGTCGTCGTCGATGCGGACGGTGCCGGTGCGGCCCTGGGAGGACCAGTCCAGTTCCAGGTACCAGCGGCAGTCGCACGCCCGGGTGCTGGCGGTGACTTGCAGCACTTCGGGGTCCGTCGCGGAGACTCGGTAGGGCATGCGCACGGCAGGGATCGGCGTGCCGGAGTCGTTCCCGGCGACCGCACGGGCGAGGGGGCGGTCCTTGTCCAGGTCCACGGCGAAGGACCGCGGTGTGACCGCACCACCGCAGCCCTGGTCCATGGCGTAGGCGCTGCCTTCGGCCGGCGCGCTGCGCCCGCTCACCCGCACGCGCAGCGCTTCCAGCACGACGGCGATGTCGCTGCGTCCCTGCACCGTCAGCTCCACGAGCGTCTCGCCGCCGTGCACCGCGCCCTGCGCCGCCGCCCAGGGCGCGGCGTCCTGCGGGGCTGGGGGAGGGGGGACCCGGGCGGGCTGCTCGGCGATGACGTAGTCGTGGCCGCAGCCGAGTTTCCAGGCCTGGGAGTTCACGGACCAGGCCAGCGGCAGGCGGGCGGGCCGTCTGCCGCCGGCGGTGGCGGACGCCACGACGGACGGGGCCGCGGTGGCCCGCTTCCTCCCCGGTGCGGGCGGGTGAGCAGAGCGTGCGGCGGTGGGGGTGCGGCTGGGAGAGGGCGAGGTGCTCGGTCGCTCGGATGCCTCGGTTTTCGCCGTGCCGGTGGCGGACGGGGCGGCTGCCGCCCGGGCGGCAGTGCCGGCGGGTGCCCGGTGCCCGTCCGGCAGCGCGGTCAGCGCCCCGAGCACGACACAGGCGCAGGCCAGCACGGCCACGGCACGTCGGCGCCTGTACCACGGCCGGCACGGCGGGGACAGCGCGGACCCTGCGGGCGCCCGGTCCGGTGCGGAGGCTGCTGCGCCCCCGCCGGCCGCGGCCGCGGGACCCGGCTCGACGGCGTCCTCCACCGCGGGGCCTGCACCGCCGTCCGCGGCGTCTGCTGCGTGGGTGGTGCCGGGGCCGCTCCGGGCCGCCAGGGCCAAGAGCCAGCAGCGGTGAAGTTCCAGGCGCTCCTCGGGCGTTGCTCCGCACAGAGCCGCGAAGCGTTCCACGGATGCGAAGCCGAGCGGCACCGCCGCACCCACGCAATAGCGGTGCAGCGTCGAGGTGTTCATGCCCAGTCGGCGAGCCAGCGAGCCGTAGCTGCGCTCGGTGCGCTCCTTCAGCAACCGCAGCTGCGCCGCGAACCGCGCGACGTCGCCGCCGCCTCCGTCGTCCTGTGCCGACACAGGTCCCCCCATCCTTGTCACGACCCACGCCCCGGGACGGCGTCCCAGGCATCCGTGTACGTGCACGTCAGCGGGGCTGGGACGGTTCCACCCTGCCAGGTCGGCAGCGGGCTGTTGCGCCGGTCCGCCGCCCGGGCCGATGCTCTGGGTCAGCACCGGCCGGGCTGGACCCGGCCGCGCCGTCCACTCACTCGTCCCTCGGAGGGAACACCCATGTCCACGCGCATTCGAACAAGCGCCGTGACCGCCCTGGCCGCCACCGTTCTCACCGGGGGCGCGGTCCTGACGGCGCCCGTCGCGACCGCTGCACCGAAGACGCCGGCGCCCGCGTTCCTGTCGGCGTCCCAGCTGCCGCCGCACCCGACGTCGTCCTGGACCGCCGGGCCGGTCACCGAAGGCTTCCCTGAAGAGCTCGACCTGTGCGTCCATGCCGAGGGCGTGCCCTCCTACGACTACCGCCACCGCACGTTCCGCACCGACCTGGACACCGGCGCCGTGCAGCTGACCGTCGTCGCGGACACGGCCGCCCACGCCAAGGCCCTGGCCGAGCACTACGACGATCTGATCCGCACCTGCGCCGACCGCATCGAGGAGTCCTCGCCCGACACCGTGGCCGAGGCCCGCGACTACGGCACACTGCCGGTCGAGGAGGGCGCCCGCGTCCGTGGCCTGCACACCGAGACATCCTGGGGCGCCACCGACATCGCCCTGCTGTCGGTCGGACGGGACGACAGGACCGTCACCGTCGTCCGCTGGGCACAGCTGGGCGACTTCGACGACGCGCCCGTGGCCGCCTTCAAGAAGACAACGATCCGGGCCGTGAACAAGCTGTACTGACCGGCCCGCCACCCCGGAGCCGGGGCCGTCCTCCCGTCACGGGGGTCGGGAGGACGGCCCCGCCCCGCCCCGCTCACCCCGCCCGCGCCGTGCACCACGAACCAGTGCGCCGGTCCTGGCCGGCGCCGCCTGGCCAGGAGCAGCGCACTGGCGGACGCCCTCCTGTTCGCCTCTGGGGGTGGTGCAGGTGTCACCCGCCCAGCCGAGGAGACTGCGGACTGGGCCCGGTTCGCCCGCCCTGCTACCCCGAGCCGCCGGCCTCGCCGCTCCGGCCCCCGCGCCCGGCCCCTCACACCCCGGCAGCAGCGCCGCAGCCTTCGAGCAGCTGCTGTGCGCGCAGCACGCCCCCGCCCCCGCACCGGCAGCGCTAACCGGGACCAGGAGACCGTCTGATGATCCGCCACCTGTTCCGCCGCAGCGGCACCCAGGCCGGGGCACTCGACACCGAGGACCGGGCCGCCGTCCGCCCGGCGTTCAGGGGCTGCGCCCGGCCGGGACCGTTCTGCGTCAGCGATCACCCGCTGTTCACCGCCCCGTACACAACTGATGCTTTCGCCCGCCCGGCGGCCACCCTCCAAGGTGGGACCGCGTAGCCATGTCACCCGAAGCGGCCCTGCCCCCGGATCGAGAGCCGGGGGCAGGGCCGCCTTTTTTGCTGGGGGCACGTCACGCGCTTGAACGGTTCGGCCCGCGTAGGTGTTCTTACGCTGTCCCCGGGAGCCGCGACCGGGTCACTTACCGGGGGAGGAGCCTGTCGCTGTCGGCTTCGACATCGACGTCAAGCTCTTTGCCGAAGAAGGGCCGAGGCCGTCGCCTTGGGCGACGGGACTGCTGCTGATGAGGACGGCGGCCGGCGCGGTGGTCGGAACGCCAGCGCGCCGCAGGACGGATCCGGGCCAGTAGCGTGCCTGGCAGGACGGTCAGTAAGTGAGCGGGCCCACACTGATGCTGGGCACCGGCCTGCCGTTCTCGTCCTTGTCTGCCTCGGCGTCGGACGGGTCGAGGTTGACTTCGACGCCGGCCGGCTCGAGCGCGTCCCGGACATGCTGTCTCATCGGCTCGCTCAGGTAGTTGTGGTGCAGGTCGAGCTTCCTGAGATGGGCCAGTGGCTGCCCGCCGAGCAGCGCCTCGGCACCGGTGTCGGTCAGTGTGCCGAGCGACAGGTCGAGCACGTCGAGGCCGGCGACGACGGGCGCGGACGCCACGGCTGCCGCGATCTCGTCCTGCATCTCACTGTTACGCAGGGCGAGGCTCCGCAGCCGCGGCAGCCGGTCTCCGGACAGGATCCCCGCGAGGTCGGCGATCTCGCCGTCGCCCCCGTCGTCGCGCGCTCCCAGCCACAGTTCGAGATGTTCCAGCGCGGGCAGCTCGCTCTCGCCCACTCCGCGAAGGACGTGGCCGCGCAGGCCCGCGCTCTCGACGACGAACCTGCGTAGCGCGTCGTGGCGTATGCGGGGAAACCGGAGTGGGTGCACCCCTTCCATGTCGTAGGACTCGCCGGCCCGGACCGAGAGCTCCTCCAGGGCCGGGTAGCTCGCGAGCAGCGGCGTGACGTCGGTCTGTCCGATCCGGGAGATCCGGCACTCCGCGTCGGTGATGTCGCCGAAATAGAGAGATCGCAGTCCGGTCAGCTGCTCCCGCGCGTTCAGGAACGCCTCCACGACCTCGTCGGGCTCGGTGTCCTCCGGGTCTCCCCAGATGCCGATGACCAGCGCGCGGATGCGCGTGCTGTCTACGGCCGCGCACAGCCGCTCGAATGTGTCCTTCCACCGCTCTTCGCTGGTCCATCGCTCGTATCCGATCCGCCAGGCCACGGCATCAGCCTCCGGCAGCACGACGCCGGCCGCGTCCCGCTCCTCGGGGAACCTGAAGGCGGGGAGCCCGTAGAGCTCGGTGAGGTGGTCGTCCTTGGTTCGCATGTGCCTGCCCACTCCCGCCGCACGAGACGTCCGGCGCATCCAACGCATCTGATCGGCACGGCAGTTGTACCAGCCGCAAGTGACAACGCCGAGGCCCACCCTTCCCGGGCGCCGGTCGCCTCCCGGGGTTCTGCGGTGTCGGCTTCGAGCCGCGCATGCAGGCAAGAACTGCGCCGAAGCGTGGAACGTGGCCAACCCCGCCGAGGCCCGTCTCGCCTCCGATGGCCAGACCGGGCCGCCGCCGCAGCGACGACCACGCCTGGTCCGCCCCACTGCAGGGCGGGTCAGGGCGGGGTACTGATCATCGATGACACCCGGTTCGTCAAGAAGGGCACCACCTCGGCCGGGGTGGGCCGGCAGTACACCGGCACCTCGGGGAAGATCGACAACTGCCAGATCGGCGTGTTCGCCGCCTGCACCAACCGCTCGGGCAGGGGCCTGGTGGACCGGGAGCTCCACCTGCCGACATCCTGGACCTCCGCTGGGTGCCGGCCCGCCGCAGCGTGTCCGATCCCACCGAGATCGCCTACTGCCTCGCCCACGCACCCGTCGGCACCGAGATCGACGAACCCGCCCGGATCGCCGGCAGCCGGTGGGCGGTCGAGGAATGCTTCCGGGCCGCGAAGAACGAGCGCGGCGCGGACGAGCACGAGGTCCGCCGCTGTCCGGGCTGGTACCGGCACATCACCCCTGGCCATGCTCGCCCGGGCCTTCCTCACCACCCCGGCCACCCAAGCCGCCCACCGGGAAACCGCAGAAACGAACCGACCAGCCTCGTCTCCCTCACCGTGGCGGAAATCCGACGGCTCCTGGACGCTCTCCCGCCCACCCCAGAGTCGAACTCGGACCGCGTCAGCACGCCCTGAGACGGTCCGGCCGGCGCGGACGCCATCAAGCCGTCGCCCAACGATGCCACTGCCGGAAAGAGCCGGCTCAGGACAGGGAATCCGGCTGGAGTGTGCGGGGCTCCGGCGCGGATGCAGGCGCGCGACAGGCCGGTACCACTGAACTGACGTGCAGCCGCGATTGTCGCGAAAGTCGGATTCGCCCATAAGTGGCACCACTGTCACCGCGCGATCAAATCATTAATTAGGAATTAATCTTGACCTTACTCGCCCGTCCCTTCCATACTCGGAGCACGCCGCGGCGGCGATCCGCCCCGAATGCGGTTGTACGCAGCTTTTGCACGTGATTCGGAGTGATGTCATGAGGAACGGCAGGAAGCGGCATCGCACCGCGTTCGCCGTGTGCCTCGGTCTGGCGCTGACGATGGTCGCGCTCACCGGGTGCATCCCGCGGGCCGGGGACGGGGGCCGGGTCGGCCTGGTCTACATGGACGCCCAGGGCTACTACGCGGGTGTCCGCAAGGGCATGCAGGAATCGGTCGGCCGGCTCGGCGACGGGGTGCAGCTGCTGGAGCTGAACGCCCAGGGCGACGCCTCCAAGGAGAGCGCCTTCGTCGACACCGTGAGCGCCGCCGGGGTGAAGGCTCTGGTGCTCTCGCCCGTCTCCACCACCGCGTCCATCCCCGCGGTGCGTCTGGCGCACGAGAGCGGCGTCAAGGTGGTCTGCTACAACACCTGCCTCACCGAGGAGGCGACGCAAAAGTACGTGAGCGCCTGGGTGCTGGGCGATCCGGTGAAGTTCGGGGAGCTGGCCGGGGCCGAGGCGGCGAAGTACTTCAAGGCGGAAGGCATCGAGGACCCGCGCATCGCCGTGCTCAACTGCGAGACGGTCGAGGTCTGCATCCAGCGCCGGGTGGGGTTCGAGAAGGCACTCTTCGCGGAGCTGCCCGAGGCCAGGATCGTCACCAACCAGCAGGGCACCACGATCGACCAGGCCCTTGAGGTAGCCGACCGCATCCTGAGCGCCCAGTCCCGGGTCGACGCGTTCTACGGCGAGTCCGGCGGCGCCACGATGGGTGCGGTCCGCGCCGTGCGCCAGCGCGGCTTCGTGGGGCGGACGGTGGTCTTCGGCAGCGACATGACGTCCGACGTGGCCAGGGAGCTGGCCGACCACCGGGTGCTCAAGGCCGATGTGGACATCTCGGGGGTTGAGGTCGGTGAGCTGGCCACGCGTACGACCGCACGGGTCATCGCCGGCGAGGAGCTCGACGGCCCCGTCGTCCCCGCGCCCGTGAAGCTGTACTCCACCCCCCGGGAAGCCCGTGAGTGGCTGCGTACGCACCCGGACGGCCTGCCGTGACGGGCACCGGGGCCGTCGCCTCCTCCTCTTCTTCCCCCGTCCCTCCGGTGTCCCTGGAGCGAGTATGACCACCACCTCACCGCCGCCCGGTCGGCCCGGCCCCGTACCGGCCGCCGAGGCGACCGGCCTGAACAAGCGGTATCCGGGCGTACGTGCCCTGGCCGACGTCGACTTCCGGGTCGAGCCGGGCGAGGTCCGCGCCCTCCTCGGGCGCAACGGAGCGGGCAAGTCCACGCTCATCCGGATGCTGTCCGGCGTCGAGACCCCCGACAGCGGCGAGGTCTGTATCGGGGGTGAGGTCCTCGGCCATGGCGGGGTACGCCGGGCCGCGGAGCTGGGCGCGGCCACGGTCCATCAGGAGCTGAGCCTGGTGCCGGAGATGACGGTCGCCGAGAACCTGTTCCTCGGCGAGTGGCCGCGGCGCGGGCTGTCCGGGGTGGACTACGCCCGGATGCGGCAGGAGGCGGCCGAGGTCCTGGCCGAACTGGATGTACGGGTGGATCCGGAGGACACCGTCGGCTCGCTGCCGCTGGCCGAGCAGCAGCTCGTGGAGATCGCCCGCGCGGTACGCCGCCGGCCCCGGCTGCTGATCCTGGACGAGCCGACCAGCGCGCTCGCCGCCGGGGAGGCGCGGACCGTCCTGGAGGCGGTCGGCCGTATCTCCGCGGCCGGGGTCGCGGTCATCTACGTGAGCCACCGGCTGGACGAGATCCGGCAGGTGGCGCGGAGCGTCACGGTCGTCAGGGACGGCAGAGTGGTGGACACGGTGGACGTCCAGGAGGCGACGACGGGGCAGATCGTCGCCCTCATGCTCGGTGAAGCCGCCCGTGAGCAGCAACCGTTCGCACCGCGTGCGGTCGACCGCTCCCGGGAACCGCTCCTGTCCGTGCGTGGGCTGACGCTCGCACCGAAGCTCGAGGGTGTGGACCTTGATCTGTACGCGGGTGAAGTCCTGGGCATCGGCGGCCTGCTGGGCTCGGGCCGCAGTGAGCTGCTCCGCTCGATCGCCGGTTTCGAGCCCGCCGCCGAGCGCACGGTCGCCTTCGCGGGACGGCCGGTGGCCCGTCCCACCGCGGCCGCCATGAAGCGCCTCGGGGTGGGCATGACCCCCGAGGACCGCAAGGGCGAGGGCATCGTTCCCCTGCTGGGCGTCGGTGAGAACATGACGATGTCCTGGTTCGCCGGGGTCAGCGGGCGGGCCGGTCTCTCCCCGCGCCGGGCCGGTGAGGCCGGTGAGGAGCTGGTGCGCCGGCTCGCGGTCAAGACCCCCGGGCTGGACACCCCCATCGTCAACCTCAGCGGCGGCAACCAGCAGAAGGCCGTCATCGGCCGCTGGCTGCACGCCCGCAGCCGTGTGCTGCTCCTGGACGAACCCACCCGTGGGGTGGACGTCGAGGCCAAACAGCAGATCTACCGCCTGATCCGGTCCCTGGCCGACGAAGGCGCCGTCGTGGTCTTCGTCTCCGGTGAGCTGGAGGAGCTCCCGCTCGTCTGCGACCGGGTTCTGACGCTGCAGCACGGCCGGTTCACCCGCGAGTTCCTCGCACCCGACATCACTCTCGACGACATCATGGCCGCCACCATGGCGGTGGAAGTGTGAGGCAGACAACCATGTCCTCGACCCTCGTGGCCGACAAGCCGTCCGGCCCTCCGTCACCGTCCACGGGCGCCGTCCGCGTCCGCCGCCTGCGCCACCTCAACGAGGTGGGACTGCTGGCCGCGATCGTGGCGCTCTACATCGTGCTCGGCGTCACCGCGGGCGGATTCCTCAGCACCGACAACCAGCTCGGCATCCTGCGGGACGCCGCGACCGTCGGCATCCCGGCCCTCGGTGTCACCCTGGTGATCATCGCCGGGGAGATCGACATCAGCATCGGCCCGGCCGTGGCCTTTGCCTCGGTGCTCTTCGCCAAGGGCGCCACCGAGTGGGACCTCGGGCTCCCCGTCGCACTGCTGCTCACTCTGGTGGCCGGCGCTCTGTGGGGATCGGCGGCCGGATGGCTGCGGGCCCGGTTCGGGGTGCCGTCCTTCATCGCCACGCTCGGACTCTGGAGCGCTCTGGGCGGCCTCGCGCTCTACACCACCAACGCGCTCCCCGTCGCCACCCCCGGCGGCGGCTTCATGGACGCGCTCGGCGGCAAGATCCTCGGCATCCCGACCCCGGCGGTCGTCCTGGTCCTGCTGTTCTTGGTGTTCTGGTATGTCGCCCGCCGCACGGCCTACGGCCGGTCGGTCTACGCGGTGGGCGGCAACGCGGCCGCCGCGCAGCTGGCGGGTATCCCGATCAGCCGCGTCCGCGTCGCGCTCTTCGCCACCACGGGGCTGCTCGCCGCGCTCACGGGCATCCTGATGGCGGCCCGGCTGGGTTCGGGCAACGGCGGGGCGGCCGCGGGCCTGGAGTTCGACGTGATCGCCGCCGTCGTCATCGGCGGCACCGCCCTCGCCGGCGGGCGGGGAAGCCTGGTCGGGACGATGCTGGGCGTCCTGTTCATCTCGGTGATCGCCAACGGGCTGGTCCTGCTGGGGGTCAACTCCTTCCTCCAGGATGTCGTGCGCGGCCTGATCATCGTCGGGGCCGTCCTGATCAACGTCGTCATCTCCCGCAAGAGCCTGACGACACGCACCACCTGACCCGTACGCCACGATCCGTACGACCCGCACGAAGGACACCCCATGAGCGAGACCCTCACACCGCCGCCCGCGACCATGCGCGGCGTGTACCTGCCGGGGAACAGCAGCGCCGAGGTCCGGGAGCTGCCCGTGCCCGTCCCCGGTCCGGGACAGCTACTGCTGCGCGTGGGCGCGGCCGGTATCTGCGGCAGCGACATCGGCTACATCTACCGCGAGCACAAGACCCACCGAGGAGTGGACGGACCCGCCTACCAGGGTGTCGTCGCCGGTCACGAGCCCAGTGGCACCGTCGTGGCGACCGGCCCCGGCGTCCGGCGGCACCGCCCGGGTGACCGGGTGGTGGTCTACCACATCGCCGGCTGCGGGCTCTGCGACAACTGCGCCCGCGGATACCAGATCAGCTGCTCCTCCCCCTCCCGCGCGGCCTACGGCTGGCAGCGCGACGGCGGGGCCGCCGACTACCTCCTCGCCGACGAGCACACCCTCGTCCCCCTCCCCGACGAGCTGAGCTTCGTGGACGGGGCGCTCATCGCCTGCGGTTTCGGCACCGCCTACGAAGGCATCCGGCGGATCGGAGTGAACGGGGACGACGACCTGCTCGTCGTCGGGCTCGGTCCGGTGGGCCTGGCCGCGGCGATGACCGGCCGGGGGCGCGGAGCGCGGCGGGTCATCGGGGTGGAGGTGTCGCCCGAGCGCCGCGCCTGGGCAGAGAGGCTGGACGTCTTCGACGCCACGGTCACCCCCCAGGAGGCCGCCGACACCGTCGCGGCCCTGACCGGCGGGCGGGGGGCCTCCACCGCGATCGACTGCTCGGGCACCCGGCCCGGCCGGTCGACCGCTATCGCGCACATCGCCGAGTGGGGGCGGATCTCCCTGGTCGGCGAGGGCGGGACGCTGGAGACCGAGGTGTCCGACGCCCTGCTGCACAAGCAGGTCACGCTCCACGCCTCCTGGGTCACCTCGGTCCCGGCCATGGCCGAACTGGCCCGCAACCTGGTGCGCTGGGGCGTCCGGCCGGAGCGGATCGTCAGCGACCGCTTCGCCCTCGGACGGGCCGACGAGGCGTTCGCACTCGCCGCGGGGGCCGCCCGGGGCAAGGTCGTGCTCGAACCCGGTCTGGACGGCTGAGCGGTGACCGGCGCCAACGACACCGTACGGGTGCGGCGCACCCCCGTAGCGTACGGCGAGCTGATCACGCTCGACGCCGGGGCGCTGACGGTGACCGCCGCCCCCGCGCTGGGCGGCCGGCTGCTGTCGGTGACTCTGGACGGCGCGGAGTTCCTGTACCGCAATCCGCGCCTGCTGGACAGCCGCCTCACACCGCTGCCGGGCGCGCGGCCCGGTCCGCACGGGGGCCCGATGGCGGACTGGCTCAACTGGGGCGGGGACAAGACCTGGCCGGCGCCGCAGGGCTGGGACGGACCCGAGCAGTGGGCGGGGCCACCGGACCCGGTGCTGGACTCGGGCCCGTACAGGGCGCGGGTCGACCGGCTCGACGACGCGGTGGTACTCGTACTCACCAGCGGCGATGACCCCCGGACCGGCCTGCGGCTGGAACGCCGGATCGTTCTGCGCCCCGGCAGCACGGCTTTCGGTCTTCACCTGAGCATGACCAACACCTCGTCCGGGGAACGGCGTTGGGCGCTGTGGAACGTGACCCAGCTCGCCGGTGCGCCGACGGCGGACCTGTCGGCCGCCGAGGGCGTCTACCTCGGACTCGCCGGTTCCGGGCGACCCGCCTCCGTACCGCTGGTCGCCGGGACCGGCTGGCCCCGGGTGCGGGAAACCTCTTCGGGAGTCCTCCACGTGCCGCACCAAGAGGTGGTCGGGAAGGTGGGATTCCCCGACTCCGCGGGGTGGCTGGCGCACGTCGGGCCGGAGCGCACCCTGACGCAGCGGTTCACCGTCCACGAGGGCGCCTACCCCGACGAGGGGTCGCGGGCCGAGGTGTGGATGGAGTGCCCGCTGGCGCAGGGGCTGCCGCATCTGGGCGGTCTGCTGCCGCGCGACCACGTCGTGGAGTGCGAGGCGCTGGGGCCGCTGACGACGCTCGCCCCCGGAGCCTCGGCCTCGCTGGAGGTGGAGTTCGGAGTCGGCCCCTCGGTCGGTCCGGTCGGGTCCGTGACCCCGGCCGGCCATTGGGCGGAGCCGCCTCGCGGGGCGGACGGTGGACGTTCGCGGGACCTGTTCGTGCCGTATGCCTCGGGCCGGCTGGAGGTCCGCGGGCCGCTCGGGACCCCACCGCTCGCGCTGGACGGACTGGAACCCGGCCGGGCGCACCCGGTGCGCCTGCCGCAGGAGCGGCTGCCATGCGGGGACTGGGAGTTGACCGCGCCGGCTCCCGGCGGCGGCACCGTGCGGGTGGCCTGCTTCACCGTCGGGGAGGACGGAAAACCGACACATTTTATTTACTAAATAATATAGGATGACGGTGCGCGCACCGCGTGGTCGAGGAAGGACGCAACATGGCCGAGTACGTGGGCAGGGGCCTGCACGGACAGATCGTCGAGAAGGTCGGCACCCGCATCGTGCAGGGACGTCTGCGAGTGGGAGAGACCCTGGACATGGCCGCCCTCATCGACGAACTCGGCATCAGCCAGACGGTGTTGCGGGAGGCCGTCAAGGTCCTCACCGCCAAGGGCCTGGTCGACGCACGGCAGAAGCGCGGTACGTTCGTCCGCCCCCGCGACCACTGGAATCTCCTCGACGCCGACGTCATCCGCTGGCAGTTCGCCGCCGACGCACCGGAGCTGGTCCTGCGGGACCTCGCCGAGGTACGCCTCGTCATCGAACCGGCCGCCGCCCGCCTGGCCGCCGAACGGCGCACGGAGGAGGACCTGGCGGCCCTGGATGCGGCCCTCGCCCGCATGGGTGAAACCTCCGGCGACCCGGCCGAGGCGGCCGAAGCCGACCTCGCCTGGCACCGCGCCCTGCTCCGGGCCACCCACAACGAACTGCTCCAGCGCATGGACGTCTTCATCGGACCGGCCCTGGCCGAACGCGACCGACTGGTCCACTCCGCCGAGGCCGACGACCCCGTCCCGGCACACGAGCCCGTCCTGCGCGCCGTACGCGACGCCGACCCGGCCGCCGCCGAGCAGGCCATACGCGCACTGCTCGCCCGTGCCGACGCCGACCTGGCGCGCACCGCGGCCCCCTCCCGTGCCCGCCCCGAGGCCGCGACGGACGACGACGACCGCACCGGCCGGGGCGGCGGGCACGCCACCCCACCGAAGGACCGGGAAGCACCATGAAGATCACCCGCATCGAGACCTTCCGGGTACCGCCCCGCTGGCTGTTCTGCCGTGTGGAGACGGACGAGGGGATCGTCGGCTGGGGGGAGCCGGTGGTCGAGGGCCGCGCCGACACCGTCCGTACGGCCGTCGCCGAACTGGCCGAGTACCTCGTCGGTCTGGACCCCAGGAACATCGAGGACCACTGGCAGGTGATGACCCGCGGTACCTTCTACCGCGGCGGGCCGGTGCTCTCCAGCGCCGTCGCCGGCATCGACCAGGCGCTGTGGGACATCCGGGGACAGGCCCTCGGCGTCCCCGTGCACGATCTCCTCGGCGGCGCCGTCCGCGACCGGGCCCGCGTCTACTGCTGGGTCGGCGGCGACGAACCGGCCGAGATCGCCGACGCGGTGAGCGCCCAGGTCGAGGCCGGGTTCACAGCCGTCAAGATGAACGCCACCGGGCGCACCGGGCGCCTGGGCGGCGCGGCCGACATCGCCGCAGCGTACGCCCGTGTGGCCACCGCGCGCGAGGTGCTCGGCCCCGGCCGGGACGTCGCCGTGGACCTGCACGGCCGCCTCGGCCCGGCCGGAGCGCGGCGTCTGCTCACCGCGCTGGAGGACCTGCACCCGCTGTTCGCGGAGGAGCCGGTCACCCCGGAGCACACCCGGCTGCTGGAGCCGCTCGTCCGTGCCACCACCGTGCCGGTCGCCACCGGTGAACGCCTCTACTCACGCTGGGACTTCCTGCCCGCGCTGACCGCCGGGATCGCCGTCGCACAGCCCGACCCCTCGCACGCCGGGGGCATCTCCGAACTGCGCCGGATCGCCTCCCTCGCCGAGACCTTCGACGTCCAGCTGGCACCGCACTGCCCCCTGGGGCCCATCGCGCTCGCCGCATCGCTCCAGGTCGCCTTCGCCACACCCAACTTCCTGATCCAGGAACAGAGCATCGGCATCCACTACAACGACGGCGCCGAACTCCTCGACTACGTCGTCGACCCGGAGGTCTTCCGCTTCACCGACGGACACGTCGCCCGCCCCACGGGGCCGGGGCTGGGCATCACCGTCGACGAGAACGCGGTCCGCCGGGCCGATGCCGCCGCGGGAGCGCCCTGGCGCACCCCACTGTGGCGCCATCCCGACGGATCGTTCGCCGAGTGGTGACACCCGCCCCGCCCGACCCGCATCCGTACCGCACTCCCCGAGGACCGACCCGCATGAGCTTCACCGACCGACTCCGCCGCGAACGCGTGATCGCCATCGTCCGCGGCTCCGCCCCGAAGACCGCCGAACGGACCGTACACACCCTTCGCGAGGAGGGTGTCGGCCTGATCGAGGTCTCCCTGACGACACCCGACGCGGCCGACGTCATCGCGCGCTGCGTCCGGGAGGCCGGAGACGCCCTCATCGGTGCCGGCACCGTGCTCACGGCCGACGACGCGCGCGCCGTCCAGCAGGCGGGAGCCGCGTTCGTCGTCACGCCCGCACTCGCGGAGGGCAGCGTGACCGCGCACGCGCTCGGGCTGCCGGTCGTGGCCGGTGCGCTGACCCCCACCGAGGTCGTCCGGGCGGTCACCGAGGGCGCCACCGCCGTCAAGCTGTTCCCCGCCTCGATCGGCGGCCCGGCCTACCTCCGCTCCCTGCGTGAACCGCTGCCCCACGTCCCCTTCGTCCCGACCGGCGGCGTGGACACCGAGACGGCCCGCGCCTATCTGGAGGCCGGAGCCCTCGCCGTCGGCGTCGGATCGCCCATCGCGGGAGACGCCCCGCACGGCGGCGACCTGGACGCGCTCCGCGCGCGATGCCGCGCCTTCCTCGCGGCCGTCGCCGGACACCGGGAGGGAGCATGAGCACCGGGACCGCCCCCGACGTCGTCACGCTCGGGGAGACGATGGCCGTCTTCCGGGCCTCCGGCCCGCTCCGGATGGGCGGAGACCTGCGGCTCTCGGTGGCCGGAGCCGAGTCCAACGTGGCCGTGGGGCTGACCCGGCTCGGACACCGTGCCCGGTGGATCGGCCGCGTCGGTGACGACGAACTGGGCACCCTGATCCTGCGCAGCCTCCGAGCGGAGTCCGTGGACACCACCGGCGCCCGCAGGGACCCCGAGGCACCCACCGGGCTACTGCTCTCCGAACCGCGCATCGCCGACCTGACCCGCATCCAGTACTACCGCACCGGTTCGGCGGGCTCACGGCTCGGCCCGGAGGACGTGGCGCCCGCCCTGCTCGACGGTGCGCGGATCCTGCATGTCTCCGGGATCACCTGTGCCCTGGGGCCGCGCCCCCTGGCCGCCGTCCACACGGCCGTCAAGGCGGCCCGCGCCGCCGGAATGCTGGTCAGCCTGGACGTGAACCACCGCCCCCGGCTGTGGAGTTCGTCCAGGGCTGCCGACGTCCTTCGCCCGCTGGCCCGGGAGGCCGACCTCGTGATCGCCTCCGACGACGAACTCGCCCTGGCCGCCGCGCCCCGGGCCCGCACCGCAGCCGACCGCGTCCGGTCGCTGCTCTCCGGCGGCCGGACCCGCGAGGTGGCCGTCAAGCTCGGCGGCCACGGCGCCGAACTGCACACCGCCGAAGGACGGGAACACACCCCCGCGCGCCGGGTCGCCGTCCGCGACACCGTGGGAGCCGGTGACGCCTTCACCGCCGGTCTGCTCTCAGGGGTACTCGACGGCCTCGGCACACGGGAACGCCTGGAGCGGGCCAACACGGTGGGCGCCTTCGCCGTCGGATCCGAGGGCGACTGGCAGGGTTTGCCCGAGCGCCGCGAACTCGCCCTGCTGGACCGTGAGGAGGGTGCCACCCTGCGCTGAACCGCCTCCCTCCCACCACGCCGGGCTCCACCGCCCGCGTATCCACCCCGGCCTCCGCGACCTGCGGCGGGCCCGAAGGAGTGAGACCGTGACCCGCCCACCGCACACGGCGGCCGCCCCACCGGCGTTCCGCCCCTGGACCACCCGCCGGCGCGAACTGGGCGAGGGCCTGCGCCACACCGGCGACCGCCTGGTGACCGTCGACATCCTCGACGGCACCCTCACCGCCCTCGACCCGGCCGAGCCCGGCGACGGCGAGGCCCTGCTGCGCCTGGACATCCCGCTGGGCGCCGTCGCACCGCTGGCCGGGCACCCCGGCCACTGGCTGGCAGCGGCAGGTACGGGCGCAGCCGTGCTGGCACCCGACGGAAGCCGCACCTGGCTGGCCCGGCCCGGCGCCGCCGCCCCCGCACGCAGTCGCGTCAACGACGGATGCTGCGACCCTTCGGGACGCTTCTGGTTCGGCACCATGCCCTACGGAGGCGAGCGCGGCCTCGGCCGGCTGCACCGCGTCGACCACGACGGTTCGGTCACCACCGTGGTGGACGGTCTCACCATCCCCAACGGCCCCGCGTTCACGGCCGACGGAACGGTGATGTATCTGGCCGACAGCGGCGAGGGCCGTATCGACCGTTTCCGGGTGCGCCCGGAGGACGGCCGGCTCCTCGACCGGGACACCCATGTCGTGTTCGCTCCGGGTAACGGTGGTCCGGATGGGATGGTGGTGGATGACGGTGGTTGTCTTTGGGTGGCGGTCTGGGGTGGTGGGGTGGTCCATCGTTATGCTCCCGACGGTACCCTTGTCGCTGTTTTGCGGCTCCCTGCGGTCCAGCCCACCAGTCCGGTGCTTGTCGCGGGCACCCTGTTCGTGGCGACCGCGACGATCGGTCTCGTGCCGCCTCCCGCCGGCTCGCCTGGGAGCGGTTCCCGGCACGACGGTCGGGTCCTGGCCGCGGTCGTGGGTGTGTCGGCACCAGCCGCCCACCCCGCTGTGCTGTGTCCGGGAACGCCGGGTGTTCCGTCCGATGCCATCGCTGCCCGGCCGTCTGCCGGCGTCATTTCCACGGAGGTACTGTGAACGCCCATCCTTTCCAGGATCGCACTGCCATCGTGACCGGCGGTGCCCAGGGCATCGGCGAGGCCATTGTCGAGGTCCTGCTGGCGGGAGGCGCCGCTGTCGCGGTGCTGGACCGTGACGAGGCGGCGCTCGGCCGGGCGGCCGAGCGGCACGCCTCTCACGCGGACCGGTTCCTGCCGCTGGCCGTGGACATCACTGACGAAGCCGGAGTCGCCGCTGCCGCCTCGGCCGTCGCCGATCGTTTCGGTGCGGCCACGCTCTTGGTCAACAATGCCGGTATCAATGCCTACTTCGATCCGGCCGCGATGACCACCGACGAGTGGGACCACGTTTTCGCGGTCGACCTCAAAGGTGCCTGGCTCGTCGCCAAGCAGCTCATCCCCGCGATGCGCGAGCGTGCCGAGGGATCGATCGTCAATGTGGCCTCGCTGCACGCCCGGTTGACCTCCGCCGGTTACTTCCCCTATGCGGCCGCGAAGTCGGGTCTGCTGGGGCTGACCCGCAGTCTGGCCCTCGAACTCGCCCCGCAAGGTGTTCGGGTCAACGCGGTCAGCCCGGGCTGGACCCGAACAGCGCTGGTGCGTGACTACTTCGCCGCCCAACCCGATCCGGTGGCCGCCGAGGCCGAGGTGGTGGGCGTCCACCCGATGCGGCGGATGTGCGAACCGCGGGACGTGGCCGAGGTCGTGGCGTTTCTTCTCGGTCCGGGTGCCCGGGGGATCACCGGGGCCGAGATTCCCGTCGACGGTGGCCTCGGGGCCCGCTTCGCGGGCTGACGTGAGAATGTGTGAAAGTCCTGGCGCCGTGTCGGTGGCTCATGGGGCTCTTGGGGTGCGCCCGCCTGATCTGGATATTCGCCGCCTGGCCCGGCCGTACCCACGGCATCACCGCCGCCCGCCACGACCACATTCTGACCCACCTCCGGGCCACCGGTCTCGGGGCGCTGGCTGACCTGGGATTCCGCGGCCTGGACCACGACGTACGCGATCCCGTGCTCGTCACCGACTTCCACACCAGCCGCACTCACAAGCTCACACCCGGCCAGAAGGAAGCCAACCGGGTCCTCGCCGCCGGTCGAGCACGGCTTCGCCCACCTCAAGAACTGGCCGGCACTCACCAAGCTCCGCACCGAACCAGCCTGCGCCCCCCGGCACGCACGCCCTGCTCACTCTGATGAATCTCGAAGTCAGCCGCTGACCGACGATTTGACCGGCGGACGGCCGTCCACGACCAGCGTGAGCGACCCCGGAGCCGACCTATCAACGCCTCGATCCACGACCTCGAAGTGCCGGGAGCTCGGTCGGTTCAAGTTCGAGCCAGTCCCGCGGCGACCGCCTCGGCGAGTGCGGCGGGTTGAGACAGGAACGGGGAGTGAGAGCTGTCGAGTTCGGTCACGGTGGTCGGTGAAGTCGACACGGCGTCGATGTCCTTGATGATGCGATGCTGGAGCGCCGCAGGGATAACGTGGTCCCGGCGGCAGACCACGTACGAATGCGGGATGCTGCCGTAGCGCTGCTCGGTGACGGTCAGCTCCTCGGTGGGGAGTCCCAACGGGGCGTCCGGCTGGAGCAGGGCGATTGCGGCGTCCGCGGTACGGTCGTCGACGTCGTTGTAGAAGGTCTCCTTGATCTCGTCGCGCCTGGCCGGGTCGCGGGTGTCGATACGCACCGCGCCGACGACGGCCGGGTCCGCCGCGATGAGCCGGTTCACCTTCTCGCCGGCGTTCTCCGGGTAACTGTTGTATTGGCCCGCCGGTACCCCGGCCACCGGCGCGAACGCCGACACGTAGACGAGTCCGCCCACGAGTTCCGGTGCGAGCTCCGCGGCCGCGGTGGCGACAACGCCGCCCATGCTGTGCGCGACGACGAGACATGGCTGCCCGGCACCGATCACACGTATCCGATCGGCGAGATCGGCCGCCGCAGAGGACGCGGTGATGTGCGCCACCGCGGACGGCTCGGTGGTGAACGCCGCCGCATCGAACGGGCGTGCTCCGTGGCTGCGTGGTGCGCGTCCACGCAGTCCGTGGCCCTCGAGATCGACTGCGACCGACTGGATCCCGCTGGCGGCCAGCTGCTCGACCACGGGACTCCAGCACCAGCTACCGTGCCAGAACCCGTGTACCAGCACGACAGGCATGTAATTCTGCATTTCTACCTCACTGTTCGCGATGCTGTGCGTGCGACACATGGACGCCCGGCAACAGCCTAAGTGGCTGTTGTCGCTCCGGGCTTGAGGAGTGTTCGTCGATCGGGTGATCGCCGCTTGCTGTGGGCATGAAGACAGGGCCTCTTGGCAGCTCGGGGTTGCGAAGCCAACCGAGTTCCAGGAGACCCTGTTGCTGCAGTTGTACGTGCTCGCGCCGGTGGAGTTCAACTCGGTTTCTCCGTATTGTGATTGTGCCGCCCACCGGTTCGGAAACGCAGCCGGTCACCCGGAGCGTGTTCGGTGGTATCCCTCGGACATGACGGACGCGGAGTGGGCCGTGGTCCGGCCGCTGCTACGGTGCCGGGCTGGATGCGAGGCCGGGGCGGGCAGGCGGAGATGTCGTGCCCCCGCGCGTTGTCGGACGCGATCCGTTACCTCGTCGACAACGGAATCAAGTGGCGCGGTATGCCGGTCGACTTCCCGCCGTGGGATCGGGTCTAGGCCTTCTTCCGGCCGCTGGCGCGACCACGGCCTGATCAAGGAGGTCCACGACCGGCTGCGTGGACAGGTCCGTGAAACGTTCTCCTGGCAGTTCGAAGGCCCTTGGTGAAGTCGGTGCCGGTTCGCGAGCGCGGTGAGGATGCGCTGATAGTCCACCGACAGTACCGATCAGGCCAGCCCCTCGCGCCACACCGGCACCTGCGACTTCGGTTTGCCGGCGGTCCGGGCGCCGGGCGCGCGTCCGCGTCCTGCAGGTCGGGGACAGCCTCTTGACCGGCCGATGCCACCGCCCTCCGGAAATAGGAGAGTGCCCACCCGCCTGAGGGCGATCGCCCGCTCCTGCTGCGTTGGCCTCGTTCTTGCTGTGTCCTGTAGTGGATCCGAACAGTGCTGGTCACGCGACCGCGACGTCATCAGGGCTGCGTCGTCGGTGATATGTGGGTGCTCACGTGGGGGTGTGGTCGTGGGGTGTGGGGGAGAGGGATGCGGCGGTCTCGGAGTGGGGCAGGGTGTTGGTCACGGGGAGCGGGTGCGTGTGGGTGGGGGGTGGGTTGTCATTGAGGGCCTGGGCGGTGTGTGTGGGTCGAGGTGGGTTTCTCGTAGTCCCGTCGGGCTGGCTGGGGGCGTCGGGCTGCCCGGGGGCGTGGGGCTGCCCGGGGGCGTCGGGCCGGCTGGCTGGGGGCGTCGGGCCGGTTGGGGGCGTCGGGGTGGCTGGCTGGGGGTAGGCGGCTGAGCGGCCCGTCCGTCGGCGTGGCCGAAGATCAGGAGAGGACACGATCAGCGTGAGTGACGCCGAGGACCGGAAGCAGACCCCCGACGGAGCGGCCGAACTTCTGGTTCGCTGTCTGGAGAACG
>NZ_JBEXRT010000063.1:0-28894 GCF_040613235.1 Streptomyces sp. NPDC006296 | reverse complement strand
GGGGGCCCCCCCGGCCCACGCCCCGGGCCCGCACCCCGCCCCCCGGGCCCCGCACCACCCCCGCCCGCCGCCCCCCCGCCCCGCCCGCCCGCCGCCCGCGTCCGGCCGGGGCCGGGCGGGTGTGTGCACGCGGCGCGCAGCCGGCGCGCGTGGGCCTGCGGGCCGTCCGCGCCGTCCGCGCATTCGGGCCGGAGTTTCCGGTCCATGGCCGAATGGTGGATGCACCGAAGTCCGCCGGCCCGTTATGCGGATCGGCCCGGCTCGAAGTGCCGTCCGTACCCCGAAGTGCCATCCGTATCCGGAGCGTCATCGGTATCCGGAGCGTCGTCCGAATCCGGTCCGCGGAGAGCGCGTCGCGGGTGAAAGGAATTCCCGCGCGATATCGGGACACTCCGGGCCCTTTTCTCTCCCGGTCACCACGGCTGCGCCGAATGGGGAGAACGGTAGGGTACGCGCATGACCGAGCGGATACCCGGTGAGGCGGGTGCGGAGCCGAAAGGCGACGGAAGTGCCGGCCTCATTCGCCTGAGCGAATTTCGAACGCTGTGGGCTGCATATGCCCAGTCGGTTCTGGGCGACCAGCTGGCGCGTGTGGCGCTGTCCCTGCTGGTGTTCGAACGTACCGACTCGGCCGGCTGGACCGCGGCGACCTACGCGCTGACGAGCCTGCCCGCCCTGCTGTCCGGGGTGCTGCTCTCCGGCCTCGCCGACCGGTTCCCCCGGCGCACGGTCATGGTCGGCTGCGACCTGGTGCGCGCCGTCCTGGTCGGGCTGATGGCCCTGCCCGGTACGCCTCTGCCGCTGCTGGCCGGCCTGCTGGTGCTGGCACAGCTCGCCGAGGCGCCCTTCGGGGCGTCGCAGGGCGCCCTGCTGCCGGCCGTCCTGGGCGAGCGCCTGTACGAGCGCGGGCAGCGGGTCATGGTGGTCACCCACCAGGCCGGACAGCTGGTCGGATTCGCCGCGGGCGGGGTCCTCGTCGTCTGGCTGGGCAGCCATCTCGCGCTGGGGCTCAACGCGTTGACGTTCGTGGTCTCCGCCGTGCTGATCCGGCTGGGTGTCAGGGCGCGGTCGGTGGACGCCGTCGCGGACGCGGCGCCGAAGCGGATGCACACCCAGGTGGGCAGGGCCGCCGCGCTGATCTGGTCGGACCCCCGGCTGCGGTCGCTGGTGGCGCTCGGCTGGCTGGCGGGCTTCATCGTGCTGCCGGAGGGCCTCGCGGCCCCCTTCGCCGAGGAGGCCGGAGGGGGCGCCGCGTCGGTGGGCCTCCTGCTCGCCGCCCATCCCGCGGGCATGGTCCTGGGTGCGGCGCTCCTGGGGCGGCCGGGGTTCGACGTCGAGCGCCGCCGCCGGCTGCTCGGCCCGCTCGCGGTGGGCGCGAACCTCCCGCTGGTCGTCTACTGGGCCGGCCCCGGTGTGGCGGTCGCCCTGCTGGTGCTGCTGGTGTCGGGCGTCTGCTCCGCGTACCAGATCACCGCGGGGGCGACCTTCGTCCTGCTCACCCCGGCCGACCAGCGCGGTCAGGCACTCGGGCTGGCCAGGTCCGGGCTGACCGCCGTGCAGGGGATCGGTGTCGCCTCGGGCGGCCTCGCGGCGGAGCTCTCCGGATCCTCGACGCAGACGATCGCGGGGGCCGGACTGGTGGGAACGCTCTGCGCGGTCCTCGTCGCGGTTTCCTGGTCGCGGGCCCGGGGAACGAGCGCGGGGACGATTCCCCTGAGCGCGTAGGACCACCGGCCGCGATCGCGGCTAGGGTCGGAGCCAGGAAACCACGTGCGATCCACAGGAGTGCCCAGCGATGTCTATCGACCCGTCCTCGATCCCCAACTTCGGGGGCCAGCCCGAACCGCAGGCGACAGGACCCGAGGGCCCCGTGGTCCCCGACCAGGACCTCGTCAAGCAGCTTCTCGAACAGATGGAACTGAAGTTCGTCGTCGACGACGAGGGCGACCTCGCCGCGCCGTGGGAAGAGTTCCGGACGTACTTCATGTTCCGCGGCGAGGAGGAGCAGCAGGTCTTCTCGGTCCGGACCTTCTACGACCGCCCGCACGCCCTGGACCAGCGTCCCGTCCTGCTCGACGCGATCGACGACTGGAACCGCCGCACCCTGTGGCCCAAGGTCTACACCCACGCCCACGAGGGCGAGGAGGGCGTCGCGGGCTCCGTGCGCCTGGTCGGTGAGGCGCAGATGCTCATCGGTACCGGTGTCAGCCTGGAGCACTTCGTCTCCTCGACGGTCAGCTGGGTGCGGGCCTCGATCGAGTTCGACAAGTGGCTCGTGGAGCGCCTGGGCCTGGAGCCCGCCGCCAAGCAGGCCGAGGACGAGGCCGGCGACGGCGCCGCGGAGCAGGGCCCGGAGGCCTGATCCGCCGCTGAACCACCACGGAGGCCCGGGAACGGGGCACGGCCGGACGGCCGGCGCCCCGCGTCCCGGGCCTCCGTCGTGCTGTGCGGGGCCGCCCGCCGGTTCGTCCGGGTGCCCCGTCAGCCGGCCAACCGCTTGAGGCGGTCCACCGCCTCCTCCAGCACGGCCTTCCGCTTGCAGAAGGTGAAGAAGTGCGCGTCGAAGGCCGGACGGTCCCCCTTGAAATCAGATCGTGATCTGAGTAGTCTCTGATTATGCCTAGCGTGCCTCTGGAAGCAGAAACGGAATCCGTCTCCTTCACCGATCTCTCCCGCAATCCCAAAGGTGTTGCCGCCAGAGCTGCTGCCCTGGGACGGCTTCGGGTCACCCATCGGGACGCGCCGGACATGATGCTGACCACGGCTGTACGCGCGGAAGGCGCGGAAGAGAACCTGACCACCGCCTCGCGGCTTTTCCTTGCACTGATGAAGCAGGACGACGGCGCCAGGGCGCTCCTCCTCGCACTGCCCGAGGTGTTCCCCTGGGCGCGACACCTGGACGCGGAAGAGGTGCGGGCTTTCACCGTCGAGCTTCTTGAAGCGCTGTCGGACGCGGCCGAACTGGGGGCGGGGGAGGCTGTGCACCGCGCGATCGTCTCCTGGCGCGCCACGGCACGCATCAATGCCGATCCCGGGCAGCTCAGGGAATCGCTGCGTCCGCTCGATGGTGATGACCTCGGTCAGGTCGAGGTGGGTGGGTGAGCCCGAAGAAGGGAGACCGAGTGAGCGTTCCGCCCCTCAACGGGTGGAACGTCGTCTTCGGGACCACAGAGGCGGTGACGGGCTGGGAGGAACTGTGTCGCGTGGCCCTGCCGAGCGCGCATCGCTGCCTGGACGCTCTCCGGAGCGACCCCCTGACCCGGTCCAACTGGAATCGCCAGCATCAGTTGCGCGGCAGGCACGCCACCAAAGCGTGGAAGGGTTCCGACCTGGACCAGTGGGAGTACGAGGTCACCAGCGGTGGTCGAGTGCGCTACCTGGTCAGCGCGGAGACTTCCACCGTGATCCTCGTGTACGCCTCCCCGCGACATCCCAAAGACACCGAGTGAACTGTGGTCGCTTCGGGAGCGGGGCTTGATCAGGTCCCGCACCCCGGAGCGAACCGGCGGCGCTCTTTTCGCGCCCCCTGTCAGCCGGCCAACCGCTTGAGGCGGTCCACCGCCTCCTCCAGCACGGCCTTCCGCTTGCAGAACGCGAAGCGCACGAAGGGCGCGCCCTGTTCGCGGTGGTCGTAGAACACCGCGTTCGGGACGGCGACGACCCCGCAGCGTTCCGGGAGTGCCCGGCAGAAGGCGAAGCCGTCCGTCTCGCCGAGCGGGCGGATGTCGGTGGTGAGGAAGTACGTCCCGGCCGGCGCGTAGACCTCGAAGCCGGCCTCGGCGAGGCCCGCGCTCAGCAGGTCGCGCTTGGCGCGCAGGTCCGTGCGCAGGCCCTCGAAGTAACGGTCGGGCAGCCGCAGGGCCTCGGCGACGGCGTACTGGAAGGGGCCGCCGGAGACGTACGTCAGGAACTGCTTGGCCGAGCGGACCGCGGCGACCAGCTCCGGGCTCGCCGTGACCCAGCCGATCTTCCAGCCGGTGAGGGAGAACGTCTTGCCGGCGCTGCTGACGGTGACGGTCCGGTCCCGCATGCCGGGGAAGGACGCCAGGGGGATGTGCTCGCCCTCGAAGACGAGGTGTTCGTACACCTCGTCGGTGACGACCAGGAGGTCCCGCTCGCAGGCGAGTGCGGCGACGGCCGCCAGTTCGTCGCGGGTCAGGACGGTGCCGGTCGGGTTGTGCGGGGTGTTGAGCAGGATCAGCCGGGTGCGGGGCGTCACGGCGGCGCGCAGCTCGTCGAGGTCGAGCCGGTAGGCGCCCTCGTGGGGCCGGAGCGTGACGGGGACGCGGGTGCCGCCGGCCAGGGCGATGCCGGCGGCGTACGAGTCGTAGTACGGCTCCAGGGCGATGACCTCGTCGCCGGGCTCCAGGAGGGCCAGCAGCGAGGCGGCGACCGCCTCGGTGGCGCCGGTGGTGACCAGGACCTCGGCGTCGGGGTCGTACTCCAGCCCGTAGTGCCGACGCTGGTGCTCCGCGATCGCGGAGCGCAGCTCGGGGACACCGGGGCCCGGTGGGTACTGGTTGCCGTGACCGTCGCGCAGGGCGCGGACCGCGGCCTCGCGGATCTCCTCGGGCCCGTCGGTGTCGGGGAAGCCCTGGCCGAGATTGATCGACTCGGTCCGCACGGCCAGCGCCGTCATCTCCGCGAAGATCGTCGTGCCGAACTCGGTGAGGCGGCGGTTGAGCAGCGGTCGTCCGTGTGTCATGGGCGCCATCCTGCGCCGAAGCTCTGGAGTTGCTCAAGTCTGCTTTGGCTCCCGCGGGGCACGGGAATCCCATCGGCAGTCGAGAAGCGGGGGACCTCGCTTCGGGGGACACAGGAATGTGAGGTCGATGGGGTTGTTCGTCTTCATCGTGATTCTGGTGACCGTGGTGGTGGGGATGGTCGCGCATCGTTCGCGTGGCCGGAAGAAGCTGTCGGCCCGGCGGTCAGGGCCGGCGGGACGCCGTGGCCGCGGCTCCGCGGACGGCGGCGGGGGCAGCTGGTGGGCCGGCGACAGCGGCGGTGACTCCGGCGGGCACTCGCACGGCCACTCCTGCGGCGGCGGCAACGGCTGCGGGGGCGGCAGCAGTTGCGGCGGAGGAGGCGGGGGTTGCGGCGGTGGCGGCGGCAACTGAGACGGTCCGCCCCCGCGGTGCGGGGGAGCGGGGCGGATGTGCCTGAGGTGCCCGGTGGGGTCTAACTCCCGCCGGGCACCTTTTTGTTGGGTGCGAGGGAACAGATGAACCGTCCTGCCCCCTGAGGGATGGAAACCACGGCAAGTTGGGTAAAAACGCTGTGAGCGCGACGTACTTCGTGATTGCATCGATGTAGAGAACATTCAGCCCCCGGATCCCAGTTGGGCCGGATCGGGCTCCCACTCCCCCACGTGGTGCCGCGCGGGAGTGTCTCCAGTCTCCTGTCCCTGTGTCCCTGTGTGCTTGCGGAGCCGATCGATGCTCACGACCCTCCATACCGCCTATTCCGACACCCGAGCCGCTGACCTGGCATGGACGCTCGGGCGGGAGCCGTTGCCCGCCCTCGCCGTACTGGACCTCGAACTGGGCCACGCCAGGGTTCAGTTGCGGCTGCTCGGCGCCTCTCACCAGGTGCTGCTGGAGGAGGAGCGCCGCACCTGCTCCGAGACCGTCGCCTGCCTGCCGGGCAGCAGCACACCGCTGCCGCTGGGGGTCGCCGAGAGCGTGGGCGACTGGGACTACGAGTTCGCGGCGCGCGTCGAGACGCTGTCCGAGGGCTCGTTCGCGGGCCGCGCGCAGGAATTGCTCGCGCTCGTGGCCGATCATCCGCACGGACTGGCGGGGACGTTCCCCGGCAGCCCGTACGCCTTCACCGCGATGCTCGCGCAGCGGACGGAGGGTCAGGTGCGCTGGCGCACCTGGCACGCGTACCCGCAGGAGGGGCAGTTGGTCGTGACCCGGACCCGGGTGGGGGCGCGGGTGCCTGCGGGGGTCTCGTGAGGGGAGTGCGGGGGTCCCGCCGGGTGGTGCGGGGCGCGCCGGGTGCGCGTCACTTACATCCTTGTGGGTGACAAACGGCGACCTTCCGGTCACGTAGCGTTCGTTTCATGATCGACCAGCAGACGCCGTTGCGAGGGGGCGTGCCGTGCATTCCCGTCCGGCCGAGGACCGGGAGATTCCTCGTGCTGGCGGTGGTGTTCGTCTGCGCCGCGTGCGGTCTGGTCTACGAGTTGGAGCTGGTCGCCCTCGCCTCGTACCTGATCGGTGACTCGGTCACCCAGGCCTCGGTCGTGCTCTCCCTGATGGTGTTCGCGATGGGCATCGGCTCGCTGCTCGCGAAACGTTTACGCGCCAGGGCCGCCGTCGGGTTCGGCCTCCTCGAAGCCGCGCTCGCGCTCGTCGGCGGTTCGTCGGCGCTCATCCTCTACGCGTCCTTCGCCTGGCTCGGCGAGTCGCGCTACGCGCTGGTCGGCTTCTCGCTCGTGATCGGCGTCCTGATCGGTGCGGAGATCCCGCTGCTGATGACGCTGATCCAGCGGGTCGACCGGCAGGACGCGGGCGGGGCGGTGGCGGACCTCTTCGCGGCCGACTACGTGGGGGCGCTGGTGGGCGGGCTGGCCTTCCCGTTCCTGCTGCTGCCGGTCATGGGGCAGCTGACCGGGGCGCTGTTCACCGGTGCGGTCAACGCGGCGGCCGGCCTGGCGCTGGTGCTCTGGGTGTTCCGGCACGACCTGAACCCGCGCTCGCGCTGGCTGCTCGTCGCGGTGAACGCCGCGGTGATCGCCCTGCTCGCCACGGCCTCCGTCCTGGTCGACGATTTCGAGCGGGCGGCCCGGCGCGCGGTGTACGGCGGCGAGGTGCGGGTCGCGATGCAGACGGACCTGCAGGAGGTCGTCCTCACCGGCCCGAGGGACGGCTCCCTCGATCTCTACCTGGACGGACGGCTCCGGGTCAGCTCCCGGGACGAGTACCGCTTCCACGAGGCGCTGGTGCACCCGGCGATGAAGGGGCCGCACCGCCGGGTGCTGATCCTCGGCGGGGGTGACGGGCTGGCCGCCCGTGAGGTGCTGCGCTATCCGGACGTCACGTCCGTCGTGGTGGTCGAGCTCGATCCGGCCGTCACCCGCCTGGCCCGTACGGATCCCGCGCTCTCCGCGCTGAACGCGCACGCCTTCGACGATCCCCGGCTGACGACGGTCGCCGAGGACGCCTTCACCTGGCTGCGGGCCGCCCGCGACCGCTACGACGTGGTGATCTCGGACCTTCCCGACCCGGGGATCACCGCGAGCACGAAGCTGTACTCCGCCGAGTTCTACGGGCTGGTGGCCGGCGCGCTGGGCCCGGGCGGCCGGCTGGTGGTGCACGCGAGCCCGCCGAGCAACAGGCCGGCGACGTTCTGGACGGTGGAGGCGTCGGTGCGGGCGGGCGGTCTGTCGACCCGGCCCTACCGCGTCGAGGGGCGCCTCACCGGGTTCGCGGGCGGTCCTGACCGGGTCACCGACGGCACGGAGGCCCCGCGGGACTGGGGGTTCGTCCTGGCCGCCCGCTCGGCGGGGGGCCGGCTCGGCATGGATCCGGGGGCGCCGGCGCTGCGCACGCTGGGGGAGGGGGAGCTGCTGGCCGGCCGCCGCGCCGTGGAGCGGGCCCGGTGGCACGGGGTCCCGCCGTCGACGCTGGTCCACCCGCGGTACTGACCGGTGCGGAGCCGCGGCACGGGCGCGGCGGGAGGCGGCCGGGCGCGGTACGCGCGGTGTGCGGGGGCGGAAGCGCTGACGGGACGGCCGGGGCTGAGTAGGCTCGGTCGGTATGGAGCATGAGGTATTCGTTCCGGTTCCGGTACCGGCCCTGCGGCGGACGCTGGCCGACCCCGGCCGCGTCGCGCGCTGCGTGCCGGGATTCCAGCGGGACGCCGACGCGTCGGCGGGGCCGCTGGCGGGCCGGCTGAGATTCCGGGCCGGCGGCCACACGATCACCTACCGCGGGGCGCTGACGCTGCGGCCCTTCGGCGGGGGTGACTCCTTCGCCGTGAGCGGGGAGGGCACGGAGGCCCGGGGCGCGGGTTCGGCGAAACTGGCGCTGAACATCGTCCTCACGGCGGCGGACGGGGGGACGACGATCGCCTTCACCGGTGTGGCCGGTGGCGACGGCCGCATCGTGGACCTGGACGCACCGGTGGCGCTCGCCGCGGCGCAGCGGCTGCTGGACCGCTTCACCCAGCAGCTGGTGACGGAGTCCCTGTCGGCCCAGGACGGCGCCGCCGATGCGGGGGGACCCGGTGCCACGGAGCCCGACCCGACCGCGACCGGTGCCGCCGAGCCGTCCCCCGGGCCGTCGTCCTCCGAGCCGTCGTCCTCAGGGCCGTCGTCCTCCGAGCCGGGGTCCGGTGGTTCGGCGTCCGCCGACGAGCCGTCCGCCGGGCCGGGGGCGCCCTCGAAACCGGGGGCGGACGAGCCGGGGGCCTCCTCGGCGGGCCCGGACGCCCCGTCCGCCGACGCCCCGTCCGCGGACGCCCCGGACACGGATGCTCCGTCCGCCGACGCCCCCGACACGGATGCTCCGGACGCACCGTCCGCCGGAACACCCTCCTCCGGGCCGGGGAGCGCCGATCCGTCGTCCGCCGACCGGGAGTCCGTGTTCGACGCACCCGTGCCTCCGTCATCGCTCGACCCTTCCGAAGAGCTGGAGTTCACCGTGCCGGACGAGCCCCCCGCCGAGGCCGCCCATGCCCGCCGCACCATGATCGGCCGCAGCACGGAGGAGGTCGACCACGCTCCGCCGCGCGGCCGGTACGCCCCCGTGCCCTCGCCGGAGGAGGGCGTCGCGGGCCTCGCCCTGCGCTGGGCCGCCCCCGCCGCCGCCCTGGCGATCGCCTCCGCCGTGGTGGTGGGCAGGGCTCTGCGGCGCAGGCGGCTCTGAGAGGACGTGCTGCGGCCGGGCCGCCCGGCGGCGCCCGGCCCGCAGCCTCGTCGGTGGGACGACGCCGCGGGACGGCCGTCGCGCAGCCGCCCGCCGTGCGACGGCGGGGTGAGGGCAGTCCGGGGAAGGTGCGCGGCGCCAGTAGTGTCGGGGGGTGAGCACTGTGGTGAAGAACGCCAGGCTGACCGCCGGCGACGTCGAACTGATCGTTGACCCCGCGCACGGCTGCCGGATCAGCAGCCTGCGGATCGGGGGGACCGAACTGCTGCGCCAGGGCGAGCGGTACGGCTGCTTCCCCATGGTGCCGTGGTGCGGCCGGACCGAGAACGGCCGGTTCCGCAGCGGCGGTGTGCTGCACCGGATGCCGCTGAACTCCCCGCCGCACGCCATCCACGGCACCGGCCGCGACACCTCCTGGACGCAGGCCCGGCACGGGGACGCGGAAGCGGCCTTCTTCTACGACCTGGCCGACCCGTGGCCGTACGAGGGCCGGGTGACGCAGTCCTTCGAGCTGACCGAGGACACGCTGACGCTGAGCCTCGGCATCGAGACCTACGGCGACTCCTTCCCGGCCCAGGCCGGGTGGCACCCCTGGTTCCTCCGGAACCTCGGCGCCCAGGACGTACGCATCGACTTCGACGCGGAGTGGCAGGAGGAGCGGGGCGACGACCATCTGCCGACCGGGCGCCGGATCGCACCGTCGCCGAGCTCCCAACTCCGTTCCAGCGACGGGGATCCCCTCCCCGGCACGTGGGACGACTGCTTCGGGATGCCCGCGGGTGTCGACGTGAAGCTCACCTGGCCCGAACAGCTGGAGCTGACCGTCAAGAGCCGGGACGAGTGGGTGGTGATCTACGACGAGCAGGACGAGGCGGTCTGCGTCGAGCCGCAGACCGGACCGCCGAACGGGCTGAACACGGCCCCCCGGCTCGTCACCCCGATCGAGCCCCTGGAGATCACGACGACCTGGAGCTGGGCACGGCTCTGACCCCGTCCGGCAACGCTTACCCTCGTGGACATGACTGACGTACGCGCTGAGCTGCTCCAGCAGATCAAGGACAAGGCCGTGGTGCACGGCAAGGTGACCCTCTCCTCGGGGCTGGAAGCCGACTGGTACATCGACCTGCGCCGGGTCACCCTGGACGGCAAGGCCGCGCCGCTGGTCGGCCAGATCATGCTCGACGCCACCGCCGAGCTGGACTACGACTGCGTCGGCGGACTGACCCTGGGCGCCGACCCGGTGGCCACCTCGATGCTGCACGCCGCGGCGGCACGCGGTGAGCAGCTGGACGCGTTCGTCGTCCGCAAGGCGCAGAAGGCCCACGGGATGCAGCGCCGCATCGAGGGCACGGACGTCAAGGGCCGGCGCTGCCTCGTCGTCGAGGACACCTCGACCACGGGCGGCTCGCCGCTGACCGCGGTCGAGGCGGTGCGCGAGGCCGGCGGTGAGGTCGTGGCCGTCGCCGTGATCGTGGAGCGCGGTGCCGCCTCGGCGATCGCCGAGGCCGGTCTGCCGTACGTCCAGGTCTACTCCGTGGCGGACCTCGACCTCGCCTGACCTGCGGCTTCCTCTGGGCGCTCCCCGTTTCACGTGAAACAGGGAGCGCTACCCGACGGTCACCGTGGAGCCGGAGCGAGAGTCTGGGAAGATGAGGGCGACGATGACGTCGCCCCCAGGTCAGGGACCAAGCACCGCACACCCGCACATCCCAAGGAGCGGACAGATGCCCATCGCAACCCCCGAGGTCTACGCCGAGATGCTCGACCGGGCGAAGGCAGGCAAGTTCGCCTACCCGGCCATCAATGTGACGTCGACCCAGACCCTGCACGCTGCACTGCGCGGCTTCGCGGAGGCGGAGAGCGACGGCATCGTCCAGATCTCCACCGGTGGTGCCGAATTCCTGGGCGGCCAGTACAACAAGGACATGGTGACGGGCGCTGTGGCCCTCGCCGAGTTCGCGCACATCGTCGCCGCCAAGTACGACGTCACGGTCGCGCTGCACACCGACCACTGCCCCAAGGACAAGCTGGACGGCTACGTGCGTCCGCTGCTCGACGTCTCCGCGGAGCGCGTCGCCAAGGGTCTGAACCCGCTGTTCCAGTCCCACATGTGGGACGGTTCGGCCGAGACCCTCGCCGACAACCTGGCCATCGGGCAGGAGCTGCTGGCCAAGGCCGCCGCCGCCAAGATCATCCTTGAGGTCGAGATCACCCCGACCGGTGGCGAGGAGGACGGCGTCACCCACGAGATCAACGACGAGCTGTACACGACCGTCGACGACGCGCTGCGCACCGCCGAGGCGCTGGGGCTGGGCGAGAAGGGCCGCTACCTGCTGGCGGCGTCCTTCGGCAACGTCCACGGCGTCTACAAGCCGGGCAACGTCGTCCTGCGTCCGGAGCTCCTCAAGGACCTCCAGGAGGGTGTCTCCGGCACGTACGGCAAGCCCGCCGGCAGCCAGCCCTTCGACTTCGTCTTCCACGGCGGCTCGGGCTCCACGGCCGAGGAAATCGCCACCGCGCTGGAGAACGGCGTCGTGAAGATGAACCTCGACACGGACACCCAGTACGCCTTCACCCGCCCGATCGTGGACCACGTGTTCCGCAACTACGACGGTGTGCTGAAGGTCGACGGCGAGGTCGGCAACAAGAAGGTCTACGACCCGCGCAGCTGGGGCAAGTCCGCCGAGGGCGGCATGGCCGTGCGCGTCACCGAGGCCTGCGCCAACCTGCGTTCCGCCGGTACCAAGCTGAAGTAAGCACGTCACGGACGTGCGGCGGGCCCGGTCTCCCCTCGGGGAACCGGGCCCGCTCCATGCCCGAGGGAGTGAGGGAACCGCTGTGAGCAGGTCTGCGCGCTACGACTTCGACACCGTCATCGACCGCCGGGGGACCTGGTGCGTCCAGTGGGACGGCGTCGCGGAGCGCTTCGGGATGGACGGACTGCTGCCGTTCACCATCTCCGACATGGACTTCGAGACGGCGCCCGAGGTCCTGGCCGCGCTGCGTGCCCGTCTGGAGCACGGGGTGCTCGGCTACACCACCTGGCAGCAGGACGACTTCCTGTCGGCGGTGGCCCACTGGCACGGCACCCGGTACGGCTCGGCCGTCGACACCGCCCGGCTGGTCTACGGCCCGTCCGTGCTCAGCCAGCTCTCGCAGCTCCTGCAGATGTGGACGGCCGAGGGCGAGGGCGTGGTCGTCCACACCCCGACGTACGACGGTTTCCGCAAGGCGGTCCTGGGGCTCGGGCGGGAGCTGCGGGGGGTGCCGGTGGGCGACACGGAAGCCCTGGAACGGGAGCTGGCACGGGCCGACGCCCGGGTGCTGGTGCTGTGCTCGCCGCACAACCCGACGGGACGGGTGTGGACGGAGAGCGAGCTCCGGGAGACGGCGGCGCTGGCCCGCCGCCACGGAGTCGCTGTGATCAGCGACGAGATCCACGCGGACTTCGTCCATGAGGGGTACGTGCACGTCCCGTACGCCCGGATAGCCGACGAGGCGGACGGCACCGAGCGGGATGCCGGGCGCTGGGCGGTCATCACCTCCGCGTCGAAGTCCTTCAACTTCCCGGCGCTGACCGGTTCGTACGGGATCATCGGCGACCCCGCGGACCGCGCGGAGTACCTGCGCCGGATGGAGACGGCCGAGGGGCTCGCCTCGCCCGCGGTGCTGTCGTTGACCGCGCACATCGCGGCGTACCGGGAGGGCGCGGCCTGGCTGGACGCGGTCCGCGCGTACGTCACCGGGAACCTCGCGCTGGTCGCCGAGCGGCTGAACACGGAGTTTCCCGCGCTCGCCTGGGAGCCGCCGCAGGCCGGCTATCTGGCCTGGATCGACCTGCGCCCCCTGGGGGTGGACGACGAGGCGCTGCAGCGGGTCCTGATCGAGCGGGAGAAGGTCGCGATCATGCCGGGCTCGGTCTACGGGGCACCCGGGTTCCTGCGGCTGAACGTGGGGTGCCCGCGGAGCAAGGCCGAGGCGGGGGTGTCGGCCCTGGTGCGCGGGCTGAGGGCCGTGGGGGCGTAGCGGCGCCGCGGGCCCCGGGGGAGGCAGGGGATCCCGACGCAGGGGGACCCTCGCGGAGGCGCCCGGGTATCCCGGAAGGGCGACGGGGGAACGCCGGAGGGGCGACGGACGGGGGACACCGGCACGGTCCGGGCGCACCGGACGGGGACGCCCGAGCCGGCAGGGCCCCACCCCGGACGCGGCCCCGCCGCCCCGCCCCCCGGACACGCCCGCCCGGGCGCGCCACACCCGCCCGGGTGCGGTCAGGGAATGGCCATCGGGCCGGGTTGCGGCGAAGCTGCTCGTATGAAGGACGCGAACGGAGCGGACGGGGCCGGGATCCGGGTCGCCTCACCGGTGGGGCGCTGGGTCGTCCTGACCACCGTGCTGGGGTCGAGCATGGCGCTGCTCGACTCCACGGTCATCAATGTGGCCCTGCCCCGTATCGGCCGGGACCTGGGCACCGATCTGGCCGCCCTCCAGTGGACCGTCAACGCCTACATGCTCACGCTGGCGGGTCTCATCCTGCTCGGCGGCGCGCTCGGGGACCGGTTCGGGCGGCGGCGGGTGTTCGTCGTGGGGGTGGTCTGGTTCGCCCTCGCCTCGCTGTTGTGCGGCGTCGCGCCGAGCGCGGAGGTTCTGGTGGCCTCGCGGGCCCTGCAGGGGGCCGGCGGCGCGCTGCTCACCCCCGGTTCGCTGGCGATCATCCAGGCGAGCTTCCATCCCGACGACCGTGCCCGCGCCGTCGGGCTCTGGTCCGGGTTCGGCGGGGTCGGGGCGGCCGTCGGGCCGTTCCTCGGGGGCTGGCTGGTGGACGGACCCGGCTGGCGGTGGGTGTTCCTGCTCAACCTGCCGCTCGCCGCCGTCTGCGTGCCCGTCGCCCTGCGCCACGTGCCCGAGTCCCGGGACCCGGCCGCCCACGGCCGCTTCGACGTGCTCGGCGCCGCCCTCGCGGCGCTCGCGCTCGCCCTGGTCACCTACGCGCTGATCGAGGTGCCCGAGCAGGGCGCGTCCGTCCTGGTGATCGGTGCGGCGCTCGGCGGGGTGGCGCTCGCGGCGGCCTTCGTCCGGGTGGAGCGCCGGCGGGCCGCCCCCATGGTGCCACCGTCGATCTTCGCGTCGCGGCAGTTCACCGCCGTCAATCTGGTCACCTTCTGCGTCTACGCGGCTCTCGGCGGCTTCTTCTTCCTGACCGCGATCCAGCTCCAGGTGGTCGCCGGCTACTCGGCGCTCGGCGCGGGCACCGCGCTGCTCCCCACCACAGTGCTGATGCTGCTGTTCTCCGCGTCGGCCGGGGACCTCGGCCGACGCATCGGACCGCGGATCCCGCTCACCGTCGGTCCGCTGCTGGCCGCCACCGGGATGCTGCTGATGCTGCGGGTGGGTCCCGGCGCCTCCTACCCGCGGGACGTCCTGCCGGCCGTGCTGGTCCTGGGGACCGGCATGGTCACCCTGGTGGCCCCGCTCACGGCGACGGTGCTCGCCGCCGTGGACACCGGCCGGGCCGGGCTCGCCAGCGGCATCAACAACGCGGCGGCGCGGGCCGCCGGACTGCTCGCGGTGGCCGCGCTCCCCCTGCTGGCCGGGATGGGGCCCGAGGCCTACCGCGACGCGGGGGAGTTCGCCTCGACGTTCCGGCGGGCCATGCCGATGTGCGCCGGTCTGCTGGTGGCGGGGTCGGTGATCGCCTGGTGGGCCGTGCGGGCGGCTCCCGGCGCCCGGCCCGAGCCCCGGCCGGCGTGCTCGACGCACTGCGGGGTCACGGCCCCGCCCTTGGAGCCGGGGCCCGGGTCCGGGCACACTTGAGCCATGTCCATCCACGAGAACCTGCTCGGGGGCCCTGCCCCGACCCATCTCCCCGACGACCCTGAGCCGCGCGAGCTGCTCGCGGGCGGCGCGGCGCCCGCCGACGTCGCGGCGAAGTACCCCACGTCCTCGCTGGCCTGGGCGCAGCTGGCCGACGAGGCGTACGAGGGTGGCCGGGTCGTCGAGTCCTACGCCTACGCGCGCACCGGTTACCACCGCGGCCTCGACTCCCTGCGCCGCGCCGGCTGGAAGGGCCACGGCCCCGTCCCGTTCGAGCACGAGCCGAACCGCGGCTTCCTGCGCGCCCTGCACGCTCTCGCGCGTGCCGCGCAGGCGATCGGTGAGCAGGAGGAGTACGAGCGCTGCTCGTCGTTCCTGCGTGACTCCTCGCAGACCGCCGCCGACATCCTGAGCTGACACCGGCCCCGCCCTCCGGGCCCCGCGGGCAGCAGCCCGCGGGGCCCGACGCGTTCCGGGAGCGGCCGTTAGGATGCGGAACAGGGGACCGGAGCTCCACCACCCTCCGAGGAAGGGGCGGACCGCTACCCGGAAGCTCGTGTCGAGGAGACAGCGATGTCCACGTTCCACCCCGATCCCGAAGCCACCGGTGCGGAGACCCCGCACCTGGATTTCGCGGGTACGACGCCGTACGAGGACTACGTCCAGGCGGACGTCCTGACCCACCTCCAGCACCTGCGCTCGGACGATCCGGGCGAGATGGTCTTCCTGGTCACCACCCAGGTCATGGAGCTGTGGTTCACCGTCATCGTCCACGAGTGGGAGACGGCGGCGCACGCCCTGCGCGAGGACCGCATCCCGGTCGCCCGCGACGCCCTGAAGCGCTCGCTGCGGGAGCTGGAGGCGCTGAACGCCTCCTGGAAGCCGCTCGCCGGTCTCACCCCCGCCCAGTTCAACTCCTACCGCGGGTCCCTCGGCGAGGGATCCGGCTTCCAGTCGGCGATGTACCGGCGGATGGAGTTCCTGCTGGGCGACAAGTCCGCCTCCATGCTCGTGCCGCACCGGGGCGCCCCCCGGGTGCACGCCGAGCTGGAGAAGGCGCTGCACCAGCCCGGTCTGTACGACGAGACGCTCGCCCTGCTGGCCCGCCGCGGTTACACCGTGCCCCGGTCGGTGCTGGAGCGGGACCTGTCGCAGAAGTACGAGCCGTCCCCCGCGGTGGAGGCGGTCTGGGCGGAGATATACGCGGACGCGGACCAGAACGCCGAGCTCGTGCGGCTCGGCGAGGTGCTCACCGATGTCGGTGAGCTGGTGTGGCGCTGGCGCAACGACCACCTGACCGCGACCCGGCGGGCGATGGGGTCGAAGACCGGCACCGGCGGATCGGCCGGGGTCGCCTGGCTGGAGAAGCGGGCGACGAAGAGCGTGTTCCCCGAGCTCTGGACGGCGCGCAGCCATGTCTGACCTCAGGGAGCGCGCCGAGGCGCTCGACTCCGCCGACGGGCTCGCCGCACTGCGCGAGCTGTTCACCCTCGACGACACTGTCTACCTCGACGGCAACTCGCTGGGCGCGCTGCCCCGCCACGTCCCCGCGCGCATGCAGGAGGTCATCGCCCGTGAGTGGGGCTCCCTCCGCATCCGCTCCTGGGACGAGAGCGGCTGGTGGACCGCGCCCGAGCGGATCGGCGACCGGATCGCCCCGCTGGTCGGGGCGGCCGCCGGACAGATCGTGGTCGGCGACTCCACCAGCGTGAACGTCTTCAAGGCCGTGGTGGCCGCGAGCCGCCTCGCGGACGACGGCCGCGACGAGATCCTGGTCGACGCGACGACGTTCCCCACCGACGGGTACATCGCCGCGTCGGCGGCCCGGATGACCGGCCACCGCGTCGTCCCGGTCGCCCCGGCCGACGTCCGGGCCGCGCTCGGGCCCCGTACGGCGGTCGTGCTCCTGAACCACGTCGACTTCCGCACGGGCAGGCTCCACGACCTGCCCGGTCTCACAGCCGCCGCCCACGGGGCGGGTGCGCTCGCCGTCTGGGACCTGTGCCACAGCGCCGGTGCCCTGCCGGTGGGCCTCGACGCACACGCGGTCGACCTGGCCGTGGGCTGCACGTACAAGTACCTCAACGGCGGTCCCGGTGCGCCCGCCTACCTGTACGTCGCCGAGCGCCATCAGGCGGCCTTCGACTCGCCCCTGCCCGGGTGGACCTCGCACGCCGACCCGTTCGCGATGGCCCCGGGCTACGCCCCCGCCGAGGGTTCCGTACGGGGCCGGGTCGGCACCCCGGACATCCTGTCCATGCTGGCCCTGGAGGCGTCCCTGGACGTCTGGGACGGGGTGCCGGTGGACGCCGTGCGGGCCAAGTCCCTGGCGCTGACGGACTTCTTCCTGGAGTGCGTCGCCGCCCTGGTCCCCGAGGACCGGGTCGTGCCGGTCACCCCGGCCGCCCACGCGGAGCGCGGCAGCCAGGTCTCGCTGCGGTGCGTCGACGCCGGCGAGACGGAGACGGTGATGGACGCGCTCGTCGCGCGCGGTGTGGTCGGCGACCTGCGCCGGCCGGACATCCTGCGCTTCGGCTTCACCCCGCTCTACGTCGGCTTCGCCGACGCGGAACGGGCGGCCCGGACCCTCGCCGAGGTGCTGGCGGACTGAGCGCCCGCCGCCGTACCGGTCCATGATCAGGTCCGGTACGGCGGCGGCGCGCCGTGCTGGTACGGTCCCCGCAGGCCGGTCCATGTGGGCACGGGCCCAGGACGGTTGGAGCAGCATGTCGGATTCTGCCGGGCGTGACCGCAAGGCCGCCGAGACCGCGTCGGCGTTCGCGCATCCGGCGGTCGCCCCCGACGCGTCCGCGGCCTACGGGAGCCACCCCGACCAGGTGATCGACTTCTTCGCGCCGCGGGACGGGCGGACCGGGGCGCCGCTCGTCGTCCTCCTGCACGGCGGGGCCTGGCGGGCGCCGCACGACCGGCAGCACGTGTCGCCGTTCGCGGACTTCCTCGCGCGGCGCGGCTTCGCCGTGGCCAGCGTCGAGTACCGGCGCGGTGGCGAGGACCCCGGGCCGGACCCGGTCGCGGGGCGCTGGCCGGAGACCTTCGACGACGTGGCGGCGGCGATGGACGCCCTGCCCGCCCTGGTGGCCCGGGAGCTGCCGGCCGCCGATCCGCGCAGGACCGTCGTCACCGGTCACTCGGCGGGCGGGCAGCTCGCCCTGTGGGCGGCCGCCCGGCACGTCCTGCCGCAGGGCTCCCCGTGGCGGCTGCCCGCCGCACCGCCGCTGCGCGGGGTGGTCGCCCTGGCGCCGATCGGGGACTTCGCGAGCGCGGTGGAGCGGGACGTCTGCGCGGGCGCGCTGCACCAGCTCCTCGGCGCGGACGACTTCGAGGCGCGGAGCGCGCACGTCGATCCGGCCCTGCTGCTGCCGACCGGGATCGCCACGGCCGTCGTGCAGGGCGTCGAGGACACCACGGTCCCGCAGGCCGTCACGGAGGCGTTCGTGGACGCCGCGGCGAAGGCCGGCGAGACGGTGGGGCTGACGCTGCTGGACGGGATCGGCCACTTCCCGCTGATCGACCCGGCGGCGGACGCCTGCGCGGTGGTGGCCGAGGAGATCGCCCAGCTGGCCTGGTAGTACTTGCGACGGACGGCGGAGGATCCGCATCACTGCTGACGACCGGGGCGGGCGCGGCCCCTACCGTGGAAGCGTGACCGAGACCAAGACCCAGAGCCCGGAGCGCCGGGCAGCCGCGGCGGCGATAGACGGCCTTCGGCAGGACCTGTTCCACAACGTGTTCGACTACCGCCCGCTGGACCCGCTGGGCACGGACGGGCCCGTGATCCGACGCCTTCCGGCGCCCCTCCGCAGGGGCGCCGTCTGGTTCCCGCACGCGGTGGTGGGCCTCGTCGCGCTGTTCGCGCTGCTGGAGGGCGTCTTCGCCGCGAACACCCACTCCCCGTTCGGCATCGCGACCCTCATCACCGCGTTCCTCCCGGCCGGCACGCTGCTGATGACGATGGTCCGTCCCATCTTCGCGTTCTGGGTGTCGATCGTGTCGACCCCTGTGGTGGCGATCGTGGGCAGCGGCGACTGGCCCTGGCAGCCGGGCGCGTTCGCCTGCCACCTGGGTGTGCTGGTCGTGGTCGCGGCGAGGACACGGCCGCGTACCGCCGCCTGGATGTGGCTGATCACCCTGCTCGTCGGCAGCACCTTGGACAACATGGGCCCCGGCTTCTCCAACACCGCGCCGATGGCCGTCACTTCGGCCTTCGCGCTGCTCCTCGTCGTCATGGTGCAGGTCCGTCGTGAGGCACAGCACGAGGTCACCGTGCAGCGCACCGTCACCGCGGTCGAGCGTGACCGGCGCACGCTCCTGGAGGAGCGCACCACCATCGCCCGGGAGCTGCACGACGTCGTCGCGCACCACATGTCCGTCGTCGCGATCCAGGCGGAGGCGGCCCCGTACCGGGTGGAGAACCCGCCGCCCGAGCTGGAACAGGCCTTCGTCACCATCCGGGAGAACGCGGTGGCCGCGCTGACCGAGCTGCGCCGGGTGCTCGGTGTCGTCCGGGCGGAGGACTACGAGGCGCCGGACGCCCCGCAGCCCACCCTCGCCGAGATCGACCGGCTGCTGGACAACGTCCGGGAGACCGGGCTGGAGACCGAGAAGACGGTCACCGGGGCGGTGCGGGTGCTGCCGCAGGGCGTCGAGCTGTCGGCGTACCGGATCGTCCAGGAGGCGCTGAGCAACACGCTCCGGCACGCGCCGGGCGCCGCGGCCAAGGTGGAGATCGGCTATGTGCTGGGCGGGCTCGGGGTGCGGATCGTCAACGGCCCCGCGCGGGGGCTGGTCAAGCCGTCACCGGGCGCCGGGCACGGGATCACGGGGATGCGGGAGCGGGTCGCGATGCTCAACGGAGACATGACGGCCGGGGCGACCGGGGACGGCGGCTACGAGGTCGCCGTGTTCCTCCCGGTGCAGCAGGAGCGCGCCGAGGCCGGTGAGGAGGCATGAGCGGGACGCCCATCCGGGTCCTGATCGTCGACGACCAGATGATGGTCCGCGAGGGCTTCTCCGTGCTGCTCAACGCGATGCCCGGCATCGAGGTCGTCGGTGAGGCCGTCGACGGCCGGCAGGCCGTCTCCCAGGTCGCGGCGCTGCGGCCCGACGTGGTGCTGATGGACATCCGCATGCCGGAGCTGAACGGCATCGAGGCGACCCGGGAGATCGTCGCCGCCGACGCGGACGCCCGGGTGCTCGTCCTCACCACCTTCGATCTCGACGAGTACGTGTACCAGGCCCTGCGGGCCGGCGCCTCGGGCTTCCTGCTGAAGGACGCCTCGGCCCGGCAGCTCGCCGACGGCGTGCGGGTGGTGGCGTCCGGCGAGGCGCTGCTCGCTCCGACCGTGACCCGGCGGCTGATCACCGAGTTCTCGAAGATCGCCGATGCGCCGAAGCCCCCCGCCATGGCCAGGATCGGCGACCTCACCGAGCGGGAGACGGAGGTGCTGGTGCTGATCGCCCAGGGCCTGTCGAACCTGGAGATCGCCTCGCACCTGGTCGTGGCCGAGTCGACCATCAAGACCCATGTCAGCCGCATCCTGGTGAAGCTGGGGCTACGGGACCGGACCCAGGCGGCCGTGTTCGCCTACGAGGCCCGGCTGGTCACGCCCGGATAGCGTCGGCGCATGCACGTGTCCTTCGACCCCTGGTCCCCGGCGTTCGTCGCCGACCCGTACCCCGCCTACGCCGCGCTGCGCGCCACCGGCCGGGCGCACTACTTCGAGCCGACGCGGCAGTGGCTCGTCCCGCACCACCGCGACGTGTCCGGGCTGCTGCGCGACCGGCGGCTGGGGCGGACCTACCGGCACCGCTTCGGCCACGAGGAGTTCGGTGTCACCCCGCCGCCCGCCGCCCACGAGCCGTTCCACACGCTCAACGGGAACGGGATCCTCGACCTGGAGGCGCCCGACCACACCAGGATCCGGCGGCTGGTCGCCAAGGCCTTCACCCCCCGCCGGGTCGAGGCGCTGGTCCCGACCGTGGAGCGGCTGGCGGCCGGGCTCGTCGGGGACCTCGTCGCGGCGGGCGGCGGCGATCTGCTCGGCGCGGTCGCCGAGCCGCTGCCGGTGGCCGTCATCGCCGAGATGCTGGGCGTCCCGGAGGCCGACCGGGGGCTGCTGCGGCCGTGGTCGGCGGCGATCTGCGGGATGTTCGAGCTGAACCCGCCGGAGGAGGTCGCGCGGGCCGCCGTGGCGGCCTCGGTCGAGTTCTCCGCCTACCTGCGCGAGCTGATCGCCGTGCGGCGCGCGGACCCGGGGACGGACCTGATCTCCGCGCTGATCGCGGCGCACGACGAGGAGGACCGGCTGACCGAGCAGGAGATCGTCTCCACCTGCGTCCTGCTCCTCAACGCCGGTCACGAGGCGACCGTCAACGCCACCGTCAACGGCTGGTGGACGCTCTTCCGGCACCCCGGGCAACTGGCCGCGCTGCGCGCCGACCACGCCCTGCTGCCGACCGCCGTGGAGGAGCTGCTGCGCTACGACACCCCGGTGCCGATGTTCGCGCGCTGGGTCCTGGACGACATCGAGATCGACGGCACCGTCGTCCCGCGCGGTTCGCAGATCGCGCTGCTCTTCGCCTCGGCCAACCGGGATCCGGAGCGCTTCACCGACCCGGAGACCCTGGACCTGTCCCGGCAGGACAACCCGCACATCTCCTTCGGCGCCGGCATCCACTACTGCCTGGGCGCCCCGCTCGCCCGCATCGAACTGGCCGCGTCCTTCGGCGAGCTGCTGCGCAGGGCGCCCGGGATGCGGCTGACGGCGGAGCCGGAGTGGAATCCGGGGTACGTGATCCGGGGCCTGCGGGAGCTGCGCGTCGAGATCTGACACGGGCGCCCGGGTGCCCGGCCCCGGCAGGATCCGGACGCGGGGGGCGACCCCGGGCCGATACGTCCGGCGGCCGCCCGCCCCGCCCGTCCGTGGTGCCGGGAGCCCCCGGATTCCCCTGTGGGCGGCCTGCGGGAGGTGGATAGGGTCGGGGCCGTGGACGGAGCCAGGGAGACGGCGGAAGAGACGGCCGACGGGACCGGTGAGCCCGGGACGGCGGCGGGCGGCGAGGACGCGGTGGTGCGCTTCGTCGAGCGCTTCGCGGCCGAGATGACGGAGGCCGGGATGCAGCGGACGGCCGCACGCGTCTTCGCGTCGCTCCTCGCCGCGGACGACGCGTCCATGACCTCGGCGCAGCTCGGGAGACAGCTCCGGATCAGCCCGGCCGCGGTGTCGGGGGCGATCGGCCACCTCACCCAGGTCGGCATGGTCGGCCGCGAGCGGGACCCCGGCTCGCGCCGGGACCGCTACCGCCTGCACGACGGGATCTGGCACGCCACCTTCGCCCACCGCGACCAGGCGCTGACCCGGTGGGGGCACACGCTGCGGGACGGTGCGCGCTCCCTGGGCGAGGGCACCCCGGCCGGGGCGCGGCTGAGCGAGACGGCGGAGTTCTTCGCGTTCATGCAGGCCGAGCTGGTCGGCGTCCTGGACCGGTGGGACGAGAGCCGCAGGACGCCGGGCTGAGGGGGCGGGCCGGGCTCAGGTTCCCGTCGCCGGGAGCACCAGCCCCCAGGCGTCCGCGTGCACGGTCCAGGTGCGGGTCCTGACGGGGCCCGCGACCTGTATGTCCGCGCGGTAGCGGAAGTCGGGCCCGGAGACCGTGACGGCCTTGGCCTCGGCGGTGTGCGTCTCGCCGGAGGCCGTGTGGACCGTCACGTCCGCCAGGCCGCCGTCGCCCTGGGCGGCCAGCGACACCCCCTCGACGGGCCGGTCGAGGTCGTTCAGCAGGACCCCGTCCGCCTCCACCCGCAGCCGGTGGGTCCGGGACGGCCCGGAGGGCGAGGGCGGTGCGGGGCGGACCAGCGAGGCCACCAGGGTGCGGCAGGCGTCCCAGACCGTGTGCGGCGGTCCCGGGGAGGCCGTGGCGGCCGGGATGCGCAGCTCTCCGAGCACCACGCCGTCGCTGTCGTCGACCAGGAGGTCCAGCCGCCTGCGGGCCCCGTCGAGCGCGGTGCGCGCCGCCGCGACCGCCCCCCGGGGCACGCCGAGCGCGTAGCTGAGCTCCAGCGTGTGCGCGGCGCCGACCGGGACCAGCGACAGGGCGCTGCCGGACAGCTCCCGCTCGCGGTGGAGCTGGGACACGGCGCGCAGCAGCGCGTGGTCGTCGCCCACCACGACCGGGCGTCTGGAACCGCGCCGGGACAGGGCCCGGGCGAATTCCTCGGGGCCGTCCGCGAAGCAGATCTTCGTGTGCGCGCCGGCGCTCAGGACGTCCTTCGCGATGCGCACGGACTCCCCGTCGTAGCGGCGGGCAAGGGGGTCGATGAGCACGAGTAGCTGGTGGTCGCCGTCGCCGGGGGGCTCTGCAGCCGACACCTCGGTCCTTCCTCGGGTAGCATCTTGGTGCAAGAGCCCCTTGCGCTATTGCGCCAGGGGCTTGGTCTATTCCGGGGCACCCGGTTCGACGGCTCAGGCTTTGCCGCACATCGTCGTGCGGCAGGTACGACCTTTACGTACGCCCCCTGGCCTTGGACATGCCCCGCCCGGAAGGGGTGTACGCCTGTGCCCGCACTTGTGCTGCTCGGTGCTCAGTGGGGTGACGAGGGCAAGGGGAAGGCCACCGACCTCCTCGGTGGATCCGTTGACTATGTGGTGCGCTACCAGGGCGGCAACAATGCCGGCCACACGGTCGTCGTGGGCGACCAGAAGTACGCGCTGCATCTGCTGCCCTCCGGAATCCTGTCGCCGGGGTGTACTCCGGTCATCGGTAACGGTGTCGTCGTCGACCCGGCGGTCCTGCTCTCCGAGCTGAGCGGCCTGAACGAGCGGGGCGTCGACACGTCCAAGCTCCTGATCAGCGGAAACGCCCATCTGATCACTCCGTACAACGTCACCGTCGACAAGGTGACGGAACGCTTCCTCGGGAAGCGCAAGATCGGTACGACCGGGCGCGGCATCGGCCCGACCTACGCCGACAAGATCAACCGGGTGGGCATCCGCGTCCAGGACCTCTACGACGAGTCGATCCTGGAGCAGAAGGTCGAAGCGGCGCTGGAGCAGAAGAACCAGCTGCTCGCCAAGGTCTTCAACCGGCGCGCGATCGAGTCCGGCAGGATCGTCGAGGAGATGCTCCAGTACGCGGAGCAGATCAAGCCGTTCGTCGCCGACACGACGCTGATCCTGAACGACGCCATCGACGAGGGCAAGGTCGTCCTCTTCGAGGGCGGCCAGGGCACCCTGCTGGACGTCGACCACGGCACGTACCCCTTCGTCACCTCGTCGAACCCGACCGCGGGCGGCGCCTGCACCGGTGCCGGCGTGGGCCCGACGAAGATCAGCCGGGTGATCGGCATCCTCAAGGCCTACACCACTCGCGTCGGCGCCGGCCCCTTCCCGACGGAACTCCTCGACGAGGACGGCGAGGCGCTGCGCCGGATCGGCGGGGAGCGCGGTGTCACCACCGGCCGTGACCGCCGCTGCGGCTGGTTCGACGCCCCGATCGCGCGGTACGCGACCCGGGTCAACGGCCTCACGGACTTCTTCCTCACCAAGCTGGACGTGCTGACCGGCTGGGAGCGGATCCCGGTGTGCGTGGCGTACGAGATCGACGGCAAGCGCGTCGAGGAGCTCCCGTACAGCCAGACCGACTTCCACCACGCGAAGCCGGTCTACGAGACGCTGCCGGGCTGGTCCGAGGACATCACCAAGGCCAAGACCTTCTCCGACCTGCCGAAGAACGCGCAGGCGTACGTGAAGGCGCTGGAGGAGATGTCCGGCGCCCCGATCTCCGCGATCGGCGTCGGCCCCGGCCGCACCGAGACGATCGAGATCAACTCGTTCCTCTGAGGGCCGTCCCGTGACCGCGCCCCCACCGGGGGCGGGCGGGACCTCCCCCGGGGAACGGCGCGGGTGCGGCACGACGGCGTACGAGGGCCGGACCTTCCCCGGGGAGGTCCGGCCCTCGTGCCGTGCGGGGGGTCCGCAGGCCGCGGCGGGGCCGGGGCGGGGCGGGGCGGCCGGCCGCGGCGCCCGCGGGTGCGCGTCCCGCTCAGTCCTGCCCGCAGAGCCGCATCCCCGTCGGTGTCGCGCAGGGCAGGTGGCCGTTGGTGCGCATGACGTCCTCCCCGTAGTCGTCCAGGTAGTTCAGGAAGCCCGCGACCAGGGAGTCCGCGGGTGGCGACCCGTAGGTGTACGCGTACTCGACCTCCCGGTACGGGTAGCTGCTGGTGGCGATCGTGTCCACGGACGGGGCGACGCCGTCGATGGACAGGCGGTGCGCCCCCTCGGGCACCTCGCCGCCCCGCAGCTCGGTGTAGCCGATCGCCCCGTCCAGTCCGGCGACCTCGGCCAGGACCTGGTCCGTGCCGTCGAGTTCGCAGCGGAGCACCGGGGCGTCGGCGTAGTCCTTGGTGACGCAGTCGCGGGAGGACGCGGCGAGCTCGTTGGCGTCCAGCACACGGCGCTGGAAGTTCTGGTCTAGACCTTGACAGGTCCAGACCATCGACGCTTCAGTTGGTCCACCCCCATGGCGGCGCACGCTCGGCGCGGGCGCCGCGACGAAGGAGTGATCACGTGGCCAAACGTGTCATGAGCCTGATCGCCGCACTGGGTGCGGTCCTCGCGACGTTCGTCTTCCTCCCCGCCTCCACCGCCTCGGCCGCCGCCTGCGCCCCGGCCTGGAACGCCTCCTCCGTCTACGTGGGCGGCGGATCGGCCTCGTACAACGGGCACAACTGGTCCGCGAAGTGGTGGACGCAGAACGAGCGGCCCGGCACGACCGACGTCTGGGCCGACCAGGGCAGCTGTGGATCCGGCGGCTCGGAGGAGCCGAACCCCACCGGCTTCGTCGTGAGCGAGTCCCAGTTCAACCAGATGTTCCCGAGCCGGAACTCCTTCTACACCTACAGCGGCCTCACCGCCGCGCTCAGCGCCTACCCCGGCTTCGCCAACACCGGCAGCGACACGGTCAAGAAGCAGGAGGCGGCGGCGTTCCTCGCCAACGTCAGCCACGAGACCGGCGGCCTCGTGCACATCGTGGAGCAGAACACCGCCAACTACCCGCACTACTGCGACACCAGCCAGCCCTACGGCTGCCCGGCCGGCCAGGCCGCCTACTACGGCCGCGGCCCGATCCAGCTGAGCTGGAACTTCAACTACAAGGCCGCGGGTGACGCGCTCGGCATCGACCTGCTGGGCAACCCCTGGCAGGTGGAGCAGAACGCGTCCGTGGCCTGGAAGACCGGCCTCTGGTACTGGAACACCCAGTCCGGCCCCGGCACCATGACGCCGCACAACGCCATGGTCAACGGCGCCGGCTTCGGTGAGACCATCCGGTCCATCAACGGCAGCATCGAGTGCAACGGCGGCAACCCCGCCCAGGTGCAGAGCCGTATCAACACGTACCAGGCGTTCGTCCAGATCCTCGGCACCACCCCCGGCTCGAACCTGGGCTGCTGACCCGGCCCCATCCCGGGGAGCGGGGGCGCGACCGGCCGCTGCCGGCCGCGCCCCCGTCTCGTGCGTCCGCCGTCCCGCCACCGTCGCTCGGGCGCCGGCGTCCCGCGTGCCCGGCGTCCCGCGTGCTCGGCTTCCCGGCCGCCCGGGGCCCCGTGTCCGCGGTGCACCTCCGGGAGCGTCCCCGATTCGTTCTCCGGCACGGGGGTTGGCAGGATCACCCCCCATGGACACGGACAGCACCGGAACACCGCCCACGACCACCGAGGACCGGCTCGCCCGGATCGGGCACGTCCTCGCCCTGCCCTTCCCCACGGGGGAGGAGAGCGAGGACAGCGGTGCACGCAGCAGCGGCCCCGGACACCACCTGCTGATCCTGCAGGCGAGCCAGGACTTCTGGGACGACCGCTCCCCCGAGACCGTCGAACCCGCCGAGCAGGAGATCGAGTCCGAGTTCAGCGCGCTGGCCACGGCGCTGAGCGAGCGGTGGGGCGAGCCCGAGACCGTCGACCTCTGGCCCTTCCTGGAGCGGGACGACGACGAGGGCACCGCCCCGGAACCGATCGGGCAGCTCAGCAACCTGGCGGGCAGCATGCAGGTCTGGCGTGTGCCCGGAGGCACGCGCTGGCTCGGCCTCGCGGTCGGTCAGGCCGATCCGGAATTCCCCATCTGGCTGCTGGCCGCGGTCGGCGAGGCGGCGACCCTGCCGGGGTGAGGGCGGACCGGCCTCCGCAGGCCGCTGCCCCGGGCCCCCAGGGCGCGGCACGACCTGCGGCTCGCCTTCCGCGCGGTGGACCGCACGGCGTGAGCCGGCCGGCCGCGGCGGCTCAGCCCGTTCTGGTGTACGTCAGGCTCTGGCCGGTGGACGCGATCTCACGGTGCAGGGTGCCGTCGGGCAGCAGCTTCAGGGTGGTGGGCTTCCCCGGGCTGCACGAGGCCATCGGTTCGCCCGAGGTGATCCGGGAGGCCCCGACGTGGACGGCGCCGTCGGAGGAGGGATCGCTCGTCAGCCGGGCCTCGAACACACAGCGGTACGCCCCGCCGGTGTCGAGCGGGCCCTCGGCGGTGAGGGTGAGCACGTCGTCGCCCACCCCGCCCTGCCGGACGACGAGTTGCCGGGTGGCGGTGCCCTCTCCGCCGACGTGCGCGGTCCAGGTCCCCAGCAGTCCGGAGGGGATCGGCCCGTCCTCGGCCTCGTGCTTCGCGTCGTCCGCACCCGTGCCGCCCTCGGACGAACCGGCGCTGGAGGAGGCCGTCGAGCCGCCCCCGCTCCGCAGGACGGCGTAGACGCCCCAGCCCGCCCCCGCGGCGACGAGCAGCGCCACGGCGACCAGCAGCAGGACCGAGCCCGCGCCGCGGCGGCGGGCGGGGACCGGCGGAGCGAAGCCGGTGGCCGGGCCGTGCGGGGGAGTGGGGCCGTATCCGTATCCGTGGGCGGGAGTCTGCTGCTGGGGGTAGCCGTACGCGTGCGGCGGCGCCGGGTGCGCGGCGGGCACGGGCGGGCCGTTCCCGGCCGGGTGCCGCTGGGTGACCGCGGTCGGCCGGACCGGTGCGGGGGACGGCGTGGGCGCGGGCGCCGTCGGCGCGGACCGCGGCTCCGGGCCGCTCTGCCCGGGGGCCTGCCGCTCCGGGGAGCCGTCTTCCGGGGTGCCCTTCCCCGGGGCGTCCTCTTCCGGGGCGTCCTCCTCCGGGTCCTCGAAGTCCAGCAGTTCCACGGCGTGCCGGCCCAGTTGGGCGATCAGCGCACCGGGCAGCCACGGTTCCGCGGTGTCCGTGCCGCCCAGCCGCTCCAGGACGGCGCCCGCGTCGGGCCGTTCGGCCGGATCCTTCGCGAGGCAGTCCCGGATCAGCCCGACCAGGCCGTCGGGCACACCGGTGAGGTCCGGTTCCTCCTGCGCGATCCGGTACATCAGTGCGTGGATCCTGCTGTCCGCCGTACCGAACGGCAGTCGGCCGGTCGCCGCGTACACCAGGACGGAACCCAGGCAGAACACGTCGCAGGCGGTCGTCACCCGCTCGCCCCGTATCTGCTCGGGCGCCATGAAGCCGGGGGAGCCGACCATCCCGCCGGTGCGGGTGAGGCCGCCGTCCGTGACGGTGTCCAGGGCGCGGGCGATCCCGAAGTCGATGACCCGGGGGCCGTCGATCGTCACCAGGACGTTGGACGGTTTCAGGTCACGGTGGATCAGCCCGGCTCCGTGGATCGCGCGGAGCGCCCCGGCGAGCCCGGCGCCCAGGATCCGGACGGAGCGTTCGGGGAGCGGACCGTACGCCCCCGAGTCGGACACGAGCGCGCCCGGGCGGCCCGAGACGATCTGCTGGAGCGAGGGGCCGGCGACGTACCCCGTGGCCACCCACGGCACCGCGGCGTCCACCCCGGCGTCCAGCACCGGCGCGGTCCAGGAGCCGCCGACCTTCCGGGCGGCCTGCACCTCGGCCCGGAAGCGGTCGCGGAACTGCTGCTGCTCGGCGAGCTCGGAACGGACCAGCTTGAGGGCGACGGTGCGGCCCCGGTCCGAGCGGGCCAGGAACACCTGGCCCATCCCGCCGGCGCCGAGACGCCCCAACAGGCGATAGCCGCCTATGCGTTGCGGATCGCCGGAGCCCAGCTTCTCCATGGTGCGCTTCCTCCCCTGCGACCGTGGGTCGAGAATAGCGGCGGCCCCGGACCGGACCCGCCCGCAGCCCCGGGGCACCGCGACCGGCGCGGCCCCGGCCCGCCGCGGACCGGCCGGGCCGCCG
>NZ_JBEXRT010000062.1:0-29209 GCF_040613235.1 Streptomyces sp. NPDC006296 | reverse complement strand
CCCGGCTGATGCAGGACGCGGGCATCGCGCCGGTCACCACCCGGATCAAGTCCAGCGACGAGGAGCCCGGCCGCGGCCGCGGCTGCCCGAGCGGAACGATCCGCCTGCGGACGAGCCGGAGCCCTGGCCTCCGCCGCGGGTACGCGGCTTGGGCTGCGTCGGCTGCGGCACCTCGATGACGACCGCCACGCCGGAGGGCTCACGGGCGCCCGTGATGCGGCCGAGCTCCTCGTCGCTGGACTTGATCCGGGTGGTGACCGGCGCGATGCCCGCGTCCTGCATCAGCCGGGTCATGTCGCGCTTCTCCTCGGGGAGGACGAGCGTGACGACGCTGCCGGACTCCCCGGCGCGCGCGGTGCGTCCGCCGCGGTGGAGGTAGTCCTTGTGGTCGGTGGGCGGGTCCACGTTGACGACCAGGTCCAGGTCGTCGATGTGGATGCCGCGGGCTGCCACGTTCGTCGCGACGAGCGCGGTGACCTCGCCGTTCTTGAACTGGTCCAGCGTCCGGTTGCGCTGCGGCTGGGAGCGTCCGCCGTGCAGGGCCGCGGCGCGCACCCCGCTGGCGAGGAGCCGCTTGGCGAACCGGTCGGCGCCGCGCTTGGTGTCCACGAACATGATCACGCGGCCGTCGCGGGCCGCGATGCGGGTGGCGACGGCCTTCTTGTCCGTCTCGTCCGCCACGTGCAGGACGTGGTGCTCCATGGTGGTGACGGCGCCGGCCGACGGGTCGACGGAGTGCACGACCGGGTCGGTGAGGAACATCTTGACCAGCCGGTCGATGTTCTTGTCGAGGGTGGCCGAGAACAGCATCCGCTGCCCGTCCGGCTCGACCTGCTTGAGGAGTGCGACGACCTGCGGCATGAAGCCCATGTCGGCCATCTGGTCGGCCTCGTCGAGGACGGTGATGGACACCGCGTCGAGCCGGCAGTCACCGCGCTCGATGAGGTCCTTGAGGCGGCCGGGGGTGGCGACCAGGACCTCGGCGCCGCGGCGCAGCGCACCGGACTGCCTGCTGATCGACATGCCGCCGACGACGGTCGCGACGCGGAGGTTCACGGCGGTCGCGTACGGGGTCAGTGCGTCGGTGACCTGCTGGGCGAGTTCCCGGGTGGGGACGAGCACGAGTGCGAGCGGGGCGTGCGGCTCCGAGCGGCGTCCCGCGGTGCGGGCGAGCAGGGCCAGGCCGAAGGCCAGCGTCTTGCCCGATCCGGTGCGTCCGCGGCCGAGGATGTCACGGCCGGCCAGGGAGTTCGGCAGGGTGGCGCCCTGGATGGGGAACGGGTCGGTCACGCCCTGCGCGGCGAGGGTCTTCAGCAGCGCGGCGGGCATGTCGAGGGCGTCGAAGGACTCGACGGCGGGCAGCGCGGGGGTGAGGGTCTGCGGCAGGGCGAACTCGCCGCCCTGGGGCGGTGCGGGCCTGCGGCGTGCCGGGGCCCGGCCTGCGCCTCGGGTGTTCGTCTGCGGCCGGTCCGTGCCGCGTCCCTTTATCGGGCGGTTGCGGGCCGGTCGGTCCTGGCGTTCGGAGCGGGTCATGCGGAATTGCCCTCCTGGGGGATTCCTGGGATCACTGCCGACTGCTGCGGACTGCTCGGGTCTGTGCGCCCCAGGATGCTTGCACAGAGCAGGTGTCCCGGCGGCGGAGCCTGAACCGGGGGTGACGACGAGTCGGAAACAGCACAAACCGGGGCCCGCACCGTCACGGTGCGGGCCCCGGTTGCGAGGTACGCGTCCGGCAATTAGGCCGGGACGATGTTCTCCGCCTGCGGGCCCTTCTGGCCCTGCGTGACGTCGAAGGAGACCTTCTGGCCCTCCTGGAGCTCACGGAAGCCCGAGGTGGCGATGTTGGAGTAGTGGGCGAAGACGTCGGCGCCGCCGCCGTCCTGCTCGATGAAGCCGAAGCCCTTTTCCGAGTTGAACCACTTCACGGTTCCAGTAGCCATGTCATTCTCCTAAAAGAGGTGCAGTGCCGGAAATTCGCACTTTACGAATTCCAAGTCGCCGCATTGAGCCCCATCCGGAGAAAGCCGGAAAACAATAAAGCGCCTGAGGAGGGTTCCCGTCAGGCGCACATAATGTTCATGGGTACCAAAACTGCAACTCGGCAACCGTAGCACGTTCTGCCGCCGAGCGGCAGATCCTTCCGCACCGGCGCGTCGGGCGTTCCGGCAGGCCGCGGACCGTTCACCCCGTGTTCCGGGTGCGTACCGGAAGGCGCCCCGCACCGTTCTCCCCCGGGGGCGCGGCCGCCCTGCGGTCCGGCGGGGCCGCCGCCGCGACGGGGCTCGCGGAGGCGGCACGAGGGGCGTCGTGCGGGGGCAGATTTCACCCGGTCACCGCTCCGAGGCGTCCCCGGGGCCGGAGGCGGGCCCGCGGAATGCGTGACGGGGGGTTACGCCGCACGGGTCTCCCGGCCGCCTCCGGTTCCGGGCCGGACGGGGTCACGGGCCACCCGGCGCTCCCTGACCGGCCCACCGGTCCACCCCGCCGCGCGGCGCACTCCGGAAAGCGGCGCGGCGGCACTGCGGTGACGTACCCGCCGGTCCTCGACCTGATTCCGCTTTCTGGGATCATCGCCCCATGGTGAGAGAGGCAGCGGGACCGGCGGCCGAGGGTTCCGGGGGCGGATCCGGTGGCGGGCCGCGTGGGATCGTCCGGCGGCTGCATCCGCTGGACTGGCTGGCGGGGGGTCTGCTGGTCCTGGGGCTGCTCGCCGTGGTGACCGGTCTGCTGCCCGCGGACCACGCCGCGCAGGAGATGCGGCGGGTGGGGCCGCTGGTGGTGTTCCTGGGCACGGTGATCGTGATGGCCGAGCTGACGGGCCGGGCGCAGGTCTTCGACGTGGTCTCGGTGTGGGTGGCGCGGGCGGGGCGCGGGCGCTATCCGCTGCTCTTCGGGCTGTGCGTGGTGTTCGCCTCGCTCACCACGATCACGCTGAACCTGGACACCACGGCGGTGCTGCTGACCCCGGTCATGCTGGCCCTGGCCGCCCGGGTGGGGATCGCGGCGGTGCCGCTGGCGATGACGACGGTGTGGCTGGCCAACACCGCGAGTCTGCTGCTGCCGGTGTCGAACCTGACGAATCTCCTGGCGGCGGACCGGGTGGCGCTGTCGCCGTCCGGTCTGGCCGCGGTGATGTGGCTGCCCCAGCTCGCGGCGATCGCCGTGACATCGGTCTGCCTGTGGGTCTTCTACTGGCGCCGCGGGCGGCGCGGCGCGGACCGGTACGACCCGCCGGGTCCGACGGTGCCGGCCGATCCGGTCCTGCTGCGGATCTGTGCGGTGGCCTGTGCGGGCTTCCTGCTGGCGATCCTGGTGGCGGACGTCCCGCTGTGGTCGGCGTCGCTGACCGCGATGGTGGTCGTCGTGGTGGCGTTCGCCGTGCGGCGCGGGGAGGAGCTGAGCCTGTCCCTGGTGCCGTGGCGGCTGCTGGTGCTCGTTCCGGGGATGTTCCTGGTGGTGGCGACCGTGGACGCGCACGGTCTGCACGCGCTGCTGGAGTCGGCGCTCGGGTCGGACAACGGTTTCGTGGGGATGCTGCGTTCCGCGGCGGTGGGCGCGGGGCTGTCCAACGTGCTGAACAACCTGCCCGCCTATCTGGCGGGTGAGGCGGTGATCCCGGTGGGGAACCACGAGCAGTTGCTGGCGTTGCTGATCGGGGTGAACGTCGGGCCGCTGGTCACTCCGTGGGCGTCCCTGGCGACGCTGCTGTGGTTCGAGCGGTGCCGCTGGCAGGGGACCCGGATCGCCCTGGGCCGTTTCGTCGGCACCGGTCTGGTGCTGTCGGTGACGGGCACCCTGGCCGCCGTGTGCGCGCTGGCGCTGATGACCTGAACCGGCCGCCCGCGGCCCGGGCGCCGGGACCTCACCCCTGTGGCCGCAGTGCCCGGGGTCGCGAACCGCACACCCGCGGCGCAGGAGCCCGGACCTCACCCCCGTGCCGTGGCGGCGGTGACCGACGGGCGGCGAGCCGGGAACCCCCGCGCCCCCGCCCGTCGGTCATCGTGCCCGGACGCGTCACGGCGCCCGCCGTGTCCGGTCGGGGACGGGCGGGCGCCGCGTTCAGTTCCGTACGCCGTTGTACGGGACGTCTGTGTGCCGGGTCAGACCGTCAGGGAACGGTCCGTCGGGCGGATCGGGGCGTGCAGGGCGCTCGTCCCGGTCAGGAAGCGGTCCACGCCGCGGGCGGCGGAGCGGCCCTCGGCGATGGCCCACACGATGAGGGACTGGCCGCGGCCCGCGTCACCGGCGACGAAGACGCCGTCGACGTTGGTCGCGTAGGTCTCGTCGCGTGCGACGTTGCCGCGCTCGTCGAGCTCGACGCCGAACTGCTGGACGAGGCCGTTGGCCTGGTCGGTGCCGGTGAAGCCCATGGCCAGGGTGACGAGCTGGGCGGGGATGACCCGCTCCGTGCCGGCCTTCTGCTCCAGCTTGCCGTCCTTGAACTCCACCTCGATGAGGTGCAGGGACTGGACGTTGCCGTCCTCGTCGCCCTCGAAGTGGGTGGTGGAGACGGAGTAGATCCGCTCGCCGCCCTCCTCGTGCGCGGAGGTGACCTTGTAGAGCATGGGGAAGGTCGGCCAGGGCTGGCCGGCGTGACGCTCCGCGCCCGGCTGGGGCATGATCTCCAGCTGGGTGACGGAGGCGGCGCCCTGGCGGTGGGCGGTGCCGACGCAGTCGGCGCCGGTGTCGCCGCCGCCGATGACGACGACGTGCTTGCCCTCGGCGGTGATCGGGGAGACCGTCAGGTCGCCCTCCTGCACCTTGTTGGCGAGGGGGAGGTACTCCATCGCGAAGTGCACGCCGTTCAGCTCACGGCCCGGGACGGGCAGGTCGCGGGAGACGGTGGCACCGGCGGCGATGACGACCGCGTCGTAGCGGCGGCGGATCTTGGCGGCGTCGATGTCCTTGCCGATCTCCACCTCCGTGCGGAACTTGGTGCCCTCCGCGCGCATCTGCTCGATGCGGCGGTTGATGTGCGACTTCTCCATCTTGAACTCGGGGATGCCGTAGCGCAGGAGTCCGCCGATGCGGTCCGCGCGCTCGAAGACGGCGACCGTGTGGCCGGCCCGGGTCAGCTGCTGGGCGGCGGCGAGTCCCGCCGGGCCCGAGCCGATGACGGCGACGGTCTTGCCGGAGAGGCGCTCGGGCGGCTGCGGGGTGACGTCGCCGCTGTCCCACGCCTTGTCGATGATGCTGACTTCGACGTTCTTGATGGTGACGGCCGGCTGGTTGATGCCGAGGACGCACGCCGACTCGCACGGAGCGGGGCACAGGCGGCCGGTGAACTCCGGGAAGTTGTTCGTGGCGTGCAGGCGCTCGGACGCCGCCGACCAGTCCTCTCGGTAGGCGTAGTCGTTCCACTCGGGGATGAGGTTTCCGAGCGGGCAGCCGTTGTGGCAGAACGGGATGCCGCAGTCCATGCAGCGCCCGGCCTGCTTGCTGATGATCGGGAGCAGCGATCCCGGGACGTAGACCTCGTTCCAGTCCTTGACGCGCTCGTCGACGGGACGGGTCCGGGCGACTTCGCGTCCGGTGGTCAGGAAGCCCTTGGGGTCAGCCATGGGTCGCCGCCTCCATCATCTTCTCGGTGGTCTCCTGCTCGGAGAGACCGGCGAGCTCAGCGGCGTCCTTGGCGGCGAGCACTGCCTTGTAGGTGGACGGGATGATCTTGCTGAAGCGGGCGGCCGAGGTGTTCCAGTCGGCCAGCAGCTTCTCGGCGACCGTGGAGCCGGTCTCCTCCTGGTGGCGGCGCACGACGTCGTGCAGCCACTGCCTGTCGGTGTCGTCGAGCGTCTCGACGGCGCCGATGTTGCCGGTGTTGACGTTGTCGAGGTCGAGGTCGACGACGTACGCGATGCCGCCGGACATGCCCGCGGCGAAGTTGCGTCCCGTCTCGCCCAGGACCACGGCGTGGCCGCCGGTCATGTACTCGCAGCCGTGGTCGCCGACGCCCTCCGAGACGACCGTGGCGCCGGAGTTGCGGACGCAGAAGCGCTCGCCGGTGCGGCCGCGGAGGAACAGCTCGCCGCCGGTGGCGCCGTAGCCGATGGTGTTGCCGGCGATGGTGGAGTACTCGGCGAGGTGGTCGGCGCCGCGGTCGGGGCGGACGATGACACGGCCGCCGGAGAGGCCCTTGCCGACGTAGTCGTTGGCGTCGCCCTCCAGGCGTAGGGTCACGCCGCGCGGCACGAACGCGCCGAAGGACTGGCCGGCGGACCCGGTGAAGGTGATGTCGATGGTGTCGTCGGGCAGGCCCGCACCGCCGAACTTCTTGGTCACCTCGTGGCCGAGCATGGTGCCGACGGTGCGGTTGATGTTGCGGATCGCGATCTGTGCGCGGACCGGCTGGGCGGCCTCGGGGCTGTCGGCGCCCAGGGCGTCGGCGGCGAGCCTGATGAGCTCGTTGTCGAGTGCCTTGGTGAGGCCGTGGTCCTGCTCGGCGACCTGGTGGCGCACCGCGCCCTCGGGGAGTTCCGGCACGTGGAAGAGGGGGTCGAGGTCGAGGCCCTGCGCCTTCCAGTGGGTGACGGCGCGCTCGGTGTCGAGGAGTTCGGCGTGGCCGACGGCCTCCTCGATGGTGCGGAAGCCGAGCTCGGCGAGGATCTCCCGGACCTCTTCGGCGATGAACTCGAAGAAGTTGACGATGTACTCGGCCTTGCCGGAGAACCGGTCGCGCAGGACGGGGTTCTGGGTGGCGATGCCGACGGGGCAGGTGTCGAGGTGGCAGACGCGCATCATGACGCAGCCGGAGACGACGAGCGGCGCGGTCGCGAAACCGAACTCCTCGGCGCCCAGCAGGGCGGCGATGACGACGTCGCGACCGGTCTTGAGCTGGCCGTCGGTCTGGACGACGATGCGGTCGCGCAGGCCGTTGAGCAGCAGGGTCTGCTGGGTCTCGGCGAGGCCGAGCTCCCAGGGGCCGCCCGCGTGCTTGAGCGAGGTGAGCGGCGAGGCGCCGGTGCCGCCGTCGTGGCCGGAGATCAGGACGACGTCCGCGTGGGCCTTGGAGACGCCGGCCGCGACCGTTCCGACGCCGACCTCGGAGACCAGCTTCACGTGGATGCGGGCCGCCGGGTTGGCGTTCTTGAGGTCGTGGATCAGCTGCGCCAGGTCCTCGATGGAGTAGATGTCGTGGTGCGGCGGGGGCGAGATCAGGCCGACGCCCGGGGTGGAGTGCCGGGTCTTGGCGACCCAGGGGTAGACCTTGTGGCCGGGGAGCTGGCCGCCCTCGCCGGGCTTGGCGCCCTGCGCCATCTTGATCTGGATGTCGTCGGCGTTGACCAGGTACTCGCTGGTGACGCCGAAGCGACCGGAGGCGACCTGCTTGATGGACGAGCGGCGCGCCGGGTCGTAGAGGCGGTCGGCGTCCTCGCCGCCCTCGCCGGTGTTGGACTTGCCGCCGAGCTGGTTCATGGCGACGGCGAGGGTCTCGTGCGCCTCCTGGGAGATGGAGCCGTAGGACATGGCTCCGGTGGAGAAGCGCTTGACGATCTCGGAGGCGGGCTCGACCTCGTCGAGGGAGATCGGCTCGCGGCCGTCCTTGAAGCCGAACAGGCCGCGCAGGGTCATGAGGCGCTCGGACTGCTCGTTGACCCGGCCGGTGTACTTCTTGAAGATGTCGTACCGGCGGTTGCGGGTGGCGTGCTGGAGGCGGAAGACGGTCTCCGGGTCGAAGAGGTGCGGCTCGCCCTCGCGGCGCCACTGGTACTCGCCGCCGATCTCCAGCGCGCGGTGCGAGGCGGAGATGCCGGAGGCCGGGTAGGCCTTGGCGTGCCGGGCCGCGACCTCCTTGGCGACGACGTCGAGTCCGGCGCCGCCGATCTTGGTGGCGGTGCCGTTGAAGTACTGGGCGACGAAGGCCTCGTCGAGGCCGACGGCCTCGAAGACCTGGGCGCCGCGGTAGGAGGCGACGGTCGAGATGCCCATCTTGGACATGACCTTGAGGACGCCCTTGCCGAGGGCGTAGATCAGGTTGCGGATGGCGAGCTCGGGCTCGATGTCCTCGATGAACGTGCCGGCGCGGACGAGGTCCTCGACGGACTCCATCGCGAGGTAGGGGTTGACCGCGGCGGCGCCGTAGCCGATGAGCAGGGCGACGTGGTGGACCTCGCGGACGTCGCCGGCCTCGACCAGCAGGCCCACCTGGGTGCGCTGCTTGGTGCGGATGAGGTGGTGGTGGACGGCGGAGGTGAGCAGCAGCGAGGGGATCGGTGCGTGCTCGGCGTCGGAGTGCCGGTCGGACAGGACGATGAGGCGGGCGCCGTCCTCGATGGCGGCGTCGACCTCGTGGGTGATCTGCTCGATCCGTGCGGCGAGGGTGTCGCCGCCGCCGCTGACGCGGTAGAGGCCGGAGAGGGTCGCGGCCTTCATGCCCGGCATGTCGCCGTCGGCGTTGACGTGTATGAGCTTGGCCAGCTCGTCGTTGTCGATCACCGGGAAGGGCAGGGTGACGCTGCGACAGGACGCGGCGGAGGGCTCCAGGAGGTTGCCCTGGGTGCCGAGGGAGGAGCGCAGCGAGGTGACGAGCTCCTCGCGGATGGCGTCCAGCGGCGGGTTGGTGACCTGCGCGAAGAGCTGGGTGAAGTAGTCGAAGAGCAGGCGGGGGCGCGAGGAGAGCGCGGCGATCGGCGAGTCGGTGCCCATGGAGCCGAGGGGTTCGCCGGCGGTGCGGGCCATCGGGGCGAGGAGGACGCGGAGCTCTTCCTCGGTGTAGCCGAAGGTCTGCTGGCGGCGGGTGACCGAGGCGTGGGTGTGGACGATGTGCTCGCGCTCGGGGAGGTCCTCCAGCTCGATCTCGCCGGTTTCCAGCCACTCCTCGTACGGGTGCTCGGCGGCGAGGGACGCCTTGATCTCGTCGTCCTCGATGATGCGGTGCTCGGCGGTGTCGACGAGGAACATCCGGCCGGGCTGGAGGCGGCCCTTGCGGACGACCTTGGCGGGGTCGATGTCCAGGACGCCGACCTCGGAGGAGAGGACGACGAGGCCGTCGTCGGTGACCCAGTAGCGGCCGGGGCGCAGTCCGTTGCGGTCGAGGACCGCGCCGACCTGGACGCCGTCGGTGAAGGTGACGCAGGCCGGGCCGTCCCAGGGCTCCATCATCGTGGAGTGGTACTGGTAGAAGGCGCGGCGGGCCGGGTCCATGGAGGCGTGGTTCTCCCAGGCCTCGGGGACCATCATCAGCACCGAGTGCGGCAGGGAGCGGCCGCCGAGGTGGAGGAGTTCCAGGACCTCGTCGAAGGAGGCGGAGTCCGAGGCGTCCGGGGTGCAGACGGGGAAGATGCGGTCGAGCTGCGCCTCGCCGAAGAGGCTGGAGGCGAGCTGGGACTCGCGGGCCTTCATCCAGTTGCGGTTGCCCTTGACCGTGTTGATCTCGCCGTTGTGCGCGACGAAGCGGTACGGGTGGGCGAGCGGCCAGCTGGGGAAGGTGTTGGTCGAGAAGCGGGAGTGGACCAGCGCGACCGTGGTGGCGAAGCGGTGGTCGGAGAGGTCCGGGAAGAACGGCTCCAGCTGCCCGGTGGTGAGCATGCCCTTGTAGACGATCGTGCGGGCGGAGAGCGAGGGGAAGTACACCCCGGCCTCACGCTCGGCGCGCTTGCGCAGGACGAACGCCCTGCGGTCGAGGGCGATGCCGGTGGCGGCGTCCTGTGCGGCGACGATCAGCTGGCGGAACTCGGGCATGACGGCGCGGGCGCCGTTGCCGAGGATGTCCGGGGTGACCGGGACCTGACGCCAGCCGAGGACGTCGAGGCCCTCTTCGGCGGCGATCTTCTCGATCTGCTCGACCGCGTCGGTGGAGTCCTCGGCGGGCAGGAAGGCGATGCCCACGGCGTAGGAGCCGGCCTCGGGGAGCGGGAACCCGGCCTCTTCGCGGAGGAAGGCGTCCGGGACCTGGAGGAGGATGCCGGCGCCGTCACCCGAGTCGGGCTCGGATCCGGTGGCGCCGCGGTGTTCGAGGTTGCGCAAGACGGTCAGCGCCTGCTCGACCAGCTCATGGCTGGCCACACCGGTCAGAGTGGCCACGAACCCGACACCACAGGCGTCGTGCTCGTTACGGGGGTCGTACATCCCCTGCTGGACAGGGCGACCGTCCATGGGCGACCAGGCGTCGGAACGCATCGGCTCTCCCGTCGTCGTCGTGGCATGTGCTGTGCCGAGGGACGACGCTGGCCCTCTGCGAAATTTCGTGCAGGTTACATGATGGAACGCTTCTCAAAAAGCGGAAAGGGTGTTCCAACATGCGGACACCACGGAGGCGTGGTGCGGTGGGTCACGATCGGACGGATTCTTGTGGATCACTGTCCGGGGGGACCGCAGAGAGCAGGCGTCGTTGCCCGCGAGTGTCTACGGCTCTTGCCCGCCGGTCATGGAATCGAAACCGCCGAGTAACGGCTACTTATGTGTAGCTCTGCATAGCGTCTCACTCTACGACGGCCCGCCCCGTCCGCCCAGTGACCCGGGCCACGACGTATGTCACACGGCGCCGCCGCCTCGGGACGCCCGGCGGGTGCGGTCCGGCGGTCCGGGACCGCTCCGCACGCCCCCGCGACGGAGCACACCGGACGCCCCGGACGGCGGCACCGCCGGCCGCTCCCGCAGGTGCGGCCCGTACCGGAGTCCGCGGCCGTCCCGCAGGCCGGACGCAGGGGGTGCGGCGGTCGCCCCGGGCCGCGGGCCGTTCCGGACCGGGTCAGCCGACCGCCACACCGAAGAGCGCGCCCAGGCCGTACGTGATCGCCGCGGCGGCCCCGCCGAGGAGGAGCTGGCGCAGCCCGCTGAACCACCAGGTGCGTGCCGTCACCCGGGCGACCACCGCGCCGCAGCCGAACAGGCCGGTCAGCGCCAGCAGCACGGCGGGCCACAGGACGGTCGCGCCGAGCAGGTAGGGCAGCAGCGGCAGCAGGGCGCCCAGCGCGAAGGCGCCGAAGGAGGACAGCGCCGCGACGAGCGGCGAGGGCAGGTCGCCCGGGTCGATGCCGAGTTCCTCGCGGGCGTGTATCTCCAGCGCCTGCTCGGGGTCCTCGGACAGCTGCCGGGCGACCTCCTGGGCGAGGGCCGGCTCGACCCCGCGGGACTCGTACAGCGCGGCGAGTTCCCGCATCTCGTCCTTGGGGTGCCGGCGCAGCTCACGCCGTTCGACGTCGAGCTCGGCCTCGACGAGCTCGCGCTGGGAGGCGACGGAGGTGTACTCCCCCGCGGCCATGGAGAACGCCCCGGCGGCGAGCCCGGCGAGACCCGTGATGACGATGGTCTGCTGGGAGACCGCCCCGCCGGCGACGCCGGTCATCAGGGCGAGGTTGGAGACGAGGCCGTCCATCGCGCCGAAGACCGCGGGCCGCAGCCAGCCGCCGTTGACGTCCCGGTGGGTGTGGTTGTCGCGGTGCGCCTCGTGCAGTACGGCGTCGGACTCGATGATGGACACAGCTCTCCCCTTCTCCGGGAGCGACCCCGTGCACCTCTTCCGCTCCGCACCGTCGAAAGTACGCACGAAAACGGCCTCCCGCCAGCAAGGAAGGCCGAACTTACCTGCCCCAGGAGCCGTCACCCGGGCGGTCGATTTGCGCGTGATGCGTGCCTCTCTCCGGGCGCGAACGGGAACACCTCGCACGACCGGACGGGCACGGGTGCGTGTGCGTGACACGGGTGCGAGTGAGGGGTCGACACGATGGAGCTGAAGGCGGACGGCCCGGCGGCCGGCCCGGGCGACCGGGCCAGGGGCGCGCTGCTGGGGCTCGCGGTCGGGGACGCGCTCGGGGCGCCGGCGGAGAACCTGCGCCCTTCGGAGATCCGTCGCCGCTGGGGCCGCATCGAGGGCTTCGTCAGCGACGATCCGGCCGGGACCGACGACACGGAGTACGCGATCTTCTCCGGGCTGCTGCTGGCGCGGCACGGGTCGGCGCTGACCGTCGCGCACGTCGAACGGGCCTGGCACCACTGGATCGCGAATCTGGACGAGGGGCCGTTCCGGGGCGCCGGATTCAGCCAGCGCGGCACGCTGGAGAACCTGCGGCGCGGCCTCGCCGCCCCGATCTCGGCCCAGCACCGGCACGCGTGGAGCGACGGTCTCGCGATGCGGGCGGCGCCGTTCGGGGTGTTCGCCGCAGGCCGTCCCGCCGAGGCGGCCCGTCTGGTGGCGGTGGACGGGCGGGTCAGTCACGAGGGGGAGGGCATCTACGGCGGACAGGCGGTCGCGGCGGGGGTGGCCGCGGCGATGGCGGGGGCCGGACTCGCCTCGGTGATCGCCGCCGCGCTCTCGGTCGTGCCGATGGACTCCTGGACCGCCCGCTCCCTGCGCCGTGCCGTCGCGGCGGCCCAGCGCCCGTACCCGGACCGGCTGACCGGGGAGCGCGCGGTGCGCTCCGCGGTGGTGATCGGCGGCTACCCGTGGACGGATCTGGCGCCGGAGGCGGTCGGTCTGGCCTTCGGCGCGCTCACGGTGGCACGCGGCGACTTCCGTACGGCGGTGCTCACCGCGGTGAACATGGGCCGTGACGCCGACACCACGGCCGCCGTGGCGGGTGCGCTGGCGGGCGCGCTGCACGGGGAGTCGTCGATCCCCCGGGCGTGGGCGGCGGCGATCGGCCCGGTGCGGGGCAGCTGCCTGCCGTCGATGCGCGGCTACCACGTCCTGGACATCGCCGAGCTGCTGACCCCGGACGACGGTGCGGACCGCCGAGGGACCCCCGCCGCACGGGAGGCCGAGGGGGCGCGGGAGGCCAGGGGTGGGCGGGAGGCCAGGGGTGGGCCCGAGGCCCGGGGTGGACTGGAGACCACGAGTGCACGGGAGGCCCGGGGTGGACTGGAGAGCACGGGTGCACGGGAGGCCCGGGGCTCACGGGAGGCCGAGGGCGCCTGGGAGGCCCGAGGTGCGGCGCCACCCGGGACCGGCCGGGCGGCCACCGTCGGACCCGACCGGGAGGTCACCGTCGGAACCGGACTGGAGGGCTCCGCCGGGACCGGCAGCGAGGGCTCCGCCGGGGCCGGCCGGGTGGCCGCCGTCGCACCCGCCGGGTCGGACCGCCCGTCGCAAGGGTCCGCCACCGCCGGGTCCGCCGCCTGTACCCGCCCTCCGCTGGAGCCGTCCGCCTGCGTACCGGCGGACGACACACCGGCGGACGGCGCACGGGAGGACCGCGCACCGGCGGACCGCGGCACAAGGCGTACCCCCGTACCGCACCCCGGGGCGGACGTGCGGGCCGCGGGCGCCCGGCGGGACTCCCGGTGACCGCAGGCCGCGCGCCCGGTTCGCGCACCGCACCGGCGGATCCCGCCCCGCAGCCGGCCGTGCGGCTCGGCGCCGGGCGGGCGACCACCGCCTCCGGGAGCCGGACCCCGGGCCCGGGGTCCCCGGACCGGCGGGCCCGGATCGAGGGGATGCTGCTCGGGCTGGCCTCGGGCGACGCCGCGGGGTGGCCGGCCGCGCGGCACCGGGCAGCGCGGATGCCGGAGTGGACCAGGCGGCTCACCCGGGAGCTGGACACCTTCGCCGAGCAGAACGCGACGACGACGCTGCCGGTGCCCATCGCCCTGAACCAGCCGCCGGAACCGCTGCGGCTCGGGCCGTCCGACGACGCCGAGTGGGCGGCGTTCACCGCTCGGACCGTGCTGGCGGCGGCCGCCGACCGGACGCCCGGCCTCTCCCCCGGGCTCCGGGTGCGGGAGGCCGTCGACCGGTCGTGGAACGCGCTGGCCGCGCAGGTGGCCGCCGCGAGCGCCCGGGCGCCGGAGGTGGAGTCGGCGGTCCTGCCGCTCCGCGCCCGGATCTCCGTACGGGCCGGGCTCGGGAATCTGGCCGCCGGCCTGCGCCCGCCCGCCACCGGTCACGACAATCCGCACTACTTCGACGACGCGGCCTGTGTGCGGGCCGCCGTGCTGGCGGTCGTGCACCCGGGTGATCCGGCGACGGCGGCCGGGCTCGCCGAGTTCGACGCCCGGTACACCCAGGACGGTGACGGGGTGCACGGGGCGCGCGCCGTCGCCGCGGCGATCGCCGAGGCACTCGCGGGCGCGGACGTCGACACGGCGGTGGACGCCGCGCTCGACCGGCTCCCCGAGGGCACCGAGATCGCCCGCAACGCCGTCCACGCCGTGCGGCTGGCCCGGGAGTACGCCGACGAGGCCGCCGGCGCCCTCGCGCTCGTGCCCGTGCTGGAGCACCAGATCGTGGATCACGTCTACAGCTACGGCATCGCCGCGGCCGAGACCGTGCCGGTCGCCCTCGCGCTGACGACCGCCGCCCGGGGTGAGTTCGCCCAGGCCGTGCCCGCCGCCGCCTGCCTGTCCCGGGTCGCCGACTCCGCCCCCGCACTCGCCGGGGCGCTGACCGGGGCGCTCGGCGGGACCGCGACCGTGCCCCCGGGCTGGCGGGAGGCCTGCCGGACGCTGGCCGGGTGCGCGCTGCCGCTCCTCGCCGGGACCGATCTCATCGAACTCGCCGGACTGCTCGCAGCCACGGAACCGGCCACCCCGGGTGGACAATTCCGGCATGACACCCAAAACATCCGAGTCGCTCGCGGCCGGCCCGGCCACCGCGACGCTCACCCTGGATGAGCGCGTCACCGGATCCCTCGTCGGCGCGGCCGTGGGGGACGCGCTCGGCGGCCCCGTCGAGGGCTGGACGCCCGAGCAGATCACCGAGCGCCACGGCGGCCGGGTGACCGGCGTCGTCGGACCCTGGTACGGCGACGACTGGCGGACCGCGCGCCCCATCGCTCCGTACCACAAGGGTGACGGGCACGTCACCGACGACACCTTGATGACCCATGCGCTGGTCCGGGTGTACGAGACGGTGCGCGGCCACCTCGACGCCTACTCGGTCGCCGACCACCTCGTGCCGGACCTGATGTCACGACCCCGCTGGATCCCGGAGCTGGAGGCGGAGGCGCTCCCCCTGCAACGAATCTTCCTGGCCGAGAAATGGATCGTCACACGGCTGCACTACGGGCACGCCGACCCGCGGGAGGCCGGTGCGGGCAACATCGTCAACTGCGGTGCGGCGATGTACATGGCACCGGTCGGCCTGGTGAACGCCGCCCACCCGGAGGCCGCGTACGCGGAGGCGCTGGACGTCGCCGGGGCGCATCAGTCCTCGTACGGCCGGGAGGCCGCCGGGGTGCTGGCCGCCGCGGTGGCCGCGGCGTGCGTCCCGGGTGCGACCCCCGCCTCGGTCGTCGAGGCGGCCCTGGCCGTGGCCAAGGACGGCACCCGGTCGGCGATCGAGTCCGTCTGCGAGACGGCGGCCCGCTACACGGACTTCGAGCCGGCGCTGGCGCCGCTGCGGGCCGCCGTCGCCCCGTTCGACACGGTCGGGCCGCACTACCGCGATCCGTCCCTGGGGGCCAGGCGGCCGTCCCGGCTGCACTCCATCGAGGAGCTGCCGGTGGCCCTGGGCATGCTGCTCGTCGGCGAGGGCGACTACCGCCGCACGGTGCTCGGCGCGGTCAACTACGGCCGCGACTGCGACTCGATCGCCACGATGGGCGGCGCTCTCGCGGGTGCGCTGCACGGTGAGCGGGCGATCCCCGCGGCCTGGGTGAAAAAGGTCGCCGAGGCCAGCCGCCTCGATCTCCACGCCCCGGCCCGGGCCCTGGCGGAGGTGGCCCGCGAGATCTTCGTACGGGACACCGCGCGGCGCCGGGCGCACGAGGCGGCGTTCGCCGCGCTGGCGGGCGGCGGGCGGTGACGGTCCGTCTGACCTGGGTCCAGCCCGAGGACCTGGTGGGGCACGAGCTGCGCCAGGCCGCGCAGGACGGCCGGGACGCCGGTGGCATCGCAGAGCGCTGGCGCTCGGCGGGCGGCGCTCCCGCACCGGACCGGGCGGGTGCCTCCGCGGTCGCGGCGCCCCCCGGGCTGCGGGTGCTCGCCGAGCGGCTGCTGGACGAACTCGACCTCCTGGAAAGCCCGTTGGCTCAAGACGAGCCGACCGGGCTGCCCGCGATCCGGGCCGCCTGCCCGCGCTGGCCCGCGCCGCGCCCGCCCGGGGTCCCGATCGGGCCCGACCGGCTGCACGCGGCCTGGCTCGGGAGGGCCGCGGGATGCCTGCTGGGCAAGCCGGTCGAGAAGCTGCCGCTGGACGGCATCCGCGCCCTGGCGCGCGCCACCGGCAACTGGCCGCTCAGCACATGGTTCACGGCCCGGGGCCTGCCCGGCCCGCTGGCGGCGGCCCACCCCTGGAACCGCCGCTCGGCCGCCACCTCGCTCGCCGAGAACATCGACGGGATGCCCGAGGACGACGACCTCGACCATCCCCTGCTGACCCTGCTGCTGCTCCAGCGGCACGGCCGGGGGTTCAGCACGTGCGACCTGGCCCGGCTGTGGCTGGACGAGCTTCCGGCCGGCCGGGTCTTCACCGCGGAACGCGTCGCCTACCGCAATCTGCTCGACGGTGTCGAACCACCGGACACCGCCCGCCGCCGCAACCCGTTCCGGGAGTGGATCGGTGCCGCGATCCGGGCCGACGTGCACGGCTGGACCCACCCGGGCGACCCGGGCGCCGCGGCCGGACAGGCCCACCGCGACGCGGTCCTGACCCATACCGCGAACGGGGTGTACGGAGCGATGTTCACCGCGGCCGCACTGGCCGAGGCCGCGGGCGGCGGGACGGACGTGCACGGCTGCCTGGCGGCCGGGCTCCGGGTGGTCCCGCCCCGCTCCCGGTACGCGCGCGCGGTGCGCCTGGGCATCGCGGCGGCCCGCGCCGAGCGGGACTTCGACACGGTCGTGGACCGGCTGCACGCCACGTACGCGTCCACCCACCACTGGGTGCACGTGCTGCCGAACGCGGCCCTGCTCGCAGCCGCCCTCACCCACGCCGACGGGGACTTCGGCCGCTCCATCGGCTGTGCGGTGTCCGGCGGCTGGGACACCGACTCCAACGGCGCGACGGCCGGCTCGCTCGCGGGGCTGCTGGCGGGCCGGGCCTCCGCACTGCCCGCCCACTGGACCGCCCCGCTCAAGAACCGCCTCGCCACGTCCGTACCCGGCTTCGACTCCGTCGGCTTCGACACCCTCGCGGAACTGACCCTTCAGGAGGTGCACCGCCCATGACGGTGATCGCGGTGTCCGGCAGCGCCGGCACGGACCTGAACGCCCACGCCTCCCGGGCCCCCGGGCGCGGGTGGGCCTCCGCCGGGCGGGAGCGACGACCCCTGCCCGGGCGGGAGCGGCGGAGGGGCCCCGGACGCGGGGCGGCCGGGCGGGCGGTGGCCCGGGGATCCGCCCGGGTGCTCCGGCAGCGGCGGCCGGACGCCCCGGTGTCCGTGCCCCGGCACGGCGGGAGCGATGCCGTATGAGCGCGCCGACGCCCCCCGCGGCCCCCGTCACGCAGGGCCCGCCGCTCGCGGGCCTGCGCGTCCTGGACCTCGCCACCCTCTTCGCCGGGCCCCTCGCGGCCACCATGCTCGGGGACTTCGGCGCCGAGGTCATCAAGGTGGAGCACCCGCGGAAGCCCGACCCCTCGCGCGGCCACGGCCCGGCGAAGGACGGGATCGGCCTGTGGTGGAAGCTCCTCGGCCGCAACAAGCGGACCCTGACCCTCGACCTGTCCTCTCCCGGCGGCCGGGACGTGCTGCTGCGGCTGGCCGCGGACACCGACGTGATCGTGGAGAACTTCCGGCCCGGGACCCTGGAGCGCTGGGGCCTCGGCTGGGAGGACCTGCGCGCCGTCAACCCGCGGCTGGTCCTGGCCCGGGTGACGGGCTTCGGGCAGACCGGCCCGTACGCGCACCGGCCGGGCTTCGGCACCCTCGCCGAGGCGATGAGCGGCTTCGCCGCCGTCACCGGCGAGCCGGACGGACCGCCGACCCTGCCGCCGTTCGGGCTCGCCGACTCGATCGCGGCGCTCACCACGGCGTACGCGGTGATGACGGCGCTGGCCGGCCGCGACCGCACCGGGGAGGGGCAGGTGGTGGACATGGCGATCATCGAGCCGATCCTGACCGTGCTGGGACCGCAGCCCCTCTGGTACGACCAGCTCGGACACGTGCAGCCGCGGACCGGCAACCGCTCCCGCAACAACGCCCCGCGCAACACCTATCGCACCGCGGACGGCCACTGGGTCGCCGTCTCCACCTCCGCGCAGTCGGTCGCGGAACGGGTGATGCGCCTGGTGGGGCGCCCCGAACTCATCGAGGAGCCGTGGTTCTCCGCAGGGAGCACCCGGGCCGAGCACGCCGACGAGCTCGACGAGGCGGTGGGCCACTGGATCTCCCGGCGCACCCGGCAGGAGGCGGTGGACGCGTTCGAGAAGGCCGAGGCGGCGATCGCGCCGATCCATGACGTACGGGACGTGATGGAGGACCCGCAGTACCGGGCGCTCGGCACGATCACCGAGGTCGACGACCCCGAGCTGGGACCGCTGCGGATGCAGAACGTGCTGTTCCGGCTCTCGGGGACTCCCGGGGCGATCCGCTGGGCGGGCCGGCCGCACGGGGCGGACACGGAGGAGATCCTGGCCGGACTCGGCCTGTCCGCAGCGGCGGTCGCCGCGCTGCGGGACGAGGGAGCCCTGTGATCCCGACGCCGCTGACCTGGCTGTACGTCCCCGGGGACCGGCCAGAGGTGGTCGCCAAGGCGCTCGGTTCGGGCGCGGACGTGGTCATCGTCGACCTGGAGGACGCGGTCGCCCCGGAGCGCAAGGAGTACGCGCGCACGGCGACGGCGGAGCTGCTGTCCGATCCGGTCACCGCGGACCCGAGGGCGGTCCCGGTCCATGTCCGGGTGCACGGCGAGGCCGACGTGCGGGCGCTGGCGGGCCTGCCGGGGCTGTCCGGGATACGGCTTCCCAAGATCACCCATGCGGCGTCCGTGCACCACGTCGCGGCGCTGGCACCCGGTGTGCCGCTGTATCCGCTGCTGGAGTCGGCGCTGGCGGTCGAGCACGCGTACTCGATCGCCGGGGCGCACCACGCCGTGCGGGGGGTCGCACTGGGTGAGGCGGACCTCCGGGCGGACCTGGGGGTGCGGGACGACGCCGGCCTCGACTGGCCGCGCAGCCGGGTGGTGGTCGCCGCACGGGCGGCGGGGCTCGACCCGCCGGTGATGTCGGTGTTCCCCGATGTACGGGACCTGCCGGCGCTGCGGTCGTCCTGTGCGCACGGGAGGGGGCTCGGCCTGCTGGGCAGGGCGGCGATCCATCCGCGGCAGCTGCCGGTCATCGAGCGGGCGTTCCGGCCGACGGCGCGCGAGGTCGAGGCGGCGGAGGAGATCCTGGAGGCGTCCCGGGCCGAGGCGGGGGCGCAGGCCCTGCCGGACGGGCGGTTCGTCGACGCGGCGGTGGTGGCGGCCGCCGGGCGCACGCTCTCCCTGGCGCGGCGGCGCCGGGAGCCGTGAACAGGGCGAAGGCGCCGGGAGCCGTGAACACGGCGAAGGGGCCGCCGGACCTGTGGGGTCCGGCGGCCCCTTCGCACCTGCACGGGGGATGGAGCGGTCAGCTCCGGTCGGCCTTCTGCGGGGTCCCGTCGGTCTTCGGCGCGGCTCCGCCGGCGGCGCCGGTCGCCTCGTCCGGGGCGTCGGCCGGGGTGCCGTCGCCGTCCCCGGCGGTCTCCGCCGAGGCGTCGGCGGAGGGGCCCTCGGCGGCGGCAGCAGTCTCGGCGTCGGCGTCGGCGGAAGCCTCGGTGGAGCTGTCCCCGCCGTCCCCGGCCCGCTCCGCCGCGGCGGCGGGCTCGACGATCTCCTCGCGGCCGGGGCGCAGCTTCGCCGAGACGACCATGTAGGTCACGGCGAGCAGGAAGACGATGATCGCGGTCCACACGTTGAGCCGGAGGCCGAGGACGTGGTGGGCCTCGTCGACCCGCATGTACTCGATCCATCCGCGGCCCGCGCAGTACGCGGCGACGTACAGGGCGAAGGCCCGGCCGTGTCCGAGCGTGAAGCGGCGGTCCGCCCAGATGACCAGGAGGGCGACGCCGACGCACCACAGCGACTCGTACAGGAACGTCGGGTGGTAGGTGCCGGCGACGCGGTTGGTGCCCTCGCTGATCTTGAGGGCCCAGGGCACGTCGGTCGGCCGGCCGTACAGCTCCTGGTTGAACCAGTTGCCCCAGCGGCCGATCGCCTGGGCGAAGGCGATCCCGGGGGCCAGGGCGTCAGCCCAGGCGGGAAGCGGGATGCCGCGGCGGCGGCAGCCGATCCAGGCGCCGACCGCGCCGAGCGCGATCGCACCCCAGATGCCCAGGCCGCCTTCCCAGATCTTGAAGGCGTCGACCCAGTTCTCACCCTCGCTGAAGTACAGCTGGTAGTCGGTGATCACGTGGTAGAGCCTGCCGCCGACCAGGCCGAAGGGCACGGCCCAGACGGCGATGTCGGCGACGGTGCCGGCTCTGCCGCCGCGGGCGACCCAGCGCTTGTTGCCGAACCAGACGGCGACGAAGACACCGATGATGATGCAGAACGCGTAGCCGCGGAGCGGGATCGGGCCGAGCTCGATCACGCCGGTCGACGGGCTGGGAATGAAGGCAAGGTTCATGACGAGGTCGACGCTACCCTGCCGGACCGGACGTACGGCAAGCCGTCCGGCAACTTCTGGGTAACGAGCCCTCCGGCGGGGGCCCGCCGGAGGGCTCGCGCGGGCTACGGCGAGGGGGTGGCCCCCGTGGTGGCCGGCTTCTTGCCCTGGTTGGCCTCCGCCACCCACTTCTTGAGGTTGGCCACGGAGATCTGCTCGCCGCCCTTCTTCGGGAAGATCGACTCGCCGTTGAGCAGCGCGGCCGGCGTGCCCTCGAAGCCGCCCTCGCCGAACGCCTTGTTGGACTTCGCGACCCAGCTGTCGTGCGTGCCGTCCTGCACGCAGCCGCGGAAGGCGGGGGTGTCCAGGCCGTCGACCTTGCCGGCCAGGTCGATCAGCCGGGCGTTGTCGCCGAAGGCGTCGTCGCTCTCCGCGGGCTGGTTGCGGTAGAGGACGTCGTGGTACGGGGCGAACTTCCCGGCGTCCTGGGCGCAGGCGGCGGCGTTGGCCGCGCGCAGTGATCCGCTGCCGCCGAGGTTGCCGTCGATGATGGTGGCGAGGTGGTACTCCACCTTGAGCTGCCCGCTGTCGGCGAGCTCCGTGATCGTGTCACGGAAGGCGTTCTCGAACTGGGCGCAGACCGGGCAGCGGAAGTCCTCCCAGATCGTGAGCGTGGACGGCGCGTCGGCGGCCCCGACCTGGAGGGCGAGCCCGTCCTCGCCCCTCGCTCCCGACGGGGTGACGGCGGGCCCGGCCGCCTTGTCCTTGCCGCTCTTCCCGGCGTTGGCGGCGATGACCCCGATCACGCCTGCCAGGGCCAGCACCCCCACCACGGCCGTCGAGACGATCAGCGTGCGGCGGCGGCGCTCGCGCGCCCGGTCCTGCTCACGCTGCTGGGCGAGCCGCTCGCGCGCGGCCCTGCTTCGGTCCTGGTTCTTCTCGCTCACACCGCGCCAACGAACCGGGGAGGCACGTCAGCGCCTCCCCGGTCCCAGGTCCACCCGTACGGGTGAGGTGTGCCGTCAGCGCTTTCGAACACCTTCGGCCAGTTCGCCCGCCAGCGCGCGGACGGCGGCGAGGCCGGCCGCCTCGTCGGGGGCGTCCAGCATCCGCTTGACGAAGGCCGAGCCGACGATCACCCCGTCCGCGAAGCCGGCGACCTGCCGGGCGTGCTCGGCGGTCGAGACGCCGATGCCCACGCAGACCGGCAGGTCGGTGGTGGCGCGGGTGCGCCGCACCAGGTCCTGGGCCTCCCGGCCGACCGATTCGCGGGTGCCGGTGACGCCCATCAGGGAGGCGGCGTAGACGAAGCCGGAACCGGCCGCCGTGATGGTGGCGAGGCGGGCGTCCTTGCTGCTGGGGGCGACGACGAAGACGGTCGCGAGACCGTGCTTCTCGGCGTGCTCCCTCCACAGCGCCGACTCCTGGACGGGCAGGTCGGGCAGGATGCACCCGGCGCCGCCGGCCTCGGCCAGCTCGGCGGTGAAACGCTCCACGCCGTACCGGTCGACCGGGTTCCAGTAGGTCATGACGAGGATCGGCGCGCCCGTCGCGGCGTGCGCCTCGCGGACCGTGCGCAGGATGTCGGCGATCTTGACGCCGCCGCGCAGCGCGATGTCGTCGGCGGTCTGGATGACCGGCCCGTCGAGCACCGGGTCGCTGTGCGGGAGCCCCACCTCGATGACGTCGGCCCCGCCGTCGACGGCCGCCCGCACGGCGGCGATGCCGCCGTCGACCGTCGGGAAGCCGCCGGGCAGGTAGGCGATGAGCGCCGCCCGGTCCTCGGCGGCCGCCCGGGCGAGCGTCGCTTCGAGAAGCTCTCGGTTGCCGCTCATGAGGTGACCTCTTCCTCTCCGTCGGCCACGTCGGCCTCGACGACCGCGTCGGGGCCGTCGTACAGCCCGAAGTACCGGGCTGCGGTGTCCATGTCCTTGTCGCCGCGGCCGGACAGGTTCACCAGGATCAGCCCGTCCTCGCCGAGCTCCCGTCCGACCTCCAGGGCTCCGGCCAGCGCGTGCGCGCTCTCGATGGCCGGGATGATCCCCTCGGTGCGGGAGAGCAGGCGCAGCGCCTGCATGGCGGCGTCGTCGGTGACCGCGCGGTACTCGCCGCGGCCGGCGTCCTTGAGGTAGGCGTGCTCCGGGCCGATGCCCGGGTAGTCGAGTCCGGCGGAGATCGAGTACGGCTCGGTGATCTGGCCCTCCTCGTCCTGCAGGACGTAGCTGCGCGAGCCGTGCAGGATGCCGGGCTCGCCGGCGGTGAGGGTGGCCGCGTGCTCGCCGGTCTCCACGCCGTGTCCGGCGGGTTCGCAGCCGATCAGCCGGACGTCCGCGTCCGGGATGAAGGCGTGGAAGAGGCCGATGGCGTTGGACCCGCCGCCCACGCAGGCGATCGCGGCGTCCGGCAGCCTGCCCGCGCGCTCCAGGATCTGGCGGCGCGCCTCGACGCCGATCACCCGGTGGAAGTCGCGGACCATCGCGGGGAAGGGGTGCGGCCCGGCGACGGTGCCGAAGAGGTAGTGGGTGCGGTCCACGTCGGCGACCCAGTCGCGGAACGCCTCGTTGATGGCGTCCTTGAGGGTCCGGGAGCCGGACTTCACCGCGACGACCTCGGCGCCGAGCATCCGCATCCGCGCCACGTTCAGCGCCTGCCGCTCGGTGTCGATCTCGCCCATGTAGATGGTGCATTCGAGCCCGAAGAGGGCGCAGGCGGTGGCGGTGGCGACGCCGTGCTGGCCCGCTCCGGTCTCCGCGATGACGCGGGTCTTGCCCATCCGCTTGGTGAGCAGTGCCTGCCCGAGCACGTTGTTGATCTTGTGCGAGCCGGTGTGGTTGAGGTCCTCCCGCTTGAGGAAGACGCGGGCTCCCCCGGCGTGCTCCGCGAAGCGGCTGACCTCGGTCAGCGCGCTGGGTCGGCCGGTGTAGTCGGCCATGAGCGCGTTGAGCTCGGCGGCGAAGGCGGGGTCCGCCTTGGCCTTGTCGTACTCGACGGCTACCTCGTCCACGGCGGCGACCAGCGCCTCCGGGATGAACGCGCCACCGAACGCGCCGAAATAGCCCTCGGCGCTGGGGATCAGACCCTCGGGGTCCGGGATGAAGAAGTCGGACGACATGCGACGTGCTCCTCGAATCGCAACAGGTGGTGTCACCGTATGCGCCATGGCGGAGCGCCGCGCCGACCGCTGGGCGGTCGGTGCGGTGAGGCGTGCGGATCCCCCGTGTGGCGGGGGGGGGCGACGGCCGGGGCTCGCTACGGCGCGGACCCCGTGCGCCATCGCATGCCGTTGACCTGTCCCGGCTCGTCACCGATGACGTACCGGACGCGCCGGCCGTGCACCCGGCGGGCCGGGGCGCGGCAGCCGCGGTGCCAGAAGGGCGGCGCGCAGCGCATCGGACGGGGGCCGCCGAGGGACACGGCCGGGCGGCAGCCGCGGAGGACGGGGGGCCGGCAGCCGCGCGCCGACGGCACGTACCCGTCCCGGGCGCCCGCCCCGGCGGGGCGCGGGCCCGGCCGGACGCGGGCGGCGGGACGGTCGGCGGACACGGGTGCGGGTCAGCCCCGCCCGTGCCGGAGGGCGGGGTGGGCGCCGGCGGCGACCAGGTCGGCGACGGCGGCCCGGGGGTCGCGGCCGGTGACCAGGGACTCGCCTACGAGCACCGCGTCCGCGCCGGCGTTGGCGTAGGCGATGAGGTCGTGCGGGCCGCGGACGCCGGACTCGGCGACCTTGACGATGTGGTCGGGGATCTCCGGGGCGACGCGTTCGAAGGTGGAACGGTCGACCTTGAGGTCCTTGAGGTTGCGCGCGTTGACACCGATGATCTTCGCCCCGGCGTCCACGGCGCGCTCCGCCTCCTCCTCGTCGTGCGCCTCGACGATCGGCGTCAGGCCGATCGACCCGGCGCGCTCGATCAGCGAGACCAGCGCCTCCTGGTCGAGGGCGGCGACGATCAGCAGGGCGAGGTCGGCGCCGTGCGCGCGCGCCTCCCACAGCTGGTACGAGGTGACGATGAAGTCCTTGCGCAGGACCGGGATGTCGACCTTGGCGCGGACGGCCTCCAGGTCGGCGAGCGAGCCGCCGAAGCGGCGCTCCTCGGTGAGGACCGAGATGACGGACGCCCCGCCGGCCTCGTAGTCCGCGGCGAGCGCGGCCGGGTCGGCGATGGCGGCCAGGGCTCCCTTGGAGGGGCTGGAGCGCTTGACCTCGCAGATGACGGTCACGCCCTCGCCGCGCAGGGCGGCGACTCCGTCCTTGGCCCGGGGAGCGCGCGCGGCGCGTTCCTTGAGCTCGTCGAGGCTGACGCGCGCCTGCCGCTCCGCGAGGTCGGCGCGTACGCCGTCGATGATCTCGTCGAGCACACTCACGCGAGCGGCCCCCTTCCGAAGCGGTGATTGGGTACAGGATCAGCCATCTCGATGGTATCCGCAGGAGGGCTCAGGGCCCGCATCCGGCGGTCCCGCGTCCCATTTCCTGGTCATTCACGGCGCCAGCGCGGAACCGAACGGCAGGTTCCTGACCACGGAGAACACCAGGAGCAGCGCGCCGACGCCCCACCAGTAGCGGGGGGCCAGGCCGATCCGCAGCGGGCGGCCCGCGCTCGCCCGGACCACCCAGAGCAGCCAGACGGCGGCGAAGACGGCGTAGCCGGCGACGGCCGCGGCGTTGGCGCCGAGGGCGGTGAGGAGGTCCCCGTGGGCGAAGGCGTGCGCGCTGCGGAGCCCGCCGCACCCGGGGCAGAACACGCCGGTGAACCGGAGCAGCGGGCAGACAGGGTAGTGCCCGGGCTCGTTCGGGTCGACCGCGGCGACGTAGCCGAAGGCCCCGACGACGACGGCCAGCACCCCGGCGGGGGCGGCTAGGCGGCGGAGCCGGGAGGCCGGGGCGGGGGGCGGCAGCGGTCCGGGACCGGCTTCGGGGGCAGGTCCGGGGGCGGCGGGTGCGGGAGAGGCTGAGGCGTCCACCCGGCGATTGTCCCCGCTGACGCGGAAAGGCGCAGCCCGGTCGGGCTGCGCCTCGCGTCGTGTCGGGGACCGGTGCGCGCGCGTGGTCCCCCGGGGTGGTCGTGGCCGGTCCCCCGGGGCCCGGTCAGGCCGTGATCTGGGCCTGGGAGGCGCGGGCCCTGGCGGCCGCCATCTCGTCGGACTCCTTCGGCATGCCGAGGCCGGCCATCTTCATGGCGAGACCCACGACCCCGCCGAGAGCGGCGACGACGACACCGGCCCAGAAGCCGAGGGTGTTCGCCGCGACCATGAAGAGGCCCGCGACGCAGAAGCCGATGAAGGAGATGATGACACCGGTCCAGGCGGCCGGGGTGTGTCCGTGGCTGCTGCCCGCCATGAGTTGCTCCTCGTTGATGTTGCGCTGAAGGTGTTCGCTGCTGGGAAAGCCCGCTTCCATTGTCCCGCACGTGCGGGTGGGCGCGGGGCGGGGGGTCATGCCTCGCGCGTGGGGTCCTCGCCGCGGTCCAGCGCCTTCCACAGTTCCTCGGGCCGTTCGGGGTCCGGGGCGGTGCGGGGCGCCTTGCGGGGACGGGGGGTCCCGTCGCGTTCGTACCGCCCCGACATGGCGGGCCAGCGGCGGCCGTAGCGCAGGGCCAGCAGGCCGGCGAGCAGGATCAGCAGGCCGCCGGCCGCGGTGATGTAGGGCCAGGCGGTGTGGCTGAGGGCCTGGACGGTGGCCGAGGTGTTGCCGGTGGTCTGCGCGGCCCGCTCGTCCAGGGCGGCCCGGTCGGAGGCTCCGGCGAAGGCGCTGAGCCCGGCGCCGAGGCCGCTGAGGGCGAGCAGCCCGGCGACGACGAGCCGGCCGGTGCCGCGGACGGCGAAGACGGCGACGAGGGCGGCCAGGCCGACGACGGCGAGGGCCGCGGGGAGGCCGGTGACGTCCTGGCCGTCGGCGCTGAGCGGCAGGACGCCGCCGCCGACGGCGGCCTTGCCCTCGGCCCAGGTACGGCCCGAGGCGAGGAGGACGACGGTGGCGCCGGCCGCGCCGAGGAGCAGGCCGGCGCCCAGGCTTCGGCGGCTTCCCGCGCTGTCGGGCGCGGAGGCGGCACGGGGCTGGGGTACGGGAACGGCACTCACCCGTCCCACTATCCCCTATCGGCTCACTCGGCCCGGAGCCGGTTCGCCGTGTGCACGGCCCGCAGCACCGCGGCGGCCTTGTTGCGGCACTCGGTGTCCTCGGCGACCGGGTCGGAGTCGGCGACGACGCCCGCTCCGGCCTGCACGTACGCGGTCCCGTCGCGGAGCAGGGCGGTCCGGATGGCGATGGCGGTGTCGGAGTCCCCGGCGAAGTCGAGGTAGCCGACGCAGCCCCCGTAGAGGCCGCGGCGGGTGGGTTCGAGCTCCTCGATGATCTGGAGCGCGCGGGGCTTGGGCGCACCGGAGAGGGTGCCGGCGGGGAAGCACGCGGTGAGCACGTCGAAGGCGCTGCGGTCCTCGGCGACGCGTCCGGTGACGGTGGAGACGATGTGCATCACGTGCGAGTACCGCTCGACGGACATGAAGTCGACGACCTCGACGCTGCCGGGTTCGCAGACCCGTCCCAGGTCGTTGCGGCCGAGGTCGACGAGCATCAGGTGCTCGGCGCGCTCCTTGGGGTCGGCGAGGAGCTCGTCGGCGAGCGCCTGGTCCTCCTGCGGCGTCGCACCGCGGTGCCGGGTCCCCGCGATCGGGTGGACCATCGCCCGGCCGTCCTCGACCTTGACGAGCGCCTCCGGGCTGGAGCCGACGACGTCGAAGCCGTCGAGGCGCAGGAGGTACATGTACGGCGACGGGTTGGTGGCGCGCAGCACCCGGTAGACGTCCAGGGCGGACGCGGTGCACGGCGTCTCGAAGCGCTGGGAGGGCACGACCTGGAAGGCCTCGCCGGCCCTGATGCGCTCCTTGACGTCCTCGACGGCGTCCCTGAACGCCCGGCCGCCCCAGAGCGCGGTGTACGGCGGGAGCTCGGAGGGGGGCAGGGCCGCGGGGGCGTTCTCGACCGGGCGGGACAGGTCGCGCTCCATGGCGTCCAGCCGGGCGACCGCGTCCTGGTAGGCCTCGTCGACGCCGGTGTCCAGGTCGTTGTGGTTGATGGCGTTGGCGATCAGCAGGACCGTGCCGGTGCCGTGGTCGAGCACGGCGAGGTCCGAGGTGAGGAGCATCGTGAGCTCGGGGAGCCGCAGGTCGTCGCCGCCGTGCTCGGTGATCCGCTCCAGGCGGCGTACGACGTCGTAGCCGAGGTAGCCGACCATCCCGCCGGTGAAGGGCGGCAGGCCCTCGTCGCCGACCAGGTCGCGGGGGGTGTGAAGGGTCTCGACGGTGGCGCGCAGCGCCTCCAGCGGGTCGCCGTCGACGGGCACCCCGACGGGCGGGGTGCCGAGCCAGCGGGCCTGGCCGTCGACGACCGTCAGGGTGGCGGCGCTGCGCACCCCGACGAAGGAGTAGCGGGACCAGGTGCGGCCGTTCTCCGCGGATTCGAGGAGGAACGTGCCGGGGCGTTCGGCCGCGAGCTTGCGGTAGAGCCCGACCGGGGTGTCGCCGTCCGCGAGGAGCCGGCGGCTGACGGGGACGACACGGCGGTCGACGGCGAGCTTGCGGAAGGTCTCGAGATCCATGGCTGACCTTATCGGGGCGCGGTGAGCGGGAGGACGTCCTGGTCGAAGCAGGTGCGGTCGCCGGTGTGGCAGGCGGCACCGGTCTGGTCGACCTTCACCAGGACGGTGTCGGCGTCGCAGTCCAGCGCGACCGACCTGACCTGCTGGATGTGGCCCGAGGTGTCCCCCTTGACCCAGTACTCCCGGCGGCTGCGGGACCAGTAGGTGCAGCGGCCCGTGGTGAGGGTGCGGTGCAGCGCCTCGTCGTCCATCCAGCCGAGCATGAGCACCTCGCCCGTGTCGTACTGCTGGGCGATGGCCGGGAAGAGCCCGTCGGGGCCGCGCTTGATGCGGGCGGCGACGGCGGGGTCGAGGTCACTGGCGGGTACGGGGCCGGGCGTGCTGGTCATGCGCCCATTGTGCCGCGCCCGGCGGGGGCGCCCGGCCGTGCGTCCACTGGGCGGACGGCGTGCCGCCGCCGTACGCTGGCGGACATGTCGACCCATGCCAAGCGTGAACGTCTCCTGCTCGCCGATCTGTTGGAAGCGGCGGGCCCCGAGGCCCAGACCCTGTGCGGTGGCTGGAAGACCCGTGACCTGGCCGCCCATGTCGTGGTGCGTGAACGCCGCGCGGACGCGGCGGGCGGGCTCCTGGTGGGCGCCCTGAAGAACCGGCTGGAGCGGGTACAGGCCGAGTTCGCCGCCAAGCCGTACGAGGAACTGCTCCAGCTCATCCGGACGGGTCCGCCGCGGATGTCGCCCTTCGGTCTGAAGCAGCTGGACGAGGCGGCCAACACCGTCGAGTTCTACGTCCACGCGGAGGACGTGCGGCGGGCCCAGCCCGACTGGTCGCAGCGGGACCTGGACCCGGTGTTCGCCGACGTCCTGTGGTCGCGTACCGAGAAGACGGCCCGGGTGATGGGCCGCCGGTCGCCGGTGGGGCTGGTGCTGCGGCGTCCGGACGGCCAGACCGCGGTGGCCCACAAGGGGACCCCGGTCGTGACGGTCACCGGGGAGCCCGGTGAGCTGCTGCTGTTCGCCGCGGGCCGGCAGGACGCGGCACGGGTGGAGCTGGACGGTGACAAGGACGCGCTGGCCCGGCTGCACACGGCCGAGCTGGGCCTCTGACTCCGGCGCGCCGCGCCCCCGGCGGGGGGGGGGCGTAGTGGGGGGGCGGGGCGCCGGTCGGGCGGGGGGGC
>NZ_JBEXRT010000061.1:0-29463 GCF_040613235.1 Streptomyces sp. NPDC006296 | reverse complement strand
ACCAAACCCCCACCCCCGGGCGGTGGGGGTGCGGGCCCGCGCCGTTTCCGTTCCGGAGTTCCGGAGTTCCGGAGTTCCGGAGTTCCGGAGTTCCGGAGTTCCGGAGTTCCGGAGTTCCGGAGTTCCGGAGTTCCGGAGTCGCGACGTGGGGCGGCGGGGATCCGGAAACCCGGCAGCTACAGCACCCCGGACACCCGGCATCCCGGACACCCGGCGCCCGGTATTCCGGCCCTGGTCGGGGCCGTGGCATCCGGTCAGGGAACGCGTGGAACGAGTCGCTCCGGGCCGTGGGCGAACTCCCCCTTCAGCGCCTTCTGCAGCTTCAGGTCCTGGGGCGTCAGCTTCTCGGGTCCGCCCAGCGGGGGGACACCACCGACCCGTTCGGCCGGCGCCAGCGGCTGCTCGTAGTGCGTGGGCGCCGTGTGGAGCGTGAAGGAGGTCGCCCCGATGAGCAGCACCCCGAAGCAGAGTGCGGCACGGGTCCAGAGCTCCGCGACGCGTTCGCCGCCCGCGCGGACCGCGGGGGCGGCCGGTGGAGAGGGCACGTCCTCCGCGAGGGCGAGCGCAGCGAGCGGTTCGCTGAGCTGCGCGGTCCCGGCGCCGGGACCGGCGGGGTCCGCCGGTGCGGGCAGCCGCTCGGCGACGGCGGCCCGCGCGGTCAGCAGCCTGCCCGCCGCCGCGGGGGTGCTCGCCTCCGTCTCCGCGGCCGTCTCCGCGAGCCCCAGGCCCACACCGTCGTGCAGCAGGAGCGTGCGGCGGTAAGCAGGCGGCAGGCCGAGCAGCGCGCCGAGCAGCGCACGGTGGGCCGGGTCCTCGGGCAGCGGATCGGTCTGGCGGTGCGTACGGCGCAGCCGGTGCCACGGTGACATCGCGTACTCGTACGCGACCGCCCGCACCCAGCCTGCCGGATCCCGGTCCGTGGCCACCTCGGGCCAGCGCTGCCAGGCGATCCGGAACGCGTGCTCGACGGCCTCCCGCGTCAGCCTCCGATGGCCGGTCAGCAGATACACCTGGCGGGTGAGCCCCGGAGCGGTACGCCCGTACAGCGCGTCGTACGCCTCCTCGGCGGTGAGACCCTCCCGCGGCTGCGGTACGACGGCACCCGACGCGTCCGGTACGGGCGCCCCGGGTGGGGTTTCCTCCGGGGCGGATGCCTCCCGCGCGGCCGGCTCCTCCTCGGCGGCGGGTGCCGCTGCCGCGGTCACGTCCTGTGCGGTCACCTTCCGCGCGGCCGTCCCCGCCGCGGACGCCGTACGTTTCCCGCTTTCGCTCCCGCTCCCGCTCCCGGTCTCTCTCCCGTTCCCGCTCCCGCGTCCGTGCGCGTCGGCGGAGAGGTCCGGTGCGTGGTCCGGGGCGGCAGGGGGTTCGGCGCAGCCGATCAGTCGGGCGTAGGCCGCGAGCCGGCGGCCCCGGGGGCTGGCGCGCCCCGTCTCCCAGGCGCGGACCGTGGCGGGTGTGACGCCCACGGCCGATGCGACCTGTCGCTCACTCAGTTCCTTCGCCTCGCGCAGCCTGCGGCGCTCCTTGGGGGAGGGCAGCGGGGCAGCGGGGGCGTGACCGGCGGCCTTCCGTGTCATGCCCGGCCTCCGTCTCCGAGAGCACTCCACCAGGTGAAAAAGTACATAAGCATATATTGGGCGACACAGCGGCCATTCGCTCGTTACACGGAAAAAGCGCGTGTCGTTGGCAGCATGGCGGCGTGACCCAAGTGACCGAGCGCAGCCCGATGTTGTCGGCCGAGCGGAACAGGTCCGCCGCCCTGGCCTCCGCTTTCGTGCGAGGAGTCCTCGCGGCGGGGCTCGGCCTCGGCTCGCTGGCCGTCCTGGTCATGCTGCTGTGGATCAGTTCTCCGTACCCCGACAGCGGACCCGGTGGCGCCCTCCATGTGGCGGCCGGCGTCTGGTTGCTGGCGCACGGCGCCGAACTCGTGAGAGCCGACACCATGGGCGGACACCCCGCGCCCGTGGGCACGGTCCCGCTGCTGCTCGGCGCGCTGCCGGTGTGGCTCGTGTACCGGGCCGCCCGGGACTCGGCGGAGACCGAGGGGAAGCCTCTCGGCGGGCACTCGGCGGTCGGGGCGTTCTGTGCGGTGAGCGCCGGATATCTGCTGGTGGTGCTGGCTTCCGCGGAGTACGCGCGAGGCGGGGCGCTGGCCGCTGACCGGGCGTCGATCGCGTTCCCCGCCACCGCCGTGGTCGCGGCCGCTGCCGCCGCGGGCGTGTGGACGGCACGCGGCCGGCCGCTGACCCCGCTGCTGGTCTGGGCGCCGCTCCGGGTGCAGGAGGCGGCGGCGCGCTCCCAGGTGCGGTCGGAAGCGGGAGTGGTCCTCCGTTCGGCCGCCGCCGGGGTGCTCACGCTGCTGGGAGGCGGGGCGCTGCTGGTCGCGGTGGCGCTGGTGTGGCATTCGGGCGCGGCGAGGGAGTCGTTCCTCGGCCTGTCGGGCGACTGGGCGGGCCGGATCTCCGTCCTCCTGCTGGCGATGGCCTTCGTCCCGAACGCGGCGGTGTGGGGGGCCGCCTACGGCCTCGGACCGGGGTTCGCCCTGGGCACCTCGTCCACCGCCACCCCGTTCGCCTTCACCGGGCCGCCCGCGCTGCCGGACTTCCCCCTACTCGCCGCGGTGCCGTCGCACGGCCCGGGGACCGGTGCGAACTGGGCGGCCGCCGCCGTGCCGGCGGTGGCGGGCCTGGTCGTCGCCCGGTTCGTCGCGCTCGGCGCGGTCCCGGTGCGCGGGGTGCGCACGGAGACGTGGAGTCAGAGGCGGACCGCGCTGGTGGCGGGGCTGGCCGCCGTCGGCTGCGGTACCGGCACGGCGGTCCTGGCGGCTGTGTCGGGTGGTCCGCTGGGCACCGGCGCGCTGACGGAGTTCGGTCCCGTGTGGTGGCTGGTGGGCCCGGCCGCGCTTGCCTGGACGGCCGTGATCGGCGTACCGGTGGCGCTGTCGCTGAGGGCCTGGCGGCTCAGGGAACACCGCTGGGCATGGCGCCTGGCCGCGGCCGGGGGCGAGGCGGCGCAGACGGAGGAGTCCGCACCGAAGCCCGAGCCGAAGCCGAAGTCGAAGCGGAGATCAGGGAAGCGGGCGAAGCGCGGAGCCGAGAAGGAGCCGGATGACACGGATGTGCAGGCGGAGCCGTACGACTTCCTGTCGGCCGACCCCTGGCACGAGGACGGGGCGCGGGAGGCCCGCTGGGCGGCGCTCAAGAAGTCGGGCGCTTCGCTGACGGACCTCTCCGTGCGCACGCGGCCGGGGACGCCGGCCGATGCACCGGCACCCGCTGATACACAGTCACCGGACCAGGCGCAGAAGCCGGTCGGTGCGCGGGCGCAGGACGGGGCGCGGACGCCCACCCCGGCCACGACGCCCCTCGGGGCGCAGAAGTCCGTCGAGGGACAGAAGCCCGTCGAGGGACGGAAGACCGCCCCGGAGCAGACCCGGGAGCGGCAGGAGCCGGAGCAGCAGCAGAAGCCGGAGCGGGACCCGGAGCAGCAGCAGAAGAAGCCCACCCGCCGGGACGACACCCGGCCCGCGCAGCCCGCCGACCAGGACACCGGGCCCGCGGAGCCCACCGGCCGGGAGGGTGCCCCGGGGCACCCGGAACCCGGCCGGGAGGACGCTGCGGAGTGAACGGGCGCGTGCGCGCGGAGGTTCACTCCGGAGGTGCTACTTCTTCACGCCGAAGAAGGGCTCCAGCGGATCCGGCAGCTTCTCGTTGCAGGCGAGGGCGCCGGACTTGGTGAGCGCGTCGTTCACACAGGTGTAGTAGTCGCGGTAGACCAGCTGGACCGTGTAGCCGGTGGCCACGATGGCCAGGGCCAGCACGGCCGTCACCAGGCCGCTGACCGCCGCCGTCGTCTGCTGGCGGCCGTTGTTCTGCGCGCCCCGGGGGAGGGTGCCGGGCGCAGTGCCCTGGGCCGGGGTGACGGCCGTGCGGTCCGCGTCGCCCGCGGCGCCGTCCGGGGCCTTCTTCGGGCCGCCGCGCAGGGCGCTGATCGACCAGTACACGGCGAGCGCGCCCAGGAGCATCGCGATCTCGGGGAAGTCGAAGAGGGCGAAGAAGAACGCCCACATGCCGCCGAGCACCGCGTAGCGCGCACGCCGCTGGGCCGGATCGGTCGGGTCCCAGCGCAGACCGCCGGGGCTGCCCTCGGGTCCGCCGCCCTGTCCGCCGGCGCCGCCGGGGCGGCCGCCGAACCCGCCGCCCTGCCTGCCGGGCTGCTGGTCGCTCCACTGACTGCCCCAGGCCGGGCGGTCGTCGGAGTGCCCCTCGGCGCCGTCGCCGTTCCCGCCGTCGCCGTGCTGTCCCTGCGCCCGGGAGGGGCGGCGGGGCTGCCAGGGCTGGTCGGGCCGGTCCTCGGGCGGCGCCGCGAACGGATTGTCGTCCGAGGACCCGGAGGAGGAACCCCTCCGACCCGGCGAGGACGATCCCGCGGCAGGCGATCCGGACGACGGCGATCCGGACGAAGAGGATCCGGAGGCGGAGCCCGCCGGTGCGTCCGGGCCCCGGGAGGGCTCCGGTCCCGACGGGGAGCCCGGGCCCGAGGAGGAGTCCGGTGATGAGGACTGGCGTTCCCGCATCAGCATGGAGGCCCGCTCGGGCAGCGGGTGGCCAAGGGCGGTGCGGAGGCGGTCCGGCATGTGGTGAACGTCTTCCCCATCTCGTCATTTCCGCCCGGGGGCGGTTCCCTGTCCCCTGACGCTACCTCCCGGCCACGCCCCCGTCCCGTGGGGGCCGCCGGGTGTGCCGGTATCGTTGCTGACGGTCGGACCGTTCGTAGAGTTCCCCGTATCGCGGGGTGAGCTTCTTTCGTACGACCATACAAACGCACCTCCTGCACATCGCGTATCCGCTCCACCACGCGAGAAAGGGCCCCGCCGTGGCCTCCCCGCCCTCCTCCGCCGCTCCGGCCCGCGTGGTCGTGCTCGTCTCCGGCTCAGGCACGAACCTCCAGGCGCTCCTCGACGCGATCGGTGACGATCCCGAGGGCTACGGCGCCCGGATCGTCGCCGTCGGCGCGGACCGCAACGGCACCGTCGGCATCGAACGCGCCGAGCGCGCCGGGCTCCCCACCTTCGTGTGCAGGCTCGGCGCGTACGCGACCCGCGAGGCGTGGGACGCGGCCCTGACCGCGGCCGTGGCGGAGCACCGCCCGGACCTCGTCGTGTCCGCGGGGTTCATGAAGATCGTGGGCAAGGACTTCCTGGCCGAGTTCGGCGGCCGGGTCGTCAACACCCACCCCGCCCTGCTCCCCAGCTTTCCCGGTGCCCACGGTGTGCGCGACGCGCTCGCGTACGGCGTGAAGGTCACCGGGTGCACCGTCCACTTCGTCGACGACGGCGTCGACACCGGTCCGATCATCGCGCAGGGCGTGGTCGAGGTGACCGAAGAGGAAACGGTGGAGGGCGAAGCCGCCCTCCACGAACGCATCAAGGAAGTCGAGCGCAAGCTGCTCGTCGAGGCCGTGGGGCGGCTCGCCCGTGACGGCTATCGCATTGAGGGACGAAAGGTTCATCTCGGTCATGTCGGTGAATAAGCCCATCCGTCGCGCCCTGGTCAGTGTCTACGACAAGACGGGGCTCGAAGACCTCGCCCGCGGTCTGCACGAGGCGGGTGTCGAGCTGGTGTCCACCGGCTCCACCGCCGGGAAGATCGCAGCCGCCGGTGTACCGGTCACCAAGGTCGAGGAGCTCACCGGCTTCCCCGAGTGCCTCGACGGCCGCGTCAAGACGCTGCACCCCCGCGTGCACGCGGGCATCCTCGCCGACCTGCGCCTGGACACCCACCGTGAGCAGCTCGCCGAGCTCGGGGTGGAGCCCTTCGACCTGGTGGTCGTCAACCTGTACCCGTTCAAGGCGACCGTCGCGTCCGGTGCCTCCGACGACGAGTGCGTGGAGCAGATCGACATCGGCGGACCGTCGATGGTCCGCGCCGCCGCCAAGAACCACCCGTCCGTAGCCGTCGTGACCAGCCCGGAGCGTTACGCCGACGTCCTCGCCGCGGTCGCCGCGGGCGGCTTCGACCTGACCGCCCGCAAGCGGCTCGCCGCCGAGGCCTTCCAGCACACCGCCGCGTACGACGTCGCCGTCGCCTCCTGGTTCGCCGACGGCTACGCGGCCTCAGGCGACTCCGGCCTCCCCGAGTTCCTCGGCGACACCTTCGCGCGCACCAGCGTCCTGCGCTACGGCGAGAACCCGCACCAGCCCGCCGCGCTCTACACCTCGGGCGAGGGCGGTCTCGCCGAGGCCGAGCAGCTGCACGGCAAGGAGATGTCCTACAACAACTACACGGACACCGACGCCGCGCGCCGCGCCGCCTACGACCACGCCGAGCCGTGCGTCGCGATCATCAAGCACGCCAACCCGTGCGGCATCGCCGTCGCCGACGACGTCGCCACGGCGCACCGCAACGCCCACGCCTGCGACCCGCTCTCCGCGTTCGGCGGCGTCATCGCCGTCAACCGGCCGGTGACCGTCGCGCTGGCCGAGCAGGTCGCGGAGATCTTCACCGAGGTCATCGTCGCCCCGGCCTACGAGGACGGCGCCGTCGAGGTGCTCGCCCGGAAGAAGAACATCCGGGTGCTGCGCTGCCCCGAGGCCCCCGCCGCGGCGTTCGAGGTGAAGCCGATCGACGGCGGCGCGCTGCTCCAGGTCACCGACCGGCTCCAGGCCGACGGGGACGACCCGGCGCACTGGACCCTGGCGACCGGCGAGGCGCTGTCCGCCGAGGAGCTGGAGGAGCTCGCCTTCGCGTGGAAGGCGTGCCGCGCCGTCAAGTCCAACGCGATCCTGCTCGCCAAGGACGGCGCCTCGGTCGGCGTCGGCATGGGCCAGGTCAACCGCGTCGACTCCGCGAAGCTCGCCGTCGAGCGGGCGGGCGAGGAGCGGGCCCGGGGCGCCTACGCCGCGTCCGACGCCTTCTTCCCCTTCCCCGACGGTCTGGAGATCCTGACCGCCGCCGGCATCAAGGCCGTCGTCCAGCCGGGCGGATCGGTCCGCGACGAGCTCGTCGTCGAGGCCGCGAAGAAGGCGGGCGTGACCATGTACTTCACCGGCACGCGCCACTTCTTCCACTGACCTCCGGGCCGTCCCACCACCGCAGGCCGCACCCTCTCCGGGGTGCGGCCTGCGGTGCGTCCCGGCGTACGGGGCCCGCTCGCCCCTCTGTTCTAATGAATGGCCTTGCCGGGCCGGAGCGGGAGGGACCGGTGCGACCGGCCGGCAGTGATCCAGTGAGGGACTCCGTTGCGGGGGCATCGTGCTTGACCTGAACCAGAGCGATACCGACGTGCCCGGCGAACAGGCCCCGGAACCGGCCGCCGGACGGATGCACCCGGCCCCGCCGCGCCCGTACCTGATCACCGCCGTCCTCCTGTGCGCCCTCTACTTCCTCTACGCCTACCTGCGGTACCGCCACTTCCAGTCGCCCTCCTGGGACCTGGGGATCTTCGAGCAGGAGCTGCGCGCCTACGCCGGGTTGGACGCCCCGGTCGTCGACATCAAGGGCCCGGGATACCTGATCCTCGGCGACCACTTCAGCCCCGTGGTGGCGCTCCTCGTCCCGCTCTACTGGATCTGGCCGTCCGCCGCCGCCCTGCTGTTCGCCCAGGCCGCGCTGTTCGCCGCGTCCGCCGTCGTCGTCGGCCGTACCGTCCAGCAGCTCCTGGGCGGACGCTCCGGCCTGTGCGCCATGGTCGCGTACGGGCTGTCCTGGGGGCTCCAGGAAGCGGTCAAGGCCGACTTCCACGAGATCGCCCTCGCCGTCCCGCTGGTCGCGCTCGTCTGCCGCGGCCTGCTCATGGGGCGGTGGCGGGCCGTCGTCCTGTGGTCGCTGCCGCTGGTCCTGGTCAAGGAGGACCTCGGCATCACCGTCGCCGTCGTGGGCGGACTCCTGGCCCTGTACGGCCGGCGCCTCCAGGGCTTCCTGCTGGCCGCCTTCGGAGTCTTCGCGTTCGCACTGACGGTGCTGGTGCTCATACCGGCGGCCAGCAGCGCGGGGACGTACGACTACTGGAAGAAGATCGAGGAGAACGGCGGGCAGGAGGTCTCCCTGCTCGACTCCGTCCTGGGCGTGCTGGACTCCTCGGTCAAGGTGGAGATGCTGGTCTTCCTGGTCGGCATCACGGCGTTCATGGCGCTCCGCTCACCCCTGATCCTGCTGGTCCTGCCCACGCTCGGCTGGCGGCTGCTCTCCCAGGACTCCAACCACTGGGGCATGGTCTGGCACTACAGCGCGATCCTCATGCCGGTGGTCTTCCTCGCCATGGCCGACGGCGTCCGCCGCAGCAAGGGATCGGGACGGCCCTGGCTCGCCTCCTACGCGAACGTCGCCGTCCCGGTGGCCACGGCGATCGCCGTCACCCTCACCCAGCACCTGCCGCTCCGCGACCTGCTGCGGCCGGAGACGTACCGGGCGGACGCGCGCACCCACGCGGCCGAAGAGGCGCTCGACGCCATTCCGGTCGGCGCCCGGGTGGAGACGGACATCACGCTGATGGCGCACCTGACCGCGGACCGCACCGTCTACTGGATCGGCGGCGCCCCCGGCACCGCCCCCGACGTCGTCGCGATCAACCTGGACTTCGGCTGGTCGCGCCCGATCGACGACCCGGTGAAGTACGCCGAGCAGCTCCACCCGGAGGCGCGCTACCGGATCACCCGGGAGGCGGGCTCGTTCGTCGTCATGGAGCGGACCACGAAGGCGCCCGGAAACGGCTGAAGGCCGCAGACCCGCCGGTCGGGCGGATGTACGGCCTTCGTGTGCCCCGCGAACGGAGTGCGCACCGTGGTGCGGTGCGTCAGTAGCGCGGACGCTGGAACCACTGTGCGCCGTCCTGCTTGGCGCAGAAGACGATGATCATGATGCCCAGTGCGATGCTGATGAGGGCGAAGACATTCGCCCCCAGCAGGCTGACGACGCTGAAGAGCGTGACGAAGGAGCCGTACACGATCGCCGAGATGCGGATTCCGTTACCGCCGGAGGTGAACTTGGCGGCGGTCAGGATCGCCCACAGTGCGATCCCGAGGGTCAGGATACCGACGACGACGAACACGCCCATGCTGATGTTGGCCGCGTTCTGGGCGTCGGCCGAGTCGTACGGCGAATCGGCACCGGTCAGTTTGTCGCTCAGCCAGGCGCCCCCGATGACCATGACGATTGCGCCGATGACCTGGAAACCGCCAAGGACGTAGAGCATGACGCGGGCGGCCTTCACCCCGCCGGGCATCTCGGTGGGGCCACCGGGGTAGCCGCCGCCGGGGACCGGCGGTGCCTGCGGGTAGCCGTAACCCTGCTGGGGCACGCCCTGCGGGGCCTGCTGTGGATAGCCGTAGCCCGGCTGCCCGCCCGGCTGTCCACCCTGCTGCTGGCCGTAGGGGTTGTTGGGGTCGCCGAAGCTCATGGCGAGGTTCCTCCGTTTGAAGTGCGGGGACGACGCGGCCCGGGCGGAGGAAACGTGTGCAGTGCGATCTGAACGGTGGTCCCCCCGACACTGTCCGCGGTGATGCGGGACTTATCGTCGTCGTGACATCCATATTTTGTCCAGCTCTTTGCCCAATGCGTTGTGCAAGTGCAATCTCGTGTCCACCGGGCAGACCGGATTGGTACCCGGGAGGGGTCATCCGCGAGGATGGGTCCCATGACTGCCCAGATTCTCGATGGCAAGGCCACCGCAGCTGCGATCAAGTCCGATCTGACCGTCCGCGTGGCGGCCCTCAAGGCACAGGGCATCACCCCCGGCCTCGGAACCCTGCTCGTCGGCGACGACCCGGGCAGCCGCTGGTACGTGAACGGCAAGCACCGCGACTGCGCCCAGGTCGGCATGGGGTCCATCCAGCGTGAACTCCCCGGTACCGCCACCCAGGAGGAGATCGAGGAGGTCGTGCGGGAGCTCAACGCCGACCCCGAGTGCACGGGTTACATCGTGCAGCTCCCCCTTCCCGACGGGATCGACACCAACCGCATCCTGGAGCTGATGGACCCGGCGAAGGACGCGGACGGGCTGCACCCGATGAGTCTGGGCAAGCTCGTGCTGAACGAGAGCGGCCCGCTGCCGTGCACCCCCCAGGGCGTGGTCACCCTGCTGCGCCGCCACGGCGTCGAGATCAACGGTGCCCATGTCGTCGTCGTCGGACGGGGCGTGACCATCGGCCGGCCGCTCCCGCTGCTGCTGACGCGCAAGTCCGAGAACGCGACCGTCACCCAGTGCCACACCGGCACCCGTGACCTCTCCGCACACCTCCGGCAGGCGGACATCATCGTCGCCGCCGCCGGTGTGCCCCACCTGATCAAGCCCGAGGACGTGAAGCCCGGCGCGGCCGTGCTGGACGTCGGCGTCAGCCGGGACGAGAACGGCAAGATCGTCGGCGACGTCCACCCCGGTGTGGCCGAGGTGGCCGCATGGGTCGCCCCGAACCCGGGCGGCGTCGGCCCCATGACCCGTGCCCAGTTGCTCGTCAACGTGGTCGAGGCGGCCGAGCGCGCTGCCGCCGAGGCCTCCGCCGCATCCGCCGGCTGACCCGGAACCGAGGAGCGTTCATGGGTGCTGGTACGAGTCCGGCGGACGGCAGGCACGCGGACGGCCCGCAGACGGACGGCCCGGCGACGGACGGTGCGGCGACGGCCGGAGAGGCCGGCGCGTCCGCCGCGGTGAAGACGACCGACGGGTCCCGGACTGCCGAACGGCCCGAGGCGCGTGGGGAGTCCGCGGTGCGTGAGCGGCCCGAGGCACGCGGGGAGTCCGTGGTGCGTGAGGAGCACGGGGCGCCCGTCACGGCCGATGCGAGCGGAAGCGCAGGAGCGGGCGGTGCCCCCGATGCTGATGGTGCTGCCTCTGCGGGCGGTGCCCCCGGTACGGACGGGAGCACCGAAGCCGACGGGAGCCCCGAGACGGACGGTTCCCCCGAGGCCGGTGCGCACCCCGGTGCCGACGTGAGCGCGGACACGGACGCGGAGACGGGTACGGAGGGCGCGACCGGCAGTGGTTCGACCTGGGCGCCCTCGCGTCGCTTCTCGCTGACCAGCGACACCGCGCGCCCCGAGGGCGGCGGCCGGGCCGCGCCGGGGGACGCCCCCGCTCCGGCCCGGCAGTGGCCGTTGCTCACGGTGCTCGGCACCGCCGGGATCGGCCTGCTGCTCGTCGGTGCCGACCCCTTCGCGCAGGCGTTCAGGATCGGCACGATGCTGATGGGCGCGGCGCTGCTCGCCGGGGCGGTGCTGCGCTGGGTGGTCCCGTCCGTCGGCATGCTGGCCGTGCGGTCCCGGTTCACCGACCTGGTCACGTACGGCGTCATGGGCACGCTGATCGTGCTGCTCGCGCTGATGGCGCAGCCCAAGCCGTGGTTGCAGGTGCCCTTCCTGCAGGACGCGGTCCACTTCACGATCCGCTGAGGCGGGCCCGCCCCGGCCCCTGCCGGCCTGTGCGCCGCGGGTGTCCGTCCCCTCCCCCGAGAAGGGACGGACACCGGGACGGGGCGCCTGCGCACGCGGCGCCGCAGGGCGCCGACGTGAGCGGCCTCGCCCTGTCCCGGATCAAGAGTCATGGACATGAGGTCTCTGGTTCAAGGGATGCCCGGCCGCTGTGGCACGGAAGTGACCATTCCGCCACTGTGTGATCGTCTGGCAACGGTCCGTGGCCCCGCCCGTGGGACGGGGCTCACCACCGGGCGCGGTCCTGCGAAAGACCCTGCGCCCCTTTGTCCGGAACTGGCATTCTGGATCCGCGCACCCTTTCGAGCGGCCCGTGGTCCGTGGCGCCTGGTCTGCGGCCCCTGGTGTCCGGGGCGCGGAGCGCGCCGTGGCCGTCGGACCGACTGGGGGAGACCATGCCTCGCTGGAAGGCACTGCCGGAGGAGATCGATCCGGAGTTACGGGAGTTCACCACCACCCTGCGCGGCCTGGTGGACGGCGGCGGACTGAGCCTGGCCGCGGTCGCCGACCGCACGGGCTACAGCAGGACGTCGTGGGAGCACTACCTCAACGGCAGGCTGCTCGCCCCCGAGGGCGCGGTCGTCGCGCTGGCCGAGGCGACGGGCACCCCGCCGGACCGGCTGACGGCGATGTGGGAGCCGGTGGAGCAGGCGTGGAGCCGCTCCGAGGCGCGTCACGACCTGATGATGGAGACCGTCCGCAACGCCCGGGCGCGTGCGGCGCCCGGTGCGGCGGGAGTGGCCCCGGCCCCCGCGGTGCGCAGGCGCCCGGGCCGTGCGGCCGCCGGCCGCAGGACCACCGGCGGCCGGAGAGCCGCCCCCGCCGAGGACGCCGAGAGCCCCGCGGCCGCGGCAGCCGGCCCGGAGCGCCCGGCACCGGCACCCGCCCGGCGGGACGCGGGCCCGCCGACTCCGCGGCGGACACGGCCGGTTCCGGCACCGGAAGCGGAACCGGCGGGCGACGGAAGCGGTAAGGAACCGGCGGGAGACGGAAGCGGTACGGAGCACGGCGGGCCCCCGGGGAAAGGCCGCCGACGGGCGGCACCGGTCCTGCTGTGTGTCGTGGGCGCGCTCCTGCTGACGGCCGGGGCCGTGCTGTTCCTCCGTCAGCAGGAGCGCTCCGGCGGGGACCCCGGCTCCGGCCCCGCCGCCGCGGCTCCCTCCGCGGACCCCGGCGCCCGTGCCCTCCGGTCATCCGCGGGCGCCGGGTGCGAGGGTGCCGACTGCACCGGGCGGGACCCGGAATCCATGGGGTGCGGGCGGTCGGCCGGCACGGTGGCGAGGAGGACCGTCGGCGGCAGCCTCGTCGAGGTCCGCTACAGCGAGACCTGTCACGCCGCCTGGGCCCGGATCACCCGGGCGTCCCCGGGCGACGCGGTGCGGATCACCGCCGGCTCGTCGGAGGGGCGGGGCGCGGTGGAGGCCGACGCCGAGGCGTACACCCCGATGCTCGCGATCCGGAAGGTCTCCGAGGTCAGGGCGTGCGCCACCCTCACCTCCGGAGCGGCCGGCTGCACCGCACCGGGGGAGTGACCGGGCGAGCCGCCGCCGCCCGGGGGACCGGCTGTGCGCCGTCCCACAGGGGGGCGGGCGGTCCGTGCGGCGAGGGTCGGATAGCCTGACCGCGGGATATCTCTTCACATCAAGATTCAGAGACGTCCCGCACCAGGGGCAGGGACCCCCACCGCCAGCTGTCTAACGGAGATCGCCATGACCCGCACTCCCGTGAATGTCACCGTCACCGGCGCAGCCGGTCAGATCGGCTACGCGCTGCTCTTCCGCATCGCCTCCGGCCACCTGCTCGGCCCGGACGTGCCGGTCAACCTGCGACTCCTGGAGATCCCGCAGGGCCTGAAGGCCGCCGAGGGCACCGCCATGGAGCTCGACGACTGCGCGTTCCCGCTGCTGCGCAACATCGAGATCACGGACGACGCCAACGTCGGCTTCGCCGGCGCCAACGTGGCCCTCCTGGTCGGCGCCCGCCCGCGCACCAAGGGCATGGAGCGCGGCGACCTGCTGTCCGCCAACGGCGGCATCTTCAAGCCGCAGGGCAAGGCCATCAACGACAACGCGGCGGACGACATCAAGGTCCTCGTCGTCGGCAACCCCGCCAACACCAACGCCCTGATCGCCCAGGCCGCCGCCCCGGACGTACCGGCCGAGCGCTTCACCGCGATGACCCGGCTGGACCACAACCGCGCGATCTCGCAGCTGGCCGCCAAGACCGGTGCCGCCGTCTCCGACATCAAGCGCCTGACGATCTGGGGCAACCACTCGGCGACCCAGTACCCGGACATCTTCCACGCGGAGATCGCCGGCAAGAACGCCGCCGAGGTCGTCGACGACGAGGCGTGGCTGGCCGACACCTTCATCCCGACCGTCGCCAAGCGCGGCGCCGCGATCATCGAGGCCCGTGGCGCGTCCTCGGCCGCCTCCGCCGCCAACGCGGCCATCGACCACGTGCACACCTGGGTCAACGGCACCGCCGCGGGCGACTGGACCTCCATGGGCATCCCGTCGGACGGCTCCTACGGCGTGCCCGAGGGCATCATCTCCTCCTTCCCGGTCACCACGAAGGACGGCGCCTACGAGATCGTCCAGGGCCTGGACATCAACGCGTTCTCGCGTGCGCGCATCGACGCGTCCGTGCAGGAGCTCACCGAGGAGCGCGACGCGGTCCGCGAGCTCGGCCTGATCTGAGCGGGGACCGGCCGCCGGCCGGACCCCGAGCCGTAGGAGGGCGCCCCCGGCAGCAGTCGCTGCCGGGGGCGCCCTCCGTCGTCCGCACGGACCCCACGCCCGGTCACCCCGGCCACGGGCCCCCGCCACCCGGCGGTCAGTGCTTGATGTCGCCGGGCGTGTAGTGACCCGGGGTCAGGCGGGCGGTCACGCCGAACCGGTTCCAGGCGTTGATCACGGCGATGGCGGCGATCAGCTGGGCGAGCTCCGCCTCCTCGAACTGCCCGGCGGCCTGCGCGTAGACCTCGTCCGGCACGAAACCGTCGGTCAGCACGGTCACCGCCTCCGTCAGCCGGATCGCGGCCAGTTCCCTCTCCGTGTAGAAGTGCTGCGACTCCTCCCAGGCACTCAGCTGGACGATCCGCTCGACGGACTCGCCCGCCGCGAGGGCGTCCTTCGTGTGCATGTCCAGGCAGAACGCGCAGCGGTTGAGCTGCGAGGCGCGGATCTTCACCAGTTCGAGCAGGGCCGGGTCGAGTCCCTCACGGGAGGCCGCGTCCAGCCGGACCATGGCCTTGTAGACGCCGGGGGCGAGCGTGGCCCACTGCAGACGGGCGGGGTGCTCGGGGGCGTTCGCGGCGGATGCGTGGTGATGCGGATGCGTGGTCATGGAAAGGACGCTAGCGGCCGGATGGCGCGCCGGTATGGTCCATTTCCATGACGGATTCCTGGGCCGCTTTCGGCGTCGACCTGCACATCGAACCGGTCGGCACCGGTCTGCGCAACGGGCTGATGAACGCGCTGCGGGAGGCCGTACGGACCGGGCGCCTGGCCCCCGGCACCCGGCTGCCCTCCTCCCGGACGCTCGCCGCGGACCTCGGGGTCGCCCGCAACACGGTCGCCGACGCCTATGCCGAGCTGGTGGCCGAGGGCTGGCTGACCGCGCGTCAGGGCTCGGGCACCAGAGTCGCCCGGCGGGCCGCGGCACCGGGGCCCGTCGCGAGGGGAGCGAGGGCCAGGCCGGTGCGCCGCCCCGTGCACAGCCTGCTGCCGGGATCGCCCGACCTCTCCTCCTTCCCCCGCGCCGAGTGGCTGAAGGCCGCCCGGCGCGCCCTCGCCGCCGCCCCCGACACGGCCTTCGGGTACGACGACCCGCAGGGCCGCATCGAGCTGCGGACCGCCCTCGCGGACTACCTGGCACGGGCCCGCGGGGTGTACGCGAACCCCGAACGCCTCGTGATCTGCTCCGGGTTCGTGCACGGGCTCGCACTGATCGGCACGGTGCTGCGCCGCCGCGGGGTGCGGGCGGCCGCCGTCGAGTCGTACGGACTGGACATCCACCGGAACCTCCTGGCCGAGGCCGGTCTGCGCACCCCCTGCGTCCCGGTCGACGCCCTCGGGGCCGCCACCGGGACACTGCGCGGGATGCCGGGGGTCGGCGCGGTGCTGCTCACCCCCGCCCACCAGTTCCCCACGGGCGTCCCGCTCCATCCCGACCGGAGGGCCGAGGCGGTCGACTGGGCGCGGTCCTCGGGCGGACTGGTCCTGGAGGACGACTACGACGGAGAGTTCCGCTACGACCGCCAGCCGGTGGGCGCGCTCCAGGGACTCGATCCGGAACGGGTCGTCCACCTCGGGACGGCCAGCAAGTCGCTGGCACCCGGGCTGCGACTGGGCTGGATGGTGCTGCCGGAGGCCCTGGTGGAGGAGGTGTGCGCGGCGAAGGGCGGCTTCGACCGGATGACCGGGGCGCCGGACCAGCTGACCCTCGCGGAGTTCATCGCCTCGGGGGCCTACGACCGGCACGTACGGGCCGTGCGGCTGCGCTACCGGCGCCGCCGCGACCAGCTCGTCGCGGCACTCGCCGCACGGGCACCGGGCTTCCGGGTCAGCGGCATCGCGGCGGGGCTGCACGCCGTGCTCGAACTGCCCGACGGGACGGAGGGACCGGTCGTCCAGGCCGCCGCCTGGCAGGGGCTCGCGCTGGAGCGGCTGTCGCGCTTCCGGCACCCGGACGCCGGTCCGGGCCGGGACGGGCTGGTCATCGGCTACGGCACACCGTCGGAGAGCGGCTGGGCGGGCGCGCTGGACGCCCTCTGCCGGGTGCTGCCGGAGGACGGGGCATGAGGCGGACGCGGAGAGCGGACGGCACCGGGTTCCAGCCGGAGAGTCCTTGCATCTAATCTGACTGGCAGTGCGCGGGTGGGCGACCACCGGCTCTTGGGCCACGACGGGGGAGAACAGCACATGGACAGGCGCAAGCTGAGGTCGGGCACCGTGGTGCTCGGCGGCATGGGCGTACTGGCGGCGACGCTCACCGCGTGCGGCTCGGAACCGGACCGGCGGTGCGTCGACCGGGTGACCCAGGAGATCCTGCCCCGGTACGAGTGCGAGGACGGCCGCGGCAGCGGGTCCTACTACTACGGCGGCAGCAGCCACAAGAACCGCGTGTCCGGCGGAAGTTTCGACAAGTCCGCGGTCGACCGCGGCGGGTTCGGGTCCTCCCGCTCCAGCGGCGGCTGACGCCCCCGTGGAACGCCGCGTCACCGCACCGCGCCCCGGCTGGCAGGAGACCGTCGAGGAACAGGGCCTGATCTACCCCCTGACCCGCCACCCGGACGGATCCCTGCGCCCCTACTGGGACGAGAGCGCCTACTACGTCTTCTCGCTGCCCGAGGTCGAGGCGCTCGAAGAGGTCGTGGAGGAGCTGCACACGATGTGCCTGGCCGCCGCCGCGCACATCGTGGAGCACGACCGCTTCGCCGACCTCGGCATCACCGACCCGCGGCTCGCGGGCCTGGTCGCCGAGTCCTGGCGGCGCCGCGCCGAACTCCCCTCCCTCTACGGCCGGTTCGACCTCCGGTACGACGGGACCGGTCCGGCCAGGATGCTGGAGTACAACGCGGACACCCCCACCTCGCTGGTGGAGGCCGCGAGCCCCCAGTGGTTCTGGATGGAGGACCGCTTCCCGGGCGCCGACCAGTGGAACTCCCTGCACGAACGTCTCGTCGACGCGTGGCGGCGGCAGGCCCCGCTGCTGCCGCCGGGCCCCCTGCACTTCGCCCACTCCGACGGCGACGAGCTCGGCGAGGACCTGATGACGGTGGCGTACCTGCGGGAGACCGCCGCCCAGGCCGGGATCGACACCGAGGCGCTGTCCGTCGAACGGATCGGCTGGGACCGGCTGGCCGGGCGCTTCGTCGACGAGCGGCTCCGCTTCGTCCGCAGCTGCTTCAAGCTCTACCCGTGGGAATGGCTGACGACGGACCGCTTCGGACCGCACGTGCTGGACACCCTGGACAACGGCGGCGGCACCGGCAGCACCTGCTGGATCGAGCCCGCCTGGAAGATGCTCCTCTCCAACAAGGCCCTGCTGGCCGTCCTCTGGGAGCTGTACCCGGGCCACCCCAACCTCCTCCCCGCCTACCTCGACGGCCCCCGTGAACTGGCCGGCCCGGACGGCGCCGGATACGTCTCCAAGCCGCTGCTCGGCCGTGAGGGCGCCGGTGTCGCCGTCCACGGCCCTGGCAGCCCCGCAGTGCTGCGTGACGAGCCCTGCTGCTACCAGGAGCTGGCGCCGCTGGCCGACTTCGACGGCAACCGTGTGGTGCTCGGCGCCTGGGTGGTCGGCGACGAGTCCGCCGGGCTCGGCATCAGGGAGTCGGCGGGGCTGGTCACCGACGAGTACGCCCGTTTCCTGCCCCACGTCATCCTCTGAGCCACCGGCCCCGCCGGCCGGACTCCCGGACCGCCCGAGGGCCGCGGACGCCGCCGGCTCCGCCGCACCGGGCTCAGCCGGCGGCCAGTACCTCGCGGAGCCGGGCCAGTCCCCAGTCCAGGTCCTCCTTGCTGATCACCAGCGGCGGGGCGATGCGGATCGTGGAGCCGTGGGTGTCCTTCACCAGGACACCGCGCCGCATCAGCTTCTCCGAGATCTCCCGGCCCGTGCCGAGCTCGGGCGAGATGTCGACGCCCGCCCACAGGCCCCGGCCCCGCACGGCCCGCACCGCGCCGCCGCCGGCCAGCAGACCGAGCTCGGCGTGCAGATGCTCGCCCAGCTCCGCGGCACGCTGCTGGAACTCGCCGGTGCGCAGCATCGCGACGACCTCCAGGCCGACCGCGCAGGCCAGCGGATTGCCGCCGAAGGTGGATCCGTGCTCGCCCGGCCGGTAGACGCCGAGGACCGCCGCGGAGGACACGACGGCGGAGACGGGCACGACACCCCCGCCCAGGGCCTTGCCGAGCACGTACATGTCGGGCACGACCCCCTCGTGCTCACACGCGAAGGTACGGCCCGTGCGGCCCAGGCCCGACTGGATCTCGTCGGCGATGAACAGGACGTTCCGCTCCCGGGTCATCTCCCGCACCCCCGCCAGATAGCCCGCCGGCGGCACCAGCACCCCGGCCTCGCCCTGGATCGGCTCCATCAGCACCGCGACCGTGTTCTCCGTCATCGCCCCGGCGAGCGCGGTGAGATCCCCGTACGGCACGATCTCGAACCCCGGGGTGTACGGGCCGAAGTCGGCCCGCGCCTCCGGGTCGGTGGAGAAGCTGACGATCGTGGTGGTCCGGCCGTGGAAGTTGTCCGCGGCCACGATGATCTTGGCCATCCCGTCGGGGACGCCCTTCACCCGGTAGCCCCACTTGCGGGCCGTCTTCACCGCCGTCTCCACGGCCTCCGCCCCGGTGTTCATCGGGAGGACCATCTCCATGCCGCACAGCTCGGCGAGCTCCGTGCAGAACGCGGCGAACCGGTCGTGGTGGAAGGCGCGGGAGGTGAGCGTCACCCGGTCCAGCTGGGCCTTCGCCGCGTCGATCAGCCGCCGGTTGCCGTGCCCGAAGTTGAGCGCCGAGTAGCCGGCCAGCAGGTCGAGGTAGCGGTCCCCCTCGACATCGGTCATCCAGGCGCCGTCCGCCGAGGCGACGACGACCGGCAACGGGTGGTAGTTGTGCGCGCTGTGCGCCTCGGCGGAGGCGATGGCGGTGTCCGTGGTCGACACGGGATCTCCGTTCGTCGTGCGGAGGGGGCGGGGGTGGTGCCCCACTTTGTATCGTCGGTCGGATTCAGGACGGGGAAACCTTCGCCGCCCGGCGCGCCCCGCCACCGGCCCGGTCCGCGGCGCGCCCGCGCACCCGGTACCCGACGGGCCGGCGGTCCCGGGCGCCCCCGTGACGTGTCTCACGCCCCGCCGGCGCCCGCGCGGACCGTGTTCTTCGTCTCATTCCCCCGGCGCGCACGCCGGCGCCCCCGCGCCCCGCCGTCACCGGTGCGGGCCTCCTCAGGTCCCGGCTCGGGCCCCTCCCGCGGCCGCGGATCTTTCCTCCACCGGTTGCCGAAGATCGGTTCCGCACCTGAGACAATGAGTGCATGGCCTCTGATCGACCCCGTGTGCTCTCCGGAATCCAGCCCACCGCAGGCTCGTTCCACCTCGGCAACTACCTCGGTGCGGTCCGCCAGTGGGTGGCGCTGCAGGAGTCCCACGACGCCTTCTACATGGTGGTGGACCTGCACGCGATCACCGTGCCGCAGGACCCGAAGGAACTCCGCGCCAACACCCGGCTCGCCGCAGCCCAGTTGCTGGCGGCCGGGCTCGACCCGGAGCGGTGCACGCTCTTCGTCCAGAGCCACGTCCCCGAACACGCTCAGCTCGGCTGGATCATGAACTGCCTCACCGGTTTCGGCGAGGCCTCCCGCATGACGCAGTTCAAGGACAAGTCCGCCAAGCAGGGCGCCGACCGGGCGACCGTGGGCCTCTTCACCTACCCGGTCCTCCAGGTCGCCGACATCCTGCTGTACCAGGCCGAACAGGTGCCGGTCGGCGAGGACCAGCGTCAGCACATCGAGCTCACCCGGGACCTCGCCGAGCGGTTCAACGGCCGCTTCGGCCCGACGTTCACGATCCCGGCGCCGTACATCCTCAAGGAGACGGCGAAGATCTACGACCTCCAGGACCCGGCGGTCAAGATGAGCAAGTCGGCGTCCACACCGAAGGGCCTGATCAACCTCCTCGACGACCCGAAGGCCACCGCCAAGAAGGTCAGGAGCGCGGTCACCGACACGGACACCGTGATCCGCTACGACGCCGAGAAGAAGCCCGGCGTCAGCAACCTCCTGACCATCTACTCCACCCTGACGGGCACGGCCGTCTCCGATCTGGAGCAGACGTACGAGGGCAAGGGCTACGGCGCGCTCAAGACCGACCTCGCCGAGGTCATGGTGGAGTTCGTCACTCCGTTCCGCACCCGGACCCAGGAGTACCTGGACGACCCGGAGACCCTGGACGCCCTGCTGGCCAAGGGAGCCGAGAAGGCCAGGACCGTCGCGGCCGAGACGCTCGCCCGGACCTACGACCGGATGGGTCTTCTGCCCGCGAAGCACTGAGTCCAAGGACCCTGGCGATACGGCGTCCCCAGGGGCCACACTGGCGTCGGCACGACCGATGCCACCGTCGAAGAAGGAGAACGATGTGGGGACCGTAACGCTTGGCGTTTCGATCGCGGTCCCGGAGCCTCACGGCAGCCTGCTCCAGGAGCGGCGCGCGGGCTTCGGAGACCCTGCCGCGCACGGCATCCCCACCCACGTCACCCTCCTTCCGCCGACCGAGGCCGAGGCGGCCGACCTGCCCGCGATCGAGACCCACCTCTCGCAGATCGCCACGGCCGGCCGCCCCTTCCCGATGCGGCTCTCCGGCACCGGCACCTTCCGCCCGCTGTCGCCGGTCGTCTTCGTCCAGGTCGTCGAGGGCGCCTCGGCCTGCTCCTGGCTCCAGAAGCGGATCCGGGAGGACTCGGGCCCCCTGGTGCGCGAGCTGCAGTTCCCGTACCACCCGCACGTCACCGTGGCGCACAGCATCGCCGAGGAGGCCATGGACCGGGCGTACGAGGAGCTCTCCGCCTACGAGGCCGCCTGGACCTGCGGTTCCTTCGCCCTGTACGAACAGGGCCAGGACGCCGTCTGGCGCAAGATCAACGAGTTCCCGTTCGGCGGCGGGGAGGGCGCGCCCGCCGTGCCGGCCCAAGGAGGGAACTCCGTGGACCGGCCGTCGCTGCGCACCTGAGCCCGTACCCCCCGAGGAGGGCCCGACCCGGCACCGGGTGCCCGGCGCACCCCTCCGGCGGCCCGCCCCGGGCCCCGCGCCCTACCGCACCGGCAGCCGGCGGAACAGCGGGCGCGGCACGTGCCGCAGCGCCGACATCACCACCCGCAGCGCACCGGGCACCCACACCGTCTCCGCGCGCCGCCCCAGCCCCGCGACGATCGCCTCCGCGACCGCGTCCGGGGTCGTGGTGAGCGGCGCCTCCTCACGCCCCGCCGTGGCCCGTGACCGCACGACGCCGGGGCGTACGACCATCACGTGCACGCCCGTCCCGTGCAGCGCGTCGCCGAGCCCCTGGGCGAAGACGTCCAGGCCCGCCTTGCTGGAGCCGTAGATGAAGTCGGTGCGGCGGGCGCGTTCGCCGGCCGCCGCGGACAGCACCACCAGGGACCCGTGCCCCTGCGCCTGGAGCGCCCCGGCGCACACCAGCCCGGCGGAGACCGCCCCCGTGTAGTTCGTCTGCGCCACCCGCACCGCGGAGAGGGGTTCCTCCTCGTCCCGCGCCTGGTCGCCCCGGACACCGAAGGCCAGCAGCACCATGTCGATGTCCGCCTCGGCGAACAGCCTCCCGAGCACCTCCTCGTGCGTGCCGGAGTCGAGCGCGTCGAAGGCGACGGTGCGGACGTCGGCGCCCAGCCCGCGCAGCTCCGCGGCGGCCCGCTCCAGGGCGGGGGAGGGCCGTCCGGCCAGGTGCACGGTCCGGGTGCGGCGGGCGATCAGCCGCCGCGCGGTGGCCAGGGCGATCTCCGAGGTACCGCCGAGGACGAGCAGGGACTGCGGGGCACCGAAGGCGTCCTTCACGGGCTGGCTCCAAGGGGGAAGGCGGGGCGGACCGGCAGGCGTCCACCGGTGAGGACGCCGCGTCGGCGGACACGATCGAGACCGTATCGCCCGGCAAAACCCATTTGGTGGATTTGTTACAGCACTCACCGAAATGGGTGATTGCTGATCCAGGTCGCCGCACACCCCGGTTTTCTGCGCGCCGAGGGGTACGCGTAGGGAATGGACTGGCTGAAAAACCTTCCCGTCATCGGGCCGCTCGTCGCACGGCTGATGGAGACGCACGCCTGGCGCTCCTACGAGACGCTGGAACGGGTCCACTGGGCCAGGCTCGCCGCGGCGATCACCTTCCTCAGCTTTCTGGCGCTCTTCCCCCTGATCGCGGTCGGCGTCGCGATCGGGGCCGCCCTGCTCTCCCCGCAGCAGCTCGACACGATCGAGGGCAAGCTCGCCGACCAGGTCCCCGGCATCTCGGACCAGCTGGGCATCGACAACCTGGTCGCCAACGCGGGCACGGTCGGGGTCGTCGCCGGTGCGCTGCTGCTCTTCACCGGGATCGGCTGGATCGGCTCGATGCGGGACTGCCTGCGGGCCGTCTGGGAGAAGGACGACGTGGACGAGGGGAACCCGGTCGTCCGCAAGATCAAGGACGCCGGCCTCCTGGTCGGTCTCGGCGGGGCGGTGCTCGCCACCCTCGCCGTGTCCACCGTCGCCTCCACGGCCATCGGCTGGACGGTCGACCGCCTGGGCATCCCCGAGAACGGCGCGGGCGGTGTGCTGCTCCGGGTGGCGGCCGTGGCCGTGGCGGTCCTCGCCGACTTCCTGATCCTGCTCTACCTCCTCACCCTGCTGCCCGGGGTGGAGCCGCCGCGCCGCCGGCTGGTGGTGGCCGGCCTGGTCGGCGCGGTCGGCTTCGAACTGCTCAAGCTGCTGCTCGGCAGCTACATCAGGGACGTGGCCTCGAAGAGCATGTACGGGGCCTTCGGCGTGCCGATCGCCCTCCTCCTGTGGATCAACTTCAGTGCGAAGCTGCTGCTCGTCTGCGCCGCCTGGACGGCGACGCCGGGCAAGGACGGGGCGGCGGACGGGGAGGGCACCGAGGTCAGCGCCGGGGGAGGCGACGCACCAGGTCGGGCAGCGGCCAGCGCCGGTTGACCAGGAACGCTCCGGCGGCCAGGGCCACCAGCACCCCGCCGGCGACCGACAGCGCGGTCCAGACCCCGCTGGAGCCGGCGGCGGCGGCGGCGTGGGCCGTCGCGGCGGGCGTCCCCTTCCCCTCCTGGCCCTTGCCCGTCGCGGGTCCGGAGTCCTTGTCGGGCAGGGCGGACCTCGGCGGCACCAGCTCACCGACCGGGGTCACCTTGCCGCCCGCCGCGAAGCCCCAGTCGAGGAGGCCGGCGGCCTCCTTGTAGACGGCGTGGCTCTCCTCCGACGAGGGGTTCATGACCGTCACCAGGAGCACCCTCCCGTCGCGCTCGGCGATCCCCGTGAAGGTGTTGCCCGCGTGGGTGGTGTAGCCGTTCTTGACGCCCGCGATGCCCTTGTAGGGCTCCACCCCGATGTCCCCGGTGATCAGCCGGTTGGTGTTCTGGATCTCGAAGCTCTCCCGCTTCTTCCCCTTCTTCCGCTCGCCGGGGAACTCGGCCGTCGCCGTGGCCGCGTACTCGCGGAAGTCCGCCTTCTGCATCCCGCTGCGGGCGAACAGGGTGAGGTCGTAGGCGCTGGAGACCTGGCGCGGGGCGTCGTAGCCGTCGGGCGAGACGACCGTGGTGTCCAGGGCCTGGAGCTCCTCGGCGTGCCGCTGCATCGCGGCGACCGTCGCCGGGACGCCGCCGTACATCTCGGACAGCACGTGCACCGCGTCGTTCCCGGAGCGGAGGAACACCCCCAGCCACAGGTCGTGGACCGTGTACGAGTGGTCCTCCTTGACGCCCACCAGGCTGCTGCCCTCGCCGACGCCGGCGAGCTCCTCCTCGGTCACCTGGTGGGTGAGCGTCTTCGGCTGCAGCGCGGGCAGGACCGTGTCGGCGAACAGCATCTTCAGGGTGGAGGCGGGCGGCAGCCGCCAGTGTGCGTTGTGCGACGCGAGGACCTGCCCGTTCTCCGCGTCGGCGACGATCCACGACCGCGCGCTGAGGTCCTTGGGCAGCACCGGGGCACCCGGTCCCAGGTTGACCTGGGTCCCCACCTCGCCGAGCCGGGTACCGCCCACGGTCGACATCGGACCGGTCGGCTTCGGCTGTTCGTCCTCGGTCTTGTCCTTGTCGGCCGCCCCTGCGGGGCTCACGACACAGAGGGACAGCAATGCGGCAGAGATGACCGTCACCACGGTCTTTTTCAGAGCAGGCACGGTCGGAAACGTACAGGGCGTTGCCGGGGCCGGAGACCCGGATGGCCTGACCCGCCGTGCACACCGCTGGGACAGCCCACCCCGGGCGATCGGTCGGGAGGGCGGCGGCGATACTGATTCCATGAAGCTCAGCCGCCCCGTTTCCTGGTTCCTGCTCGTCTTCGGAGCGTGGAGCTGGGTCATCTGGGTCACCTTTGTCAAAAATCTCTGGAAGGACGGCAGCGGTCTCGCGTTCGACGACGCGGGAGACCCGACCGCCTACTTCTGGGTCCATCTCCTGCTCGCCGTCACCTCGTTTCTCCTGGGGACGGCCGTGGGGGTCATCGGGTTGCGCGGTGTCAGGGCTTCGCGTCGTGAAAGCCGATGACGGACGGGCCACGGGGCACCGTCCGGACATGATCGTTTCAGCGGGGGAGCGTACGTGACAGTGGTCTTCGTGCTCGGGGCGGCAGCGGTTCTCGCGCTGCTGGCAGGCGTGCACCGGTACGTCTGGCGCCGGCTGGTCGGTGACACGACACGGAAGGGCGGCGCCGCGCGCCGTGCGGGCACCGTCGCGGCCTTCGTGCTGCCGCTGCTCTCGGTGGGGGCCCTCGTCTCCGGCCGTGCGGGCTTCCCCTTCTGGCTCCAGCAGGTCCTGGCCTGGCCCGGCTACCTCTGGCTGGCGGCCCTGCTCTACCTGACGCTCGCTCTGCTGGTGGGCGAGGCCGTCCGCCCCCTGCTGCGCCGGGCGCTCGCCCGCCGGGCCGGGGCGTCGGCCCCGGCGGCCCCCGAGCCCGCGGACCGCACGGCCGGGGCGGACCCGGCCACCGCGACGGCCGGCGGACAGCCGGCGCGGTCCGCCACGGCGGCGGGCGTGCACACGGCGCAGGACGCGTCGGCGGGCGTACGCACGGCGCAGGACACCGCGCCCGCCGCGGACCGCACCGCGCCCGCCGGGGCGCCCGCCGCGCCCGCCACCCCTGCCGAGACGCCCGCGACCCCCGCCGGGGCGCCCGCCCCGGCCGTCGCCGACCCCTCGCGGAGGCTCTTCGTCGCCCGCGCCGTCGGCGGGGCCGCCGCCCTCGCCGGCCTGGGCACGGTCGGTCAGGGCGCCTACGGAGTGCTGCGCGGCCCCCGCGTCAAGCGGGTCACCGTGCCGCTCGCCGGGCTGCCGCGTGCCGCCCACCGCTTCCGCATCGCCGTGGTCAGCGACATCCACCTCGGCCCGATCCTGGGCCGCGCCCACACCCGGCGCATCGTCGACACGATCAACGCCACCGGATCCGACCTGGTGGCCGTCGTCGGCGACCTCGTCGACGGCTCCGTCGCCGACCTCGGCACCGCGGCCGAGCCGCTCGCCGGCCTCGAAGCCCGGCACGGCAGCTACTTCGTCACCGGCAACCACGAGTACTTCTCCGGCGCGGCCGAATGGGTCGACCACGTACGCGAGCTGGGACTGCACCCCCTGGAGAACGCCCGCGTCGAGGTCGCCGGCTTCGACCTCGCCGGGGTCAACGACGTCGCGGGGGAGAGCGAGGGCCAGGGGCCCGACTTCGCCCGCGCGCTCGGCGACCGCGACCGCAGCCGTGCCTCCGTGCTCCTCGCCCACCAGCCCGTCGTCATCGACGACGCCGTCGAGTACGGCGTCGGCCTCCAGCTGTCCGGACACACCCACGGAGGCCAGCTCTGGCCCGGGAACCTGCTGGCCGGACTCGCCAACCCCACCGTCGCCGGCCTCGAACGCTACGGCGACACCCAGCTGTACGTCTCGCGCGGCGCGGGCGCCTGGGGGCCGCCGGTACGGGTCGGCGCCCCCTCCGACATCACCGTGGTGGAGCTCGTTTCCCCGCAGGCCTGACCCCGAAACCTGTGAGCGTCTCCCTCGCTCTTCCAGATGTGAATATCGTGTGATTGAGTGAAGCCCGACATGCGGCGATGATGTGCCTCTCCGTGCACGCGGGCCGGTATGGGTCGGTAAGGGAGCGCGGCACATGCGGTTCGTCCGTCTGCGGATTCTCGCGGTTCTGGTGGTTCTGGTCGTCGCGGGCGTGGGCGCCTGGCAGTTCCTCCCCTCGGACGAGGCCGACCGGTCCCCGATCACGATCGGCACCTCCGACGAGGTCACCTCGCTGGACCCGGCGGGCGCCTACGACGCCGGCTCCTGGGCGATCTACAGCAACCTCTACCAGTCCCTGATGACCTTCAGGCCCGGGGCGGTCGTGCCGGAACCGGACGCGGCCGAGAGCTGCGGGTTCATCGGCCAGAAGCTCCAGACGTACCAGTGCAGGCTGCGGGACGACCTGAGGTTCTCCGACGGCCGCGCGATCACCGCGGCGGACGTGAAGTACTCCTTCGAGCGGATGCTGAAGATCAAGGCGGACGTCGGTCCGTCGGTGCTGTTCCCCGGCCTCGACACCGTCGTCACCGAGGGCCGCACGATCACGTTCAACCTCTCGGCCCGCGACGCGACGTTCCCGCAGAAGCTGGCCACGGGCGCCGGCTCCATCGTCGACCCCACCCGGTACCCGAAGGACAGGCTCCGCACGGACGACCAGGTCGACGGCTCGGGCCCGTACACCCTGAAGTCGTACGAGCCCGGGGTCCGCGCCGAACTGGTCCCGAACCCCGCGTACAAGGGCGCGCTGAAGAAGAAGGGCGGCGCGGTCGACATCCGCTACTTCGAGGGGTCCGAGGCGCTCCAGGCCGCGTGGGCGGCCGGAGAGGTCGACGTCACGCACCGTCAGCTCCCCGCCGAGAGGCTCGCCGAGCTCGACCCGGGGTCGAGCGAGCAGCGGGTGACCGAGGCGGACAGCGCCGAGACCCGCAACCTCGTCTTCAACGTCCGCGACGGCGCACCTCTCGCCGACCGGAGGGTCCGCCAGGCCATCGCCTGGATCATCGACCGCGGGCCGCTGGTGACCAAGGTCTACCGCAACACCGTCGAACCCCTCTACTCGCTGATCCCGCAGGGGTACATCGGGCACAGCACCCCCTTCTTCGACTCCTACCCGCAGTCGGACCCCGCACGGGCGAAGGCGCTGATGCAGGAGGCGGGCGTGAGCCTCCCGCTGCACCTCACCTTCGCCCACCGCGACGACGACGCCAACAAGGAGGAGTCCGCCGAGCTGGTCCGCCAGCTGGAGAAGGACGGACTGTTCAAGGTCACCGAGAAGGCCGTGGAGTGGCAGGCCTTCCAGAAGGGCTACGCGGCCGGCGACTACGACGCGTACACCCTGGGCTGGCTCCCCGACTTCCCCGACCCGGACACCTTCGGCCAGCCGCTCGTCGGCCGTGACAACTCCCTGCACAACGGCTACACGAGCACGAGGATGGACGCGCTGATCTCCGCCACCCAGCGGCACAGCGACCGCGGCCGCACCTCGGCCGACTTCAAGGAACTGCAGCGACTGGTCGGCGAGGACGTCCCGCTGATCCCGCTGTGGCAGAAGAAGGACTACGTCGTCAGCAAGGAGTCGGTGTCCGGGTCCCAGTACCTCTCCGACGGCACCGGGATCTGGCGGCTCTGGGAACTCAGCCGGATCTGACGTCCCGCGCGGACGCCCCCGGCAGGAACTCCACCAGCAGGTCGTGGATCTGCCGCACGAGCGGGCGCAGCACCCGGAACCGGGAGAGCGCGATCGCCCGGGCGGCGATCGGCGCGGTGCGCTCGACGAGCCGGCGGCTGCGCTCCGTGCCCTCGGACCGGTCGTAGACCCAGAACAGCACCAGGCCCATCTGCATCAGCCACATCAACTGCGGCAGCAGTACGGCCAGTTCCGGGTCCGCCTTGACCGAGGAACCGGACAGGCAGCGTGCGTGCAGGGCGATGACCGCCTCGCGGGCCGCGGCCGAGTCCTCCGAGAACGGCGAGAGCGGGCTGTCCGGGTCCGCCGCGTTCTTGAAGAACTGGGCGGCGAAGCGGTGGTACGGCCCGGCCACCTCCAGCCAGCTCAGCAGCACCCCCCGGATACGGACGGCGAGGTCCCGGTCCCCGGCCAGCACGGGCTGCACCGCGGCCTCGTGCTCCGCGGCCAGCCGGTCGTAGAAGCCCTGGACCAGGTGCTCCTTCGACGAGAAGTAGTAGTAGGCGTTCCCGACGGAGACGCCGGCCTCCCGGGCGATGGCCCGCATCGTCGTCCGGTCGTAGCCCCGCTCCTCGAAGAGCCGGAGCGCCGTCTCCAGGATCAGGGTGCGGGTCTGCTCGCTCTTCGGGGCCTTGGCCTTCCCGGCCGCCGCGTCGCCTCCGGCCGGCCGGGAACCACCCGCGACCGCCCCGGTCCTCTCTTGCTCCACCACGCCCCCAGGCTAACCGGGAGGCGGCCCCCGCCGGTCCCGGGCGCCCGTGCCGCGCTCCGGCTGCCTGCCGGAGCGCTGTGCGTGCGCAGGGTGCGGGGGAACGGGCGCCGGAGCTCAGGCGCTCATCGAACGCGCGGTGTTGACCTGCGACATGACCCAGTGGAAGGTCTCGGGCCCGGTCGCGGGGATCATCGTCTGGTGGTGCCGGCCCCCGCTGGTGACCGTGATCTGCACGAAGCCCGTCGTGCGCTTCTCCTTCATCAGGAGGAACAGCAGGCCGACGAGGCAGAACAGCGCGAAGACGATCGCCAGCACGATGCCCACGGTCGGGATCTTCTCCTCCGTGCGCGACATGTCGGTCGCCGTCCACACCGCACCCTTGAGCGGCAGGGTGCCGGACGGGGTCACGATGCCGTCGTTCATCACCGTGATGTCGCCGAGGGACAGCATCGGCACCCCGCCACCGCCCTGCTGCGCGGGGAGGTTGAAACCGGGCTGGGTGGGCTGTCCGTGACCGGGGTAGCCGTAACCGGGGCCGGGCTGCGCCGCACCGTCCGGCAGCGGCTGCGGGTAGCCGTACGCCGGAGCGGCACCCGGTGCCGGGTAGCCGTAGCCCGAACCGTCCGGCACGGTGGGCGGGTTGCCCGGCGGCTGGGGCGGACCCCACTTGTATGAGTCGTCCGCGTACGGATTCGGATCGCTCACAGCGTTCCCCGTTCTCCTTCAAGCCGGCTGCTCCCGCGCGTGCCGCGCCGGGAGGCGCGAGCCGGTCACCGGCTCCGCACGACCGTACCGTCCCGGCGCGCCCGGACGCACCAGGAGGCCCCGTTCCCCCGCACGGACCGTGCGGGGGAACGGGG
>NZ_JBEXRT010000060.1:0-31163 GCF_040613235.1 Streptomyces sp. NPDC006296 | reverse complement strand
ATCGTGTTCAACAGCACCGAGAACACCGCCGAAGAACCCTTCGCCGCACCCGTCCGCCGCCCCGCATTCATCGGAGCACGCGACTTCACCCCGGTCGGGTGAGGCGACCGGAGCGGGGCCGGCCCGGCTCCGGCGCTCCGGCCTGACACGGCACCTCCCGGCGCTCCGGCCGGACAAGACACCTCCCGGCCGGACACGGCTCCACGGCACCTCCCGGCGGGACGCGGCGCCACGGCACCTCCGGCAGGTCGGCGGCACCCTCCCGCGCATCCGCGCGAGGAGGGTGCCGCCGTTCTCCGGCGGACGGGCGACGCCCGGCCGGACCCGTTCCCCCGCCGGACCGGCCCCTCTTCCGCCGAGAGATCCGTCTCACATCGGGCCCCAGGGGTTTGACATTAGATGGGCTTATGGTCAATAAAGGTGATGCTTTGGCCACTTATTCATGTCCTGTCGTGCAGGCTGTGAGGGCCGCCCTCGCCTAGCCGAATGAGTCCTGCCGTGCCCCACTCGTCCTCCGACCACGCATCCGCCGACCCGGCGCAGGAGTGGGAGGCCTGGCGCGCCGAGCGTCACCGCGCGCTCACCGCCCCGACCGGCAACCTCGCCCTCGTCGAGACCCGCTGGGCGCCCGCCGGCGAGCAGCCGGACGTGGAGGAGGCCCGCGCGGACCTGCCGGACTCCGTCACCGTGACCACACTCCGGCGCACCGACCTGGTCACCGGCGAACCCGAGCACGGCCTGCGCCTCTGGGACGCCGACGCACCCGCGGTCCGCCACTTCGACCGGGTCGACGCCTTCCCCTACGACCCCGCCTGGGTCCTGGAGGCCTCCTACACGCCCGTCCCCGGTGCCCGGCGCATCGCGTTCGAGCACATACGGGACAACGGCGGCAGCCGCGACCTGGCCGTCCCGGGGGACATCACCCTGACCGTCGACGGCCGGGCGTACACCCTCAGCGCCTTCGACGACGACGGCACCCTGCTGCTCGTCTTCGGGGACCCCACCAACGGCGACACCACCTACGGGGCCGGCCGCTTCCTCTTCGTACGGCGCACGGAGGACGAGGGCCGGGTCGTCCTCGACTTCAACCAGGCCTTCGTGCCGCCCTGCGGATTCTCCGATCAGTACAACTGTCCGATGCCGCCGCGGCAGAACCGCTTCCACCTGCCCGTCGAGGCGGGCGAGAAGCTCCCCGTCTTCCGCGACGGCCACGACGCCCCGCACTGATCGCCCCCGCAGCCCCCGCACGGAAAGAGCTGACCCCCATGAGCACCAAGAAGAACGCCCTGTACGGCACCGCCGCCGTCGCCGCCCTCGCCGTGGCCCTGACCGCCTGCGGCGGCTCCGGCGGCTCCAGCGCCTCCGGCGGCAGCTGGGACAAGGACGCGGTCGTCCACATCGGCTCCCTCTACGAGCCGCAGAACCTCGACAACACCGCAGGCGGCGGCCAGGGCGTCACCGAGGCGCTCAACGGCAACGTCTACGAGGGGCTGTTCCGGCTCACCGACGGCGGCGAGGTCGAGAAGCTCCTCGCCCAGGACTACAGGACCAGCGCCGACGGCCTCACCTACACCTTCACCCTGCGCGACGGCGTGACGTTCCACAGCGGCAAGGAACTCAGCAGCGAGGACGTCAAGTACAGCCTGGAGAAGGTGCTCGCCGACGACTCCCAGTCCGCCCGCAAGAGCACCCTCGAAGTCATCAAGGACATCGCCACCCCCGACAAGCGGACCGTGAAGATCACGCTGTCCAAGAGGTCGATCTCCTTCGTCTACAACCTCTCCTACGTCTGGATCATCAACTCCCAGGCGAAGAACCTGAAGACGACCGAGGACGGCACCGGTCCGTACACCCTGAACAAGTGGACCCGCGGCTCCGCGCTGAGCCTCGCCCGCTTCGCCGGGTACTGGGGCGACGCCGCGGCCAACAAGCAGGTCGTCTTCCACTACTACAAGGACGCCTCGGCGCTGAACAACGCCCTGCTGACCAACGCCGTCGACGTGGTCACCAGCGAGCAGTCGCCCGACGCCCTGGAGCAGTTCAAGAGCAACGGCACCTACAAGGTCAACGACGGCGACTCCACCACCAAGCTGCTGCTGGCGTTCAACGACAAGGCCAAGCCCTTCACCGACGTCAGGGTGCGCCGGGCGGTGTCCGCCGCCATCGACGACAAGAAGCTCCTGGAGTCCGTCTGGGGCGGCTACGGCAAGCAGATCGGCTCGATGGTGCCGCCCACCGACCCCTGGTACGAGGACCTGACCGACGTCAACGCGCACGACGTCGCGAAGGCCAGGAAGCTGCTGTCCGAGGCCGGCTACGCGAAGGGCTTCAGCTTCACCCTCGACACCCCCAACTACGACCCGCACCCGACAGCCGCGACCTTCATCAAGTCGCAGCTCGCCCAGGTCGGCATCACCGTCAAGATCAACACGATCACCCCCGACGAGTGGTACACCAAGGTCTACAAGAACCACGACTTCACGGCCACGCTCCAGGAGCACGTGAACGACCGCGACCTGGTCTGGTACGGCAACCCCGACTTCTACTGGGGCTACGACAACCCGCAGGTCACCAAGTGGGTCGAGCAGGCGGAGGAGGCCCCCAGCACCGCCGCCCAGACCGAGCTGCTGAAGAAGGTCAACCGGCGGACCGCCGAGGACGCGGCCAGCGACTGGCTGTACCTCTACCCGCAGATCGTCGTCGCCAACGACAAGGTCTCGGGCTACCCCCTGAACGGGCTGAACTCCCAGTTCTTCGCCTACGGCATCAAGAAGAAGGGCTGATGGCGCGCTATCTGGTACGCCGGCTGGCGTTCCTGGCCGTGTCGCTGGCCCTGGCGAGCGTGGTGCTGTTCGTGCTGCTGCGCCTGCTGCCGGGCGACCCGGCCAACGCACTCACCTCGGTCGGCGCCGGTCCCGAGCAGATAGCCGCGGCCCGCCACGCCATCGGCTCCGACCGCCCGCTGCCCGAGCAGTTCACCCACTGGCTCGGGCAGCTGGCGGGCGGGGACCTCGGCACCTCGTTCGTCAGCTCACTGCCGGTCGGGCCCGAGGTCGTCGCCCGGCTGGACGTCACCGTGCCGCTCACCCTGGCGGCGTTCGTGCTGGCCGTCCTGGTCGCCGTCCCCGCCGGCTTCACGGCGGCCCACAAGCGGCACACCTGGTACGGCACGCTGCTCAGCGGGGTGTCCCAACTGGGCATCGCCATCCCGGTGTTCTGGCTGGGCATGATCCTCATCGCGGTGTTCGCGCTGAACGCGGGCTGGCTGCCCTCCGGCGGCTTCCCGCAGGACGGCTGGGCCGAGCCCGCCGAGGCGATCCGCTCCCTCGTCCTGCCGGTCGTGACCATCGCCCTGGTGATGAGCGCCTCCCTGATCCGCTACGTCCGCTCCGCCACCCTCGACGTCCTCGGCAGCGACTACCTGCGGACCGCCCGGGCCCTCGGCTCCTCCTTCGGCGGCGCCATGTGGCGGCACGGCCTGCGCAACGCCTCCGTGCCGGTGATCTCCGTCCTCGGCATCGAACTCGCCTCGACGCTGCTCGGCGCCGTCGTCGTGGAGTCGGTGTACGCGCTGCCCGGGCTCGGCTCGCTGCTCGCCACCGGCATCGCCCAGCACGACTACCCGGTCGTCCAGGGCGTGCTGTTCGTCTCCACCCTCGCCGTCCTGGTGATCGGCTTCGCGGCCGACCTGGTGCAGCGGATCATCGACCCCCGGCTGCGCGGCCGGCTCTCGGGAGGCTCCCGATGACCGGGACGGACCTGCTCACCCCGGCCGAGCGGCGCTCCGGGCGCTCCCGGCGCTCCGGCACCCTCGTGGCCGGCTGCGTACTCGCCGGCCTCATCGTGCTGGCGGCCGCGGTGTCGCTGTTCTGGCTGCCCTACGACGCCGACGACACCTCCGGCGGACGGCTCGCCGGGCCCGGCGACGGCCACCTCCTCGGCACCGACAAGCTCGGACGCGACCTGTTCACACAGGTGCTCACCGGCTCCCGCATCGCCGTCGAGGCGGGACTCGGGTCGGTGCTCGTCGCCGCCGCCCTCGGCATCACCCTGGGAGTCCTCGCGGCCTACGCGCAGGGCTGGATCGACGACACGCTCTCGGCGTTCCTCGACATCCTGATCGCCTTCCCGACCCTGCTGCTCGCGATGCTCATCGTGGCCGCCCGCTCGGCGACACTCGGCTCCGCGGTCCTGGCGATCGGCCTGGCGCAGAGCGCGGTCGTGGCGCGCCTGGTGCGCATCCTCGTCAAGCGGGTCCTGGCCCAGGACTACATCACCGCCGCCCGTACCTCGGGCACCTCCTGGCCGCGTACCGTCCTCTCCCACGTCCTGCCCAACATCTGGCCCACGCTGGTGGTCAACCTCGCCCTGCAGTTCGGCCTTGCGGTGCTCGCCGAGGCCGGGCTGTCCTACCTCGGCCTCGGGGCGCCGCCGCCCAACGCCTCCTGGGGGCGCATGCTCCAGGAGGCCCAGGCCACCTTCACCACGGCACCCGCCGGTGCGCTCGCGCCCGGAATCCTCCTCGTCCTGCTCGTCATCGGTGTGAACCTCGTCGCCGACGGCCTGCGCGACACCCTCGACCCGGCCACCCGGCGGAGGCGCGCGTGACACTCCTCGACGTACGCGGACTGACCGTACGGACGGACGACGGGCGGACCCTCGTCGACGACCTGTCCTTCACCGTCGCCGGCGGTGAGCGGCTCGGCCTGATCGGCGAGTCCGGTTCCGGGAAGTCCCTGACCACCCTCGCGGTCCTCGGGCTGCTGCCCGACGGCATGACGGCGAGCGGCGGCGTGGAGCTCGCCGGGACCCGGATGCTGGACGCCTCCGAGAAGAGCCGCACCGCCGTCCGCGGCCGGGACGCGGCGGTCGTCTTCCAGGAACCGCTGACCGCGCTGGACCCGCTGATGCGGCTCGGCCGGCAGATCGCCGTGCCCCTCGCCCGCCGCACCGGCCTCCGGGGCGCCCCGCTGCGGGCCGCCGTGCTGGACGCCCTCGAACAGGTGCGGCTTCCCGAGCCCGGCCGGGTCGCCCGCGCCTTCGCGCACGAGATCTCCGGCGGACAGCGCCAGAGGGTGGCGCTCGCGATGGCCCTGGCCTGCGCGCCGAAGCTGCTCGTCGCCGACGAGCCCACCACCGCCCTGGACGTGTCGGTGCAGGCCGAGATGCTGGAGCTGATCGACGGTCTGGTGCGCGAGCGGGAGATGGCCGTGCTGTTCGTCAGCCACGACCTCGCCGTCGTGGCCGGGGTCACCGACCGGGTGCTGGTCATGAAGGACGGCCGGGCCGTCGAACAGGGCGCGGTCGACGCCGTCGTGCGCGCACCGCGCGAGGAGTACACCCGGGCCCTGGTCGCCAGTGCCCGGAAACTGGAGTCCGCCCTGGACCTGAGGAGCGCCCGATGACGCCCGTACTGGAACTGGAGGACGCCGCCGTCCGCTACCGGGGCAGCGCGGCCGACGTGGTCTCGGGCGTGTCCCTCTCCGTCGAGGCGGGCGAGAGCCTCGCCCTGGTCGGCGAGTCCGGCGCCGGCAAGACGACCCTGCTGCGGCTGCTGCTGGGCCTCGCGCGGCCCACGGCCGGCACCGTCCGCTTCGACGGGGCCGCCCTGGACCCGCGCGACCGCGCACAGATGCGCCGCTTCCGGCGCAGCGCCCAGTGCGTCTTCCAGGACCCGTACTCCTCGCTCGACCCCAGCCGCCGGGTCGGCGCGATCGTCGCGGAACCCCTGCGCTCCCTGGGCCTGGACACCCGCGCCGGCGCGGTGCCCAAGGTGGCCGCCGCGCTGGAGCGCGTCGGTCTCCCGGCCGACGCCGTGGACCGCTACCCGCACGAGTTCTCCGGCGGACAGCGCCAGCGCATCGCCATCGCCCGCGCCACGGTCTGCGACCCCCGCGTCCTGCTGGCCGACGAGCCGGTCAGCGCACTGGACGTCACCACCCGGGTGAAGGTCGTCGACCTGCTGGCCGAACTGAAGGAGGAACGGGGCCTGACGCTGGTCATGGTCTCCCACGACCTGTCGGTGGTGGCCTCGCTGTGCGAGCGCACCGCCGTGCTGGAACGCGGCCGGGTGGTCGAGCAGGGGGCCACCTCCCAGGTGCTCGGCGAACCCGCGCACCCCTACACCCGCCGTCTCATCGAGAGCGTGCCGCGGCTGCCCGTCTGACCGCCCGCCGCCGGGGCACCGGTGGTGTCAGCCGAGGTCGGGGGCGTCGCGCAGCTCCACCACGGGGCGCCCGACACCGTCGAGCTCCAGGACCACGAGCTCGTTGCGCCCCGCCCGCAGCAGCGGCCACGGGACGTACAGCGTCCGCTGCGGACCCCGCGCCTCCCAGTAGCGGCCCAGGCAGAAGCCGTTGACCCAGACGTACCCCTTGCCCCAGCCGGGCAGCGCGAGATACGTGTCGCCCGGTTCCGCCACGTCGAGGACGCCGCGGTGGAAGACCGGTCCCGTGCCGGGCGTGTCCCCGGACGCGGCGGGCCGATCGGGCCACGGCAGGCCGTCCGGTGTGCCGTGCCCGAGCTCCACGGCACGCGCGGACCAGCCGTGCAGCGTCTGCCGGGTGTGCAGCACCCGGCGCACCCCCTTGCGGTCCCCGAGCCCCGTGCCGTAGTTGACCCGGCCCATGGACTCCACCAGCAGTTCCACGCGCGCGTACGCTCCGTCGGCCCGGACGCCGTCCACCGTCTCGGTCCCGTCGCGCTCCAGCACCCCGGCCGGCACCCCGTCCACGAAGACGTGCGCCCGGTCGCCGAGGCCCTGCACCGACAACGGGTAGGGGCCGCGTGGGCCGGGGATGCGGGAGGAGTACAGCACCAGGCCGTGGCCGATCCCGAGCTCCTCGAGCGACGGCGGCTCGGCGGCCCGCACCTCCGGACGCGCCAGCACGTCCAGGACGTCGAAGAGGCGGACCGATCCGGTGAGTTCCACGGACCCGGTGGGCAGCAGCGGGGCCACGGGCGGCGGTTCGGGCAGCGGCCCGTCCGTGTACCGCCGGAGCACCTCACGGAAGGCGAGGAACTTCTCCGTCACACCGCCGCGTTCGTCGATCGGGGCGTCGTAGTCGTAGGAGGTGACGGTCGGCCGGTAGCCCGCACCGGTCGCCGGGTCCTCGGTGTTGGCCCCGGCCCAGGTGGAGAAGTTCGTCCCGCCGTGCGCCATGTAGAGGTTGACCGACGCCCCGGCCGCCAGGATCTCCGTCAGCGAGTCCGCCGCGTCCGCGGGGTCGCGCACGACGTGTCCGGCGCCCCAGTGGTCGAACCAGCCGCACCAGAACTCCATGCACATCGCCGGATCGTCCGGCCGCAGCCGCTTCAGACCGGCGAAGGCCTCGGTCGCACCGCTGCCGAAGTTCAGGGTGGCCGGCCGGCCCGGCAGCGTCCCCCCGGTGAGGAAGAAGTCGTCCGGCCCGTCCGACGTGAACAGCGGTACGTCGATGCCGCGCCCCCGCAGGCCGGCGGCCAGGTGCTCCAGGTACCCGGTGTCCGTGCCGTAGGACCCGTACTCGTTCTCCACCTGCATCATCAGCACATTGCCGCCCCGGGTGACCTGGTGCGGGGCGAGGAGCGGGATCAGCCGGTCGTACCAGCGGTCGACGCGCGCCAGATACCCCGGGTCCTGGCAGCGCAGCGCCCGTACCTCCGGGTCGGCCGACAGCCACCAGGGCAGGCCGCCGTTCTCCCACTCGGCGCAGATGTACGGGGACGGCCGGACGATCGCGCGCAGCCCGGCCTCCCGCGTGGCGTGCAGGAAGCGGTCCAGATCCGCGATCCCCGCGAAGTCGTACTCCCGCGGGCGCGGTTCGTGGAGATTCCAGGGGACGTAGGTCTCCACGGTGTTCAGGCCCAGGGCGCGCATCATCCGCAGCCGTTGCGGCCACTGCGCGGGCAGCACGCGGAAGTAGTGCAGCGCCCCCGACAGCAGGCGCAGCGGGCGGCCGTCGAGGGAGAACCCCTCGGGCGCTGTCCGGAACATGACGGGCTCTCCCGACGGTCGGTGCGGTGCGTGGACGGGGATCGGGCCGGTGGCGCGAGGGCGCGGCCGGGGGCTGACCACCCGCTGCGGTGGCCCGCTCCGGCGGTGCCGACCGGTCGCGACGCCGGACGCCGCCACGGCGTCACCAGGCCGGGCGGCCCGCCGGTTCGCCGTCCCGGCCTTCGAGGAGCGAGATCTGCACACGGACGCGCTTGCCGACCGGCTCGCGGCGTACCTCGAAGCTCTGACAGACCGCGAGGACGATCTCCAGACCGTGCTGGCCCGCGCGGGAGGGATCGGTCCCGAGCGCGGCGGGCAGCAGGGCGCCGGAGTCCCACATCGTGATGCCCAGCAGGGCCCCGTCCAGGTCGAGATCCAGCAGACACGGCCCGGGCGCGTACTTGCAGACGTTCGTGGCCAGCTCGCTCACCACCAGCAGGGCGACGTCCCGCGCCCTCGCCGGCACGTCCACACCGCACCGCGACTCCGCGTCGGACAGGAACCGCCGGGTGAAGTCACGGGCGCAGGAGATCTGTGCGGAGTCCATGTCGAAGGCGACCCCGTCCGTCAGAACGGCCGCACCGGGCCCGCCCCGCCCGGCCTCGTGTGCGGCCCCGCGCGTCGTCGCCAGCATCTCCATGACACATCCCCCGTCACCTCAGCCGCACCGCGCGGCTCGTCCGACGGCCCGCCTACCCACCCCGACCGGTTTCAGACCGGTGCGGGGCGCGCAGTCCGGCCGGCCGGCACCACCCGCCCGGATCGAGTGCCGCCGGACCGGTGGACGGACGCGCGGGAGGGCCGGTGGAGGATCCGGCCGCAGGAACTGCGTCCGTGAGCGCCCGCACCCCGACTACGGTTGCTCCCCATGACGGCCACCGAGATCGACATCACCGCCGACCTGATCCGGGATCTGCTGAGCGAGCGGCACCCCGGCCTGGCGGATCTCCCGGTGCGGCTCGGAGCGCGCGGCTGGGACAACCAGGTGTGGCGGCTGGGCGACGACCTCGCCGTCCGGTTGCCGTGGGCGACGCGATCCGCCGACGCGCTGCTGCGCAAGGAGCACGCCTGGCTGCCGCTCCTCGCCCCCGGCCTCCCGCTGCGCGTCCCCGTGCCGCAGCACCTCTGCGAACCCTCCGAACGGTTCCCGCGCCCCTGGCTCGTCACCACCTGGGTGCCCGGCGAACCGGCCGACCGCGCCCCCGCCACCCGCGGCGATGCGGCGGCCGACGGACTGGCCGCTTTCCTGACCGCCCTGCACCGCCCCGCCCCCGACGACGCACCGGACGGCCGGGACCGCGGTGGCCGGCTGGCCGACACCGCCGAACACCTCGCCCGCGCGCTCGCCTCGGCCGCCGGACGGGAGCTGGTCAGCGACCCGGACGGCATCCGGGCGGTCTGGGAGGACGCCGCCGCGGCGCCCGAATGGACGGGCCCGAGGATCTGGCTGCACGGCGACCTCCACCCGGCCAACGTCGTCACCACGGACGGCACCTTCTCCGGTGTGATCGACTTCGGCGACCTCTTCGCCGGCGACCCGGCCTGCGACCTCGCCGCCGCGTGGACCCTGCTGCCCGACGGCGCCCTCGACCGCTTCCACGCGGCCTACCGGCCGGCCGCGGACGCCGCCACCCTGCGCCGCGCCCGCGGCTGGGCCGTGCTCCGCGCCCTCGCGGCCGTCGAGATCGCGGACGCCGGCGTCCACGGCCGCCCCGGCGGAAAAGCCACCTGGGGGCCGCCCGCACACGCCGCACTGCGCCGCCTCACCGCGACGCTCCGGCGGTGAGGCGGCGGCCACGCCCGCTGTCCCGACCTCGGATGTGCGGGTCCTCCGGTGTGCGGGTCGTGGCAGGAACCGGAGCCTGCCACGACCCGCACACCCCGCGCCGTCCCCGCACGGCGCCGCCCGGCAACGGGCCGGGCGGGATCGTCGCGCCAGGGCGTACGGCACGGCGCGACGTGGTGCCCGGAGGCGGATTCCGGGTTTCCGGGCGCACCAGGCATGATCGTGGCCGTGTCCAGGACACGGAGCTCTTGGGAACACCCCGTCGACCGGACGGACCACGGGGAGACGACCGCCGTCCCCCGTCGAACGAGGGAGCCCGGATGGCTGACGAACAGGTGGCGGCGGCGCCGGCCGAGCGGACCGCGGACACTCTGGCGGACCGGCTCAAGGAGCGCATCTACGCGACCATCACGATGATCGCCGTCGTGGTCGGCCTGTCCGCGGGCGAGGCGGGCACCGCGGGTGCCCTGGCCACCGTCCTGACGACCGCTCTGGGGCTCTGGCTCGCCGCGTTCGTCGCCGACCAGCAGGCGCACCGCACGGTGCACCGGCACTTCGCCACCGGCCACGACCTGCGCCGCATGCTCTACGTCAGCAGCCCGCTGCTGTCCTGCGCCGCGGGCCCCTCCGTGATGATCGGTCTCGCCGCCCTGGACGTTTTGTCCCTGTCCACCGCGCTGATGACGGCGGCCGGGGTGGCCATCGCCTCGCTCTTCGCCTGGGGCTGTGCCGGAGGGCTGCGCATGGGCGGCGGCGTTCTCCTGGCGACGCTGGCCGGGCTCGTCGACGCGGTGATCGGTGTCGCCGTCGCCCTGGTGAAGACGGCAGCCGGCCACTGAGGGGCCGCGTCCACCGGACACCGCGGGCGGACACCCGACCCGCACGCCGTGCCCGGTCGTGCACGGCCTGGTCGTGCCGGGCGGCCCGCCCGTGCGGGGCCGGTGCCCGTCGGGCACACCGCGCTGCACGCGACGCTCCGCCCCGACGCGGGACGGAACACCGTGCCGGTCTCCCCGCCCCCCGTGCGCCCCGGGACGGAACACCCCGCAGACGTACGGCACGCCCCCGCCGTCAGGCAGGACGGAACGCCCGGCTCCGCCGGGGGCGGAGCCGGGCCGGGGGTGCGGTTCAGACCAGCCGTCGCAGCGCCCGTACCAGTGCTCCGACGCCCAGCTCCGCCTTGGACCGGGGGCACCCGACATTGAGCCTGACCCATCCCGGGGCGCCGTAGGAGGCCCCCGGCATGATGGCCACCTTCTCCACCTCGACGAGCTCGCGCTGCAACGCGTCGTCGTCGACACCGAGCGGTCGCAGGTCGATCCAGGCGAGGTAGCCCGCCTGCGGTGGCTCCCAACCGAGCTGCGGGAACGCGCCGTTCAGGTGTCCGGCGACCATGGCGAGGTTGCCGGCGAGGTAGGTGCGCAGGGCGTCCAGCCACGGCGCACCCTCCCGGTAGGCGGCGATGTGCCCGACCAGCGACAGCACCGCGGGGGAGGAGAGCCCGTCGGCCTCCTTGAGCCGCCCCAGATAGGCCTCGCGCGAGGCCGGATCGCCGATGATCCCGTAACTTCCGGTCAGTGCCGGAATGTTGAACGACTTCGAGGCCGACGTGATCACCGCCCACCGGCCCGCGCCCCCGAATCCCACCCAGGGACGGTGGACGTGCGGGGCGTGCGCCAGGTCCGCGTGGATCTCGTCGCTGATGACGGCGACGTCGTACCGCGCGCACAGCCGCGCCATCCGGTCCAGCTCCTCGGCGGACCAGACCCGGCCCGTCGGGTTGTGCGGAGAGCACAGCAGCAGCACCGCCGTCTCAGGGAGCGCCAGCAGCCGCTCCAGCTCCGCCCCGTCGTCGAGCGGGCACGGCAGCAGCCGCCGTCCGTGCGCCGCCACGGTCTTCGGGAACGCGTCGTACATCGGGGTGTGGACCACCACCCCGTCTCCTGGCTCCGACCACAGGCGCAGCAGCTGCGACAGCTGGTAGACCACCGAGGGCGCGTAGACGACCGACCCGGGGTCGACGGCCGTCGCGTGCCGTGTCGCGTACCAGTGGACGACCGCCGAGAGGAAGTCGTCCTGGCGCCAGCGCGAATAGCCCAGCACGGCGTGGTCCAGCCGGCCGCGGAGCGCGGCCATGACCTCCGGAGCGGTCTCGAAGTCCATGTCCGAGATGGTGAACGGCAGCAGGTCCGGTACGCCGAAGCGGTCCTCGACGTAGTCCCACTGCGTGCACCACGTGCCGTGCCGGTCGACCGGCACGCCGAAGCCGTAGGGGTCGTCCGGCTCGGCGCCGCGACCGGAGGGGGACGGGGAGGGGGATGCCATGGTCAGCCCACCGGGATCATGGTGGCGATGGCGTCCTTCACCGACTGGACCTGCGGCCCGATGACGACCTGCACGGTGTGCTGGTCGAGCTTGATCACGCCCACCGCGCCGAGCTTCTTCAGCCGTGCCTCGTCCACCAGCGTCGCGTCCTCGACGGTCAGGCGCAGGCGGGTGATGCAGTTGTCCAGGGACCGGATGTTGTCGGCACCGCCGATCGCGCCCAGGATGGCCACCGCGTCGTACTTCCCGGCGACCAGCTCGCGGGCCGGGGCGTCCGCCGCGTCCGGAGCGGTCTTCCCGCCCTCCCCGTCGTCCTGTCCGCCGGTGGAGTCCTGCTCCTTGTCGCGGCCCGGGGTCCTCAGGTCGAAGCGGGTGATCGCCCAGCGGAACAGGAAGTAGTACACGGCGAACCAGACGGCGGCGATCACCGGCACCAGGTACCACTTGGTCGACGAGCCCTGGAGGACGCCGAAGACCAGCCAGTCGATGACGTTGCCGTCGGTGTTCCCGATGAAGACGCCGAGCAGGGCCGCCGTGAGGAAGCCGAGCCCGACCAGGACGGCGTGGATGGCGTACAGCCACGGCGCGACGAACAGGAACAGGAACTCCAGCGGCTCCGTGATGCCGCCGACCACACAGGCCACCACGCCCGACACGAGCAGCGCCTTGATCTCCGGTCGCATCTTCCGGTTCGCGCAGTGGTACATCGCGAGCGCCGCACCGGGGAGACCGCCCAGATACGCCGCCATCTTGCCCTGGGAGAGGAAGTGCGTCGCGTCGGTCACGGCGCCGTTCGGCGCGCCCGCGCAGTCGAGGTGCGCGTAGAACATGTTCAGCGCGCCGGAGACGTTCTCCCCGCACACGGCACCCGAACCGCCGACGTCGGTGAAGCGGAACATCGCCACGAGGATGTGGTGCAGCCCGATCGGCCGCAGCAGCACCTCTCCCATGCCGAAGAAGAACGGCCCGAAGACCCCGGTGTGCCCGATGCCCCGGCCCACGGCGGTGATCCAGCCGTTGAAGGTCGGCCACACCAGCGGGATCAGCAGACCGAGCACGCTGAGGACGAGGGCGGAGATGATCGGCACGAAGCGCAGCCCGCCGAAGAAGGCCAGTGCGTCAGGCATGCGCTGCGTACGAAAGCGCTGGTGGAGAAGGCTGACAACGATGCCAACGGCCACGGCTCCGAGCAGTCCCGTATCGATGGACTGGACCCCGAGGACCTCGGCCGTGCCGTAGTGCTCGATCGCCTTCCGGTCCTCGAAGTCGACGCCCCGGGCGGTGAGGTAGAAGTTCACCGCGAGGTTCATGGCGGCGAACCCGACGAAACCCGAGAAGGCGGCCACCCCCTTGTCCTCCCGGGCGAGACCGAGCGGAATCGCCATCGCGAAGAGGACCGGCAGGAAGGTGAAGGCGACCAGGCCCGTGTTGGCCATCCAGGTGAAGACGAGGTGGAAGCCCTCGGCCTTCAGGAAGGGCAGGCCGTCGGTGACGGCCTCGCTGGAGAGCGAGGAGCCGATGCCCAGCATGATGCCGCAGAACGCGAGCAGGGCCACCGGGAGCATGAACGTCTTGCCGAGGCCCTGGAGGAATTCCCAGAGCGCGGACTTGATCTTCTGCATGTGTACGGAACTTTCGAGCATGGGGGACGTGGGGACGGACCCGGGCGCTCGCCGTGGCGACGCGTGGACCCACGGATGATCGGTGTGGCGGCAGGTGTGACCGGAGGGTGGACCGCCTCCGCGCGGCGCACCCGGGGATCGCCCGGGGAGCAGCGCCGGACAGGACCCCTCCGCCGCACGGATCACATCACAGCAGGTCGGCGGCTGTCGAGGGTGGTCCGATCGTCGCCCTGACCGGCCGGGGAGGCGTCGGCGCACGCTGTGCACGTACGGTCGCCCGCCGTGACGTACGCCACCCGGCCGCATCCGGACCGGATGTTTGCCGCCGCGCCGATGGGTAAGGGGACCGGTGATCGCCGGAGATGACAATCCGGTGGATAGTGTGCGGAAGCTACGGAATGAGGAGGTTCGATGTCCTCGAAGCGACGTCGCAAGAAGAAGGCCCGCCGTAAGAACGGCGCGAACCATGGCCGCCGCCCCCAGTCCTGAGGGCGCGTCGGTGTGATCCGGGGGGTGGCGCGAGCCACCCCCCGGACCGCGTTCCGGCGGGTCCGGGCGGCGCTGAGCCCCCACCGGGACCCGGCGGGACGGCGCCCGGCGCGGGGCGCCGGCGGCGTGCGGCCCGCCCCCGGGCGTCAGGTGAGCAGCCGGCTGCGGTGGGAGGCGCGACGGGCGGCTGCCAGCAGCGCGTGGATCTGGGGGGCGGCCTGGTCCAGGCGGGCCACGGGCTTCGCGAACGGCAGACGTACGTCGCGGTGGGTGCCCGGGCGTTCCAGACGCAGCGTCACACCGTAGCGGTCCATCGCCAGCGGGAGGACACGCGTCACCCCCTTGTCCGGCTGCGGCTGGACGAGGCGCAGCAGCAGCGGGACGAGCTCGCCGTGGTCGTCCACCAGATGGGTGAGCATCGCCGCCTCGCTGGTGGCGATCGGATCGGGTTCCGTCTCCTGCAGGGTGTCCAGGGTGACGAAGGTGCGGCCCCGGTCGTCCTCGAAGACCGCCTGGCCGAACTCCATGCAGGTGCTCTCCGCGGAATCCGTGCTGTACGGGGCCGACAGCAGGCCCGTCACCGTGACCCGGGCGCGCGTGCGGTCGCGCACGGGAGTGGGCGCGATGTCGGTGAACTCCAGCCGCACCGGGATGCGCGCCCCCGACGGGGCCGCCCCGTCCTCGGACGGTTCGTGCAGGTGGATGTGGCCCATCGCGGCCGTACCGTCGAGCCGGTGCACCTCGACGGGGTCGAGTCCGTCGCTGACCACCGTCATCGAATGGGCCGCGGTCAGGATCGCCAGCACGCGTTCGGCGGGGGTGGGCTGGGTGGCGCGGGAGTGGAAAGGACGCATCCAAGTTCTCCAGAGGAGCGGCGGGGAGACCTCATGACAGCTACTTAGGTATGCCTAACCTAACCCATGGCTGACGCTTTCCGGTAGTGCGCACCCCGCCCGACGCTTGTTCGACGTGGCCGGGCCGGCCGGCTGCTCCCGCCGCCCGCGCCGGGCAGCCGCCCCGGGGGCCGCGGGGTGCGGGTCCAGATGCATGCGCGGGCGGGAGTGATGCCGACGGCGGGGGCGGGGGCGGGTGCGCTCCCGGTGGAGCCGGCGCCCGTGCGTCGGGGCGGGCGGGCCGCCTCGGGCGGCTCTCAGAGGATGTCGACCAGGCCCCGGTACGGGTCGAGCCGCTCGTCCCGCGGATCCAGATCCGTCACCAGGATCCCGATCTCGTCCAGGGAGAGGCACTTGGCCACGGCGCGGCAGCCCAGCTTCGAGGAGTCGACGGCCAGGACGGTGCGCCGGGACACGGTCTTCAGGACGCGTTTCACCGCCGCCTCGTCCGCGGTGAACTCGGTCGACCCGAGGGAGTCGTCCAGATGGGTCGCGGACAGGAAGCAGGTGTGCAGGGCGAACTGTTCGAGCGTCACCTGGGCCAGCGGGCCCACCAGGCTTCCGGTGTGCAGATCCGCCGTGCCGCCGGTGGCGTAGGCCCTGCACCCGGGTGCCCTGGACAGCTCGTGGAAGGTCTCGAAGCCGGTCGTCACCGCCGTCAGGTCGCTGACCGGCTGTTCCTTCAGTAATCGGGCGAGGCCGTGCACGGTCGTCGAACCGTCGAGGCCGATGCCGCCCTCGTCCGGCACGAGCGGCAGCAGCTTCGCGGCGATCGCCTCCTTGGCCGCGACCGAGCGCCCCAGGCGGTGGCCGAACGTCCAGGCGTCCACGGGCACGGCCCCGCCGCGGACCCGCCGGACCTCGTTCCGCTGCTCCAGCACCTGCAGATCGCGCCGGATGGTCATGGTGCTCACGCCGCAGACGCGAGCCAGGTCGTCGACGCGGCGCATCCCTCCCCGGAGCGCCGTGACGATCGATGCTCTCCGGAGGTCCCCCTCGGCCGTGCTCTCCTCTGGCATCGTCCGGTTCTACCACAATGAACATCCCGCCCCGCAGGCACTTTCACGCCCACCCGAGGGTGGTCCCGAGCCCTTGCCGGTCGCGCGGCATGTCAGGGGCCTATCCGTGCGGCTCGGTGATTGATACGTTTCATTCTCCTGTCGGCTGTGTGGTCGATGTTCGATCGCGCAGCGAGAAAACATCGCGGCGCGAGGGCGACGCAGCCGAGAAGACAGCGCAGCGGGGAACTCTGCGGCGAGGAGACATCGCGGCGGGGGAACACCCAGGAAGGGATGCCTGATGACGGACGACGCCTCCGCCGCCGCACTCGACGGGCCGCTCACCCCGGTGAGGCGGCGCCGCACCCGCGTGGGACTCGTGTCCGGCGGGCTCGGCGCGTACTGGCCGCAGTTCCCCGGACTCCTCGACCAGCTGCGGGAGTCCGCGCTCTTCGTCACCCGGCGGTTCGAGACGATGGGCTGCGAGGTGGTCGACGCCGGCTTCGTCTCCGACCCTCAGGAGGCGTCCAAGGCCGCCGAACACCTGCGCAGGGCCGACTGCGACATCATCGTCACCTTCCTGACGACCTACCTGACCGCGTCGATGGTGCTGCCGGTCGCCCAGCGCGCCCACGCGCCCGTCCTGGTCGTCGACCTCCAGCCCACGGAGGCGATGGACCACCCGGACACCGACACCGGCAGATGGCTCGCCTACTGCGGGCAGTGCCCGCTGCCCGAGGTCGCCAACGTCTTCCGGCGCAGCGGGATCCCCTTCCGCTCGGTCTCGGGGCACCTGCGTGACGACAACGCCTGGGCCCGGATCGGCAGGTGGATCGCGGCGGCCGGGGTGCGCGCCGTGATGCGCCACGGACGCCACGGCCTCATGGGACACCTCTACCCCGGCATGCTGGACGTCTCCACGGACATGACCCTGGTGTCGAGCCGGTTCGGGGGACACGTCGAGGTGCTCGAATTCGACGACCTGCGGGTCAGGGTCGCCGAGGTCACCGACGAGCAGGCCGCGGGACGCGTCGCGCTGACCCGTGAGGTCTTCACCCTCGACGGTTCGGTGAAGGCGGAGGACCTCGACTGGGCGGCCCGGGTCTCGGTGGGTCTCGACCGCCTCGTCGAGGACTTCGAGCTCGACAGCCTCGCCTACTACCACCGCGGCCTGGACGGTGAGATCCACGAGCGGCTCGGCGCGGGCATGATCCTCGGCGCCTCCCTGCTGACCGCACGCGGGGTCCCGGTCGCCGGGGAGTACGAACTCCGCACCAGCCTGGCCATGCTGATCGCCGACACCCTGGGCGCGGGCGGATCGTTCACCGAGCTCCAGGCCCTCAACTTCCGTGACGGCGTGGTGGAGATGGGGCACGACGGACCCGCTCACCTCGCCATCTCGTCCGCGGACCCGCTGCTGCGCGGACTCGGCGTCTACCACGGCAAGCGCGGCTGGGGGGTGAGCGTGGAGTTCGACGTGAGACACGGGCCGGTCACCACCTTCGGCGTGGGCCAGGAGGCGGACGGCACGTTCGCCTTCATCGTCTCCGAGGGCGAGGTCGTCCCCGGGCCCCTGCTGGAGATCGGGAACACCACCTCCCGGGTCGACTTCGGATTCGACCCGGGGGAGTGGACCGACGCCTGGTCCTCGACCGGGGTCGGCCACCACTGGACGGTCTGCACCGGGCACCGTGCCAAGGACTTCAAGGCGGCAGCCGATCTGCTCGGCGTCCCCTTCCGGGTGGTCGACGGGCCGAACGACCTGTGAACACCGCACGGAGTTGCGTCCCGCTCCGGGAGGCGGGAAAAATTGTGGGGGCGGACGCGGCTCGTCGAAGCCGCCGAGGGCCCGGCCCCTCCCGCCGGACGCACGGCGTGGACCGGTCGGCGGACCCTCCCGTCACGAGCGGGCACCGCGCTCCGACCCACCCCGCACGACACACCGAGGAGACCTCCATGGGCAGGATGACTTCCGCGCTCAAACTGCTGCGCGGACGGATCATGGAAGCGGACGGCAAGGCCCTGCAGAACCCCCGGCTCCGGGACCAGGGCCGCCGGCTGCAGGACCAGGGGCGCGGCAGGGGATAGCTCCCGCTCCACCGGCGCGGGCGCGGGCCCCGGCGACACCTGCCGGAACCCGCGCCCGCGTTCGCCCGCGCCCGGGCGCGTTCGCCCGTGCCGCCCCCTGGGCTCGTCCGCCGCCCGCGTCGGGCCGCGCCGGTCCGCGGCCACCTTCCCTGCCGGGCCGCCCCGAGCCCTGCCTCCTCCGCCTCCGCGTTCGCCCGCGCCCGTCCCGAGCCCTGCCTCCGCCTCCGCGTTCGCCCGAGACCGAGACCGAGCCCCGCACACCCGCCCCGCGTGCCCGCCCCCGGAGCGCCGCCCGGCCGGATCCGGCCGGGCTCGTCCCCTGCACCGGTACGCGACCGGGCGGGGCGGGCGGTCGCGTCGATCGCGACGTCGCCCTGCACCGCGGCAGCGGACGATCGAGGAGTGCAGGGAGCAGGTACTGCCCCGGCTCCGGCTCACCGCGGAGCGCATCGAGTCCGCACCTTCACATCGCGGCGCGCTTCTCCCGCATCGCCGTGACGTGCTCCAGGACCGGCTCCCCGCCCGCCCCCCTCAGGCGTGGAAGCCGGTGCACAGGACGGGGGTGATCCGCTCCGGGCCGCCTTCCACGTGGTACAGCACCACGGTCCAGTCACCCCGGTCCTTCCCCACGGGGACGGCCTCGACGGTCCGGTCCCCGAGGTGGGCGCGGAAGTCCCGGGGGTACCGGAGGGTGAGGGTGCCGCCCGAGGACCACCGGGAGAAGAGATCGACGGGCTCGGAGGTGAAGCCGACGCCCTCGCCCGTGGTGCGGCCGGGGCGCCCGGTGGCGGGATCGACGCCGTGCGGCGGACGGATGCCGACGGCCACGTGGTACGGCTCCGGCCTGTCTCCCCGGCCCGCGTTCTTCGGCCGCAGCTCCACCGAGGCGGTGTCCGAGCCGGTGGTGTGCGACACGGACGACCGCAGCTCCACCGGCAGCGCGGCCGTGTCCAGGTCCGAGAGGGCGCAGGAGCCGATGCCCTGGGCGGCCTGAGCGGGGTCGTCGGCCAGGGCCCAGCGTTCCCGTGACGTCCCGTCGTCCACGATGTGGTCGGGCGGCCCGGCGGCCGGTGCGGAGCTGACAGGGCGTCCGGAGACCTCCGCGCCGCCCGTCCCCCCGGCCCCGGAGTCCCGGTCGGACGGGGAACCCGAGAGCAGCCAGGCCATCGCAGCCGAGGCCAGCGCCGCCGCCACCACGGCGAGCCCGAGCGCGCCCCGGCGCCCCGCACGGGCCGCGCCCGCCGGGCGGTCCGGGGCGTCGTACGGGGTGGAACCGGCCGGGCCCGCGGACACGGTCCCCCCGTCGCGCGCCACCCCGGCGTCCCGGTGCGCGGCCCCGGCGCCCGGAGGCAGGCCCCCGGCCGCCTCCTCGCGCTCCCCCTCCCCGCATCCCGTCGCGTCGACGGGCGACCGGGCGGTCTCCTCGTCCCGCGCCGCAGCCGCGCCGGTCCGGGACAGTGCGAGGTAGTGCGCGTCCGTCGCCAGCGCGGAGTCCACCGCGCACCGGGCGACGACGGCGGACGGGGACGGCCGGTCCGCAGGATCCTTTGCGGCGCACTCCCGGATCAGCGCGGCGAGCGGAGGGTGGACGCCGTCCAGATCGATGTCCTCGTACACCGCCCGGTAGCTCACCGTCGCCGGCTCCCCGGACCCGAAGGGAGGCCTGCCCGTCGCCGTGTACGCGAGCGTCGCACCCAGCGCGAACACGTCGGCGGCGGGGCCGGCCTCGTTGCGCAGGACCACCTCGGGTGCCGCGAACCCGGGGGTGCCCGGCGCCGTCCCGGCCGCGGTGAGCACCGTCTGCCCGATCCCCCGGGCGATGCCGAAGTCGATCAGCTGCGGCCCCTGCGGCGACAGGATCACGTTCTGCGGCTTCAGGTCCCGGTGGGTGACGCCGTGCGCGTGCACCGCCGCCAGGCCCTCGGCCAGGGCGGCGAACAACTTCAGCGCGCTGTCGGGCGGGAACGGCCCTCCCGCCCGGACCGCCGCGAGCAGCGTGGGCCCCGCGACGTACTCGGTGACGAGCCAGTACGGCGGGGTGTCGAGCGACGCCTCGATCAACTGCGCGGTGTAGGCGCTGCGTACGGCCTCCACGGTGGCGGCCTCCCGCCGGAAACGGGCCAGCGCCTCCGGATGATCACTGAGATCGTCCCGGATCTCCTTCACGGCCACCAGCCGCCCACCGGGGGAGCGGCCGAGGAACACCTGGCCCATGCCCCCGGCACCGAGACGGGCGAGCAGTCGGTAGGCGCCGATGCGCGAGGGATCGTGAGGCCGCAGCTCGTCCACCGGCACGACTCTGCCACATCAGCCCCCGGCCGGTCCCCGCATCCCGCGATGTGGTGCCCGGCCCGCCCGGTGGGCGGCCGACCCAACCGCTCCGCACGGCAGGAGGCACCCGCCGCCCGGCCGGCGACGCACCACCCCGCCCCGGCGCCGGACGTCCCCCGGCCCCCGTTCCCCGCCCCCTGGTGTCCCCGTTCCCCGGTGTCCCCGGCCCCCGTTCCCGGGCGGCCTCCGCGCCCGGGAGCGGGTCCTCCGCACCCGCCGGGCCGGCTCCGGGTGCGGAGGGCGCCGGGGGAGCAGAGGATGCGAGGGGTGGCGAGCCGCACGGACCGGCCCCGTCGCACCGAGAAGCGACATCCGAGGGAGACGACACCATGGCGCCCGAGCGATCCTCTTCCGGCAGCACCGCGTCCCGCGACCCCGGGCTCGCCCGGCCGGTGGCCCGGCGGGCGGGATGGACCGACGTGGACCTGCGTGCGGTGGACACCGTGCGGGTGCTCGCCGCCGACGCGGTCCAGCGGACCGGCAACGGCCACCCCGGTACGGCGATGAGCCTGGCACCGCTCGCCTACCTGCTGTTCCAGCAGGTCATGCGGCACGACCCCGCCGACGAGCGGTGGCTGGGCAGGGACCGCTTCGTCCTCTCCTGCGGCCACAGCAGCCTCACCCTGTACATCCAGCTCTACCTGGCCGGCTACGGCCTGGAGCTGGACGACCTGAAGGCGCTGCGGACCTGGGGATCCGCGACCCCGGGCCACCCGGAGTACCGGCACACCCGCGGCGTCGAGATCACCACCGGCCCGCTGGGCCAGGGCATGGGCGCCTCCGTCGGGATGGCGATGGCGGCCCGCCGGGAGCGCGGCCTGCTCGACCCGGACGCCGCGCCGGGCGCCAGCCCCTTCGACCACCGGGTGTACGTGCTGGCCTCCGACGGCGACATGATGGAGGGCGTCGCGTCCGAGGCGGCGTCACTGGCCGGCCACCAGCAGCTGGGCGACCTCGTGGTGTTCTACGACTCCAACCACATCTCCATCGAGGACGACACCGACATCTCGTTCAGCGAGGACGTCCCGGCCCGCTTCGCCGCCTACGGATGGCACGTGCAGACCGTGGACTGGACCCGCACCGGCGACTACGTCGAGGACGTCGACGCCCTGCTCGCCGCGATCGAGGCGGCGCAGGCGGAACGGACCCGGCCCTCGCTCATCATGCTGCGTACCGTCATCGGCTGGCCGGCCCCGACCAAGAGGAACACCGGCAAGGCGCACGGCGCGGCCCTGGGCGACGAGGAGGTCGCCGGGACCAAGCGGCTCCTCGGCTTCGACCCCGAGACGTACTTCCCCGTCGAGGACGAGGTCCTCGCCCACACCCGGGCGGTCGGCGAACGCGGCGGGGACGCCCGGAAGCGCTGGCAGCGGACCTACGAGGACTGGCGGACCGCCCACCCGGAGCGGGCGGCGCTGCTGGACCGGCTGCGCGAGCGGGAACTGCCCGACGGCTGGACCGACGCCCTGCCGGACTTCCCGGCCGACGCGAAGGGCATGGCCACCCGCAAGGCGTCCGGCCGGGTCCTCACCGCCCTCGCACCGGTCCTGCCCGAGCTGTGGGGCGGCTCCGCGGACCTCGCGGGCAGCAACAACACCACCATGGACGGCGAACCCTCCTTCGTGCCGGCCGACCGGCAGACGGCCGAGTTCGCGGGCGGCCCCCACGGACGCACCCTGCACTTCGGCATCCGTGAGCACGCCATGGGCGCCGTGCTCAACGGCATCGCCCTGCAGAGCCTGACCCGCCCCTACGGCGGCACCTTCCTCACCTTCAGCGACTACATGCGCCCCGCCGTCCGCCTCGCCGCGCTGATGGGGCTCCCCGCCACCTACGTGTGGACCCACGACTCGATCGGACTGGGCGAGGACGGCCCCACCCACCAGCCCGTCGAGCACCTCGCCGCGCTGCGCGCGATCCCCGGACTCGACGTCGTACGCCCCGGCGACGCCAACGAGACGACCGTCTGCTGGCGGACGATCCTGGAGCACACCGACCGCCCCGCCGGTCTCGTCCTGACACGGCAGAACCTGCCCGTCCTCGACCGCACCGACGGTGTCCACGCGCCGGCCGGAGGAGCGGCGCGCGGCGGTTACGTCCTGGTGGAGGCGGCCGCGGCCACCCCCGACGTCATCCTCGTGGCGACGGGATCGGAGGTCCACACCGCCCTTGCCGCCCGCATCCTGCTGACCGGCGAGGGGCTCGCCGTCCGGGTGGTCTCGATGCCCTGCCGGGAATGGTTCGCCGAGCAGCCGGAGTCCTACCGGGACGAGGTGCTGCCGCCCGGGGTGCGCGCCCGCGTCAGTGTCGAGGCCGCCGTCGGCCAGGGCTGGCGCGAGGTGGTGGGCGACGCCGGCCGGATCGTCGGCCTGGAGCACTACGGCGCGTCCGCCGCCTACGAGCGGCTGTACGAGGAGTTCGGCATCACGCCCGAGGCCGTCGCCGCGGCGGCCCGCGCCAGCATCGGCGACGCGCGGGAGGCGCCCCGGCCGGGCGGACGGGACCCCCGGGGCGCACTCTGAGGGACGGCCCGTCACCCCCGGCGGGAGCGTACGGGGCGGCCCTCAGCCCATCTGGCGCCGCACCAGCGCGTGGAGCTGACCGCCCGTGTCCGCGAGGAGTTCGGCCGGCGGGCCCTGCTGGACGACCCGGCCGTCCGCCATGACGATCACACGGTCCGCGTCCATGACCGTGGACAGCCGGTGCGCGATGACCACCCGGGTGGCCCGCAGCGACCGGGTGCTCTCGATCACCGTGCGCTGGGTCTCGTTGTCGAGGGCGCTGGTGGCCTCGTCGAAGAACAGGATGCGCGGACGCCGGACGAGAGCCTGGGCGATCATCAGCCGCTGGCGCTGGCCCCCGGAGATCGAACCGCCGCCCGCGATCATGGTGTGCAGTCCCATCGGCATCCGCTTGATGTCCTCGGCCAGTCCCGCCATCGCGGCGGCCTCCCAGGCCTCCTCCTGGGTGAAGACCTCGGCACCGCAGATGCAGTCCAGGATCGACCCGGACAGCGGCTGGGCGTTCTGCAGGACGACCCCGCACTGGCGGCGCACCGCGGCCGGGTCGAGCGCCGTCAGGTCCTGACCGTCGTACAGCACACTGCCGGACACCGGCTGGTCGAAGCCGATGAGCAGCCTCAGCAGGGTCGACTTCCCGCACCCGCTGGGCCCCACGATCGCGACGAACTCGCCCGGACGCACGGACAGCGACACCGCGTCGAGGACGACGGGGCCGTCGTCGGAGTAGCGGAACGACACCCCTCGGGCCTCGATCCCGCCCGACAGCTCACCCGGCTGGGTGCTCGTGCCGCGCACCTCGGGCATCTCGTCGAGGACCGGCTTGATCTGCTCGAACATCGGCAGCACGGCGGCGGCGGACACGAACGCCCCGGTCAGCTGGGTGACCGCGGTCAGCAGCATGGTCACGGAGGTGTTGAAGGTGAGGAACTCACCGGCCGTCAGGGACCCCCGCGCAGGCCCGGCGAGCAGGACGAAGACGACCAGCGAACACAGCGGCAGATAGACGGCGTTGAGGACCGTCGTCATGTTCTTGATCCGGCCCGCCCGCTTCTGCAGTTCCCTGCTGCGGGCGAACTCCGCGGCCCACGCCCCGTACGCGAAGCTCTCCGCCGCGGCGACCCGCAGCTTGGGCAGCCCGCGCAGCGTCTGGAACGCCTGGTTGTTCAGCTTGTTCCCGAGCTCGACCAGACGGCGCTGCCAGCGCAGCTCCCACAGGCCCATGGCCAGGAACACCGCGGCGATCACCAGCAGCATCGCGACGGCGGCCAGCGCCAGCGGGACGCTGAACCAGAGCAGCAGCCCCAGATTCATCACCCCGAGCGTGCCCGCCTGCACCACCACGGGGCCGGTGCCCGACAGCACCCGGCGGATCGCGCTCACCCCCATCGCCGCACTCGCCAGCTCCCCGGTGGAGCGTGAGGTGAAGAACTTGGTGGGCAGCCGCAGCAGCCGGTCCCAGACCGCGGGCTGGAGCGTGCTCTCGATCCGCCCCTCCATCCGCAGGATCGTGAGGTTCTGCAGCAGCATGAACGCCGCCGAGACGACACCGGAGACGATGACGGCCAGCGACACCTGCACGATGAGCGTGTTCTGCGCGGTGGGCACGTACACGCCGAGGACCTTGCCGGTGGCGATCGGCACCAGTGCGCCCAGCGCGACCGTCACGAGTCCGGCCAGCACCAGGTTCCGCAGGTCGCCCCGGGTGCCGAACAGACCGAAGCGCAGCAGCCGCCGCCTGCTCAGCGGCTTCTCCGGGAGCGGCCGGTAGAACATCACGGCACGCTCGTCGAAGTCCTCGGCGCAGGAGTCGTCGACACGGGTGCGCCGGCCGGTCAGCGGGTTCACCGCCTCGTAGCGGCCACGCCGCCACAACAGGGCGACCGGCGCCCCGGACGCGGCCCGGGCGCCCACCAGCGGACCCGCGTTCTCCCGCCACCAGCGCCCGTCCAGCCGCACCGCCCGGGTGCGGACGCGCGAGGCGACCGCCACCCGTTCGACCGGGTCGATCCGCTCGCTCACCGCGCCGCCCGCCGCGGGTTCCGCGAGGACGATCCCGGAATCCCGCGCCACCAGCCGGCAGGCCGCGTACACCGCGTCGTCCGACGCCCCCGCGGCGGACGCCCCGCCCCGCCCGGACCGGCCGATCGACGTCAGCAGCGCCCGGTCCGCCTCCTCGCGGACGGCTTCGCCCGCCTTCATCCCGGCCGCGGTCCGGTCCTCGTGGGCGCGTTCCAGCTGCTCGATCCAGCGGTCCAGCGCCGACAGCAGCCGGTACTGCTGGTTGACCATCCCCTGCCACATCGCCGGATCGACGAGCAGGTCACCGCTGGCCTCCGCGCTGAACGCGGCGCCGTACTGCACGCTGCCCGGCGACACCGGCAGCCACAGCACGTCGTCGTCGCCCACCGGGGCGTCGACGGTGGTCCGCGCGTCCAGCGGCGCCTCGAACAGCACCCGCTGACTGCGGCCGATCCCCAGCGAGAAGGCGTGCTCCAGCAGGCTGAGCGTGGTGTCCCCGGTGTCGTAGTGGCTGCGGTACGGGCTCTCGTACGCCCCCTGGCCGTCCTCCGGGCGGTACAGCTCGCGCAGCGGGATACGGCGCAGCGCGCACTCCTGGAGCGGCCGCCCGACGAGGGTGTGCCGCGGGCCCGCGACCGGACCCAGCACCAGGGTCCCCGGTTCGAGGCGGCCGAGGAAGTGCCAGTGGCCCTCCTCCACCGCGTCGACCGCGAACAGGTCCAGGGCGCCGCCCACCACGAGCCAGAGCACCTGGGGCCCCTCCAGCGACAGGCTCCGCAGCCCGGTGCGGTCGACCGGCTCGCCGAGGGTTCCCAGGGCGCCGATGACGGGGTCCTGCCCCGGCGCCTCCGTGCCCGCGAGCGGATGGACGGATGCCATGTCAGTGCTCCCTGACCAGATCGGCGTAGGGGCCGCCGGCGGCCACCAGGTGCTCGTGCCGGCCGCGTTCCACTACGGTCCCGTGGTCCAGGACCACGATCTCGTCGCTGTCGCGCACGGTGCTCAGCCGGTGCGCGATCACGACGCAGGCGCAGCCGCGCCGCCGGAGGTTGTCGATGATGATCCGTTCCGTCTCGGCGTCCAGGGCGCTGGTCACCTCGTCCAGGACCAGGATGCTGGGGCGGCGCACGAGTGCCCGGGCGATCTCCAGGCGCTGGCGCTGGCCGCCGGAGAAGTTCCGGCCGTCCTGCTCGACCCGGCTGTGGATGCCCGCGGGGCGGCGGGCGACGACGTCGTACAGGGCGGCGTCCCGCAGGGCCTCGGTCACCGCCTCGTCCGGGACCGAGGGGTCCCACAGCGCGACGTTGTCCCGGACCGTCCCCTCGAAGAGGAAGACGTCCTGGTCGACGAAGGACACCGACGCGGCCAGGGCGCCCCGGGGGATGTCCTCCAGGCGCTGCCCGTCGATCCGGATCGTGCCCTCCCACGGGCTGTAGAGCCCCGAGATGAGCCGGGAGACCGTCGACTTGCCGCTGCCCGACCCTCCGACGAGCGCCACCTGCCGCCCCGGACCCACGGACAGCGAGAAACCGTTCAGCAGCGGCTTGTCGAGCGGGCTGTAGCCGAAGGTGACGTCCTCCAGCGTCACATGGCCCTTGAGCCTGCGGGTGCTCGCCGCCGGCTCACGACGGGAGTACAGCGGGTCGACCGGGAAGTTCTCCACGTCCTTGAGCCGTGCCACGTCGGCCGCGAAGTCCTGCACCCGGCCCGCCACCCCGTTGAGCCGGGTGACCGGCGCCGTGAAGCGGGTCACCAGGGCCTGGAAGGCGACGAGCAGACCGATGGAGAGATGCCCCTCGACGGCCCGCAGCCCCCCGATCCACAGGATCAGCGCACTGTTGAGCGTCGCCAGGGCGGGGGCGACGACACCCAGCCAGGCGCTCGGCACCCCGAGGCGCTGCTGTTCCTCCAGCGTGGTCGCGTGCTGTCCGGCCCACCGGCGGAAGTACCCGTTCTCCCCGCCCGTGGCCTTCATCGTCTCGATCAGCTGGAGCCCGGTGTACGAGGTGTTCGTCAGCCGGGCGCTGTCGGCCCGCAGCTTCTGCGTCCCGGTGGCCCGCAGCCGCACGACGATGCGCATGGCGACCACGTTGAGCAGGGCGATGCCCACCCCGACGACCGTCAGTTGCGGGTCGTACGTCCACAGCAGGAGCGCGTAGAGCAGGACGACGACACCGTCGACGCCGGCCGCGGTCAGGTCCCGTGCCAGGGTCTCCGCCACCGCGTCGTTGGACTGCAGGCGCTGGACCAGGTCCGCCGGACTGCGCTGCGAGAAGAAGGTCACCGGCAGCCGGAGCAGATGCCGGAAGAAACGGGCGCTGCCCAGCGTGGACGCGATGATCCGCCCGCGCAGCAGGTTCGCCTGCTGGAGCCAGGTCAGTACCGCGGTGAGGGCGACCATGGTGCCCATCGCGGCGAACAGCACGCCCAGCAGCGAACTCTGCTCCCCAATCATGAACATGTCGATATAGGTACGGCTCAGGGCCGGCAGCGCGGCCCCGACGGCCACCAGCAGCAGGCTCGCGAGCAGGGCCACCAGCATCGTCCCGGTGGTGCCGCGCAGCCGGGCCGGCAGAGCAGCCAGCACCCCCGGCTTCCGCCCGCCGCGCCGGAAGCCCTCGCCGGGTTCCAGGACCAGGACGACACCGGTGAAGCTGGTGTCGAAGTCCTCCGCCGGGACGAACCGCCGCCCCTTGTCGGGGTCGTTGACATGCACGCCCCGCCGGCCGAGACGGCGTCCCGGGCCGTCGTAGACGACGTAGTGGTTGAACTCCCAGAACAGGATCGCGGGGGCGGGGACCTCGGCGAGCGCCGCCGGCTCCATCTGCATGCCCTTGGCCTGGAGACCGTAACTGCGCGCGGCCTTCAGCACGTTGCTGGCGCGCGAGCCGTCGCGCGAGACGCCGCAGGCGATCCGCAGCTCCTCCAGCGGCACATGGCGGCCGTAGTGCGCGAGCACCATCGCCAGGGACGCGGCCCCGCACTCCAGGGCCTCCATCTGCAGCACGGTGGGGGTGCGCACCGTCTTCGCCCGACCCGGCCTCGGCGCGGGTCCCGCGCGTCTCCGGCCGGAGCCCCCCTCCGGCCGGTGCCTCCGGCGGCCCTGGGGCGGCAGATCGCGGGCGGTGGGGGAGGGGTGCGGTGCGGTCACGGGAGAAGCCAATCGATCGGGCGCTGGTCGGCGAGGCGGACGGAGCCGGTGGCCAGGCTCATGGAGCCGATCGCGTACGGAGGACCGTCGGCCGAGGACCACCGGTAGCCGGACTTCGCGGAGTCCGAGCGCTCCAGCTTCACCAGGACGGCCAACGGCCGCCCGTGCCGCGAGAACTGCTCCCCGAGCTGCGCGTCGCCCAGGAAGCGGGTGATCTGCTGCTTCGTCTGCGCCGTCCTGCCGACCGCGGCCACCGTGCCGCGCAGCACTCCGTACTGCTGGGCGGGCACGGACTGGACGGTCAGATCGACGGAGGCGCCCACCGGGACCGAGGCCGCGGCGCCGCCGGACACGTACAGCAGGACGACCAGCGGATCGTCGGCGCCGTCGATCCGCTCGACACTCGCCACGTCCGTGCCGGTGGTGACCACCGCGCCGATCGTGGCCGCCACCGAGGTGAGCCGGCCGGCGTCGATCGTACGGACGACCCGCTCACCCCGGTCCGTGCGGACCTTCAGCAGGGGGGAGTCGCGGGGCACGGTCTCGCCCTCCTCGGCGAGCACCTCGGTGACCTGTCCGGCGACCGGGCTCTGCAGGACGTAACTGCCGCGCGCGTGCGTGAGGACGCCGGGCGCGTCGAGGGTGGTGGCGACCGATCCGGTGACCGCCCAGAAGCAGGCCGCGGCCATCACCAGGACGGTGACGCCCAGGACGAGCAGGCCCTGTGGGCGGGCGAACCGCACCGGAAGGTCCAGCTGCTCGGGCGACTGCAGCTTGGAAAGGGCCTGCTGGCGGAACTGCACGGAACGCTTCCCTCACTGTCGGCGATCGGCCTGTGGACGATCGGCGCCGAGCCCCGGAACCGACGGTTCCGGGGCTCGGCGGGGTACTGCCGTGTCTCAGAGACCGGAGGTCAGGCCGGAGGCCAGACCGGTGACCGCGCCCGTGTTCACGCCGGTTGCACCCTCGACGACACCGGTGACCGAACCGACGACGCCGGAGACCGGGACGATGCCGTCGACGGTGCCCGTGACGTTGCCCACGAGGCCGCCCACGAGGCCGCCCGAGACGTTGTCGAGGTCGCTGTCGGAGATCTCGGCGGTCTGGACCTGAGGGGTGTGGTTCATGATGAGCGCTGCCCTTCGTCTGGTGATCGCTTTTCCACGGAAACCCGTAACGCGGTCTCCGTATGGCCAAGGATCAAAGCATGTCGGCGCCGCGTGCGGCCAATCGGAGTGCGGCGGACACGGCGTTGTCGGCCGCCGAAATCGGTGGACGTGCAGAAGTGGTTATTTTCTGGCGGCAGATCCTTCACGACTTTCACCGGAGAAATTCCGTGTCGCCGCCGCCGCGCGGCTCCCAAGTGGGGCGGTCCTGCCCGAATCGACCCCGTGACCCATCCGGACCTGCGCTTCTGTGTCGGATCGCGTGATCGCTGTGCGCACGCCGTGTGCAGGTTCCCCCGATTCCGGCAGTAACGAATTCGGGGCCCCGAGGACGGCGAGGGGCAGAGCGGATCGGAAGGTATCGGTATTCACGCCCGGGTGAAAGCTGAGTGCATCTCTGCTTCGCAAGGGCCGTTCCGGTGCATGGGCGGCGCATATATGGAGTGCTTTCCGCCGTCCCGTGCCCGTCGCGTCACGCACCCTCCGGATATGTGGAGACGCTGTGCCCGGGGCCTCGGCGGGCTCCGGCTTCGCCGGCACGCCGACCGGCGCCGCCGGGCCCGGGGCGTGCGCGCCGCGCGGTTTGGGGCCCGCACCGTCGTCCGGCCTCCGCGGACCGGTGCCGGGAGAGGTGTTCTCGGCACCGTCCCGGGAGCGCGGTCCGGATCCGGTTCGTGTGCGCGTGCAACCGATCCACGGCCGAACCCGTCTGCCAGGGCAGAAAGCGCCGTGCCGAGGACGGCCTTTCCTCAACTGCACGCCACCGTGAGGGAACTTCGATGACAGACGCTCATGCACGCCGCCGCCTTTCGCGCACCACGGCCGGAGTACTCGCAGCGGCCGCGCTGACCGGGTTCGCGTCGCTGCCCGCCGTCGCCTCCGCCGCGGAACCCGACCTCGGGCTGGGCCCGTTGGCGCCGATCACCGGGGCGCAGCCCGGTCAGGGCGTCGATGTGCCGTTCTCGCTGCTGAACAAGGGCACCGAGGACGTCGAGAAGGTATGGGTGACCTATCGGATGACCCGGGGACTGGGCACGGCGGAGACCTACTCGAACTGCACCTACTCGACGCAGCCCTCCGCCGACGAGGAGCCGGAGAAGCAGGTCGCGGTGTGCGCCGTCGAGCAGCCGCTGAAGCCCGGCGTCCTCTACGTGCCGGAGCAGCCGCTCGGACTGGAGGCCCGGGACAGCGCGCTGCGCGACGAGGTCTCCGTGACCGTCGACGACGTGGACACCGGCCCGTCCGACGGCGAGCCGGGTACGGGCGCCCCGCTGAAGCTGGTCGAGAAGGCCCCGGCGACCGACGCCGACCGGGCGAGCCACGACAAGACCCGTGTCTCCACCGAGGTCGCCGCCGACAACACGGCCGACTTCGCACTGACCGGCGCCGAACTCCGGGGCAAGGTCGGCGACCAGGTCACCGCCACGGTGAAGTTCGCCAACGAGGGCCCGGCCTGGGTCTACCGCGACCTGGGGCAGAGCGTCGCGACCGTCGACGTCCGGATCCCGCCGGGCACCTCGGTCGTCAAGGCGCACGGCTACTGCGACCCGGTCACCCCGACCCACTACACCTGCGGTACCTCGCAGTCCTGGGTGAACGAGAAGGGCGGCGAGAGCTACCCGTTCGTCCTGCGGATCGACAAGGCGGTCGAGGGCGCGACCGGGAAGGTCACCTTCGAGGGGAAGCCCCGGCCCTTCGACCCGGAACTGGAGGGGGTTGTCCAGCACCCGCCGGCTCTCGCGGTAGCCGAGGACCAGCCAGGCGCGGACGTCCCCCTCCAGGAGCACCGGTGCCACCG
>NZ_JBEXRT010000059.1:5712-33557 GCF_040613235.1 Streptomyces sp. NPDC006296 | reverse complement strand
ATCAGCATGAAGGCGACGAGCGCCGCCACCTTGATGATCGCGAACCAGAACTCCATCTCGCCGAAGTACTTCACCGAGATGAGGTTGGGGCGGCGCGCGGCGCCCCGGGCGGCCGTGACCCGGCGGGGCCGCCGCGCGGCCGCGGATCAGCCCTTCAGGGCCTTGGAGATCGCGGAGTCGAAGTCGGCCACCGTCATGGGGGCGTTCTCGCTGCCCTCGGCGGTGAGCGTCTTGCCGTCCATCTTCAGGGTCGGCGTGCCCTGCACCCCGCTCTTGTCGAAGGCCTTGGACATCTTGATCGCCCAGGCGTCGAACGTGCCGTCCTCGACGTCCTTCTGGAAGGCCTTGTTGCCCTTCAGCGCGTCCACCGAGTCCGCCACCTCGATCAGGTAGCTGTCCTTGGCGAACTTGTCGTTCGTCTCCTCGGGGTGGTACTTCGCGGAGTACAGGGCGGTCTTGTACTCCAGGAAGGCCTCCGGGCTCACGTCGAGCGCCGCGCCCAGAGCGCTCAGGGCGTTCTTCGAGCCCTCGCCGCTGTCCGAGTTGTCGATGAAGGTCGCACCGACGTACTTGATCTTGTACTTGCCCGCGTCGACGTCCTTGGACACGGTCTCGCCGACCGACTGCTCGAACGTGGCGCAGATCGGGCAGCGGGAGTCCTCGTACAGCTCCAGGGTCTTCTTGGCGCTGTCCTTGCCGATGACCACGGTCGTGCCGTCGGTGCCCGAGGTGTTCGCGGGGGCGGTGACGTTCTTCGCGTCGGCCGCGGTCTCCCAGGCGGAGGGCTTGTTCAGCTGCATCACGCCGTAGCTGACGCCGCCGGCGATCGCCAGCACGGCCAGGACCGAGACGCCGACGACGATCTGCTTGCGTGCCTTGTCCTTCTTCGCCTGGCGCTCGCGCTCCGCGCGCAGCCGCTCACGGGCGGCGGACTTGTTGGCCTGGGTGTTGCGCTTGCTCATGGGGATGCTCCGTAGGTGGGGGTGGTCCGGAATCCGGACCGGGGCCGTACCGCGTACTCAGGCAGGGGTGAGGGCCGAGAGCGGCGGGCCCCTCCGTCCCACGGAGTGCACCAGGAGGCGGGCGGCGGCGAGCGGGTGCGGGCGCCCGGTGCGCAGGACGCCGGACCGTGTCCGCCGCCGGGCCGTACCGGTCACCGCGACCGCGACGAGCAGCGGGCGGAACGCCACGGCGGCCGCCGCGCACAGCAGACCCGCGAGGGCCGACTCACCGCGCCGCAGCCAGGCCGCGGCCAGCAGCCCGACGGCCACGTGCGCGCCCAGCAGGAGCCAGGGGACGGCCGGTCCGGGAGAGGCCAGCAGGGCGGCGGCGTGGCCGCCGTCCGCGGTCACCCCGGCCAGCGGGGTGCCGACCGAGGCGACGCCGGAGAGCCCGTCGGCCCCCGAACCGGCCTCGCCCCCGCAGAGCACGTCGACGCCCACGGAGCGCAGCGGTCCCGCGATCGGGCCGCCCGCGGCGCCGTAGCAGAGGTGCTGGCCGGTGGTGAAGACCGTGTCGGCGGCCAGCTCCAGCGGAACCAGCAGACCGGCGATCGCGCCGAAGCCGCGCTCCCGGCCCGCCAGCGCGAACGCCACCGCGAAGACCGCCCCGGCCAGCAGCGCGACGGCGGTCAGCGGCAGCGGGACCCGGGACAGCAGGACGTGGGACGCGGAGGAGAGCGTGACGACGAGCGCGGTGAACAGCGCCGCGCGTACCGCTCTGATCTGCGTCCCGGATACGTCCATCGCGGGAGAGTGTGTCATGCGTTCCTGTAGGAGAGCCCTAAGGATCCGCAAACGATCCGTCGGCCCGCTCCGGTCCCGGGCCCCGGCGGGGCCTGCGGTGTCCCCGGGGCGCGGGGCCGTGGGCACCGGCCTACAGGCCCGGGATACGGCCGTTGCGGAAGAGGTCGACGAAGATCTGGTGGTCGGCCCGGGTGCGCGCGCCGTAGTCGTGCGCGAAGTCCACCAGCAGGTCGGCGAAGCCCTCCTCGTCGGCGGCGATGGCCGCGTCGATCGCGCGCTCCGTGGAGAACGGCACCAGCGAGTGCCCGCTCTCGTCGTCCGCCGCCGCGTGCATCGTGGCCGTGGACCGGCCGAGGTCGGCGACCACCGCCGCGATCTCGTCCGGCTCGTCGATGTCCGACCAGTCGACGTCGACCGCGTACGGGGAGACCTCGGCGACCAGCTGGCCGGCGCCGTCCAGCTCGGTCCAGCCCAGCCACGGGTCGGCGTGCGCCTGGAGCGCGCGCTGCGAGATGACCGTGCGGTGACCCTCGTGCTGGAAGTAGTCCCGCACGGCGGCGTCGGTGATGTGCCGGGACACCGCCGGGGTCTGCGCCTGCTTGAGATAGATCACCACGTCGTTCTCCAGGGCGTCGCTGTTGCCCTCCAGGAGGATGTTGTACGACGGCAGCCCGGCCGACCCGATACCGATGCCGCGACGGCCCACGACGTCCTTGACCCGGTAGGAGTCGGGCCGGGCGAGGCTCGCCTCGGGCAGCGTCTCCAGATAGCCGTCGAACGCCGCGAGCACCTTGTAGCGCGTCGCCGCGTCCAGGTCGATCGCGCCCCCACCGGCGGAGAACCTGCGCTCGAAGTCCCGGATCTCCGTCATGGAGTCCAGCAGCCCGAACCGGGTCAGCCCCCGCGCGTCACGGAGCGCGCCGAGCAGCGGGCCCTCCGCGGTGTCCAGGGTGAAGGGCGGGACCTCGTCGTTCTTCGCGCCCGTCGCCAGGGCGTGGATCCGCTCGCGGTAGGCGGCGGCGTAGACGCGGACCAGCTCGGTGATCTGGTCGTCGCTCAGCGCCTTGGCGTAGCCGATCAGCGCGACGGAGGCGGCGAAGCGCTTGAGGTCCCAGGTGAAGGGGCCGACATAGGCCTCGTCGAAGTCGTTGACGTTGAACACGAGCCGGCCGTTGGCGTCCATGTAGGTGCCGAAGTTCTCGGCGTGCAGGTCGCCGTGGATCCACACCCGGCCGGTGCGCTCGTCCAGATAGGCGCCGCTGTGCTGCTCGCGCTCCAGGTCGGCGTAGAAGAGGGCGGCCGAGCCCCGGTAGAACGCGAAGGCCGAGCCCGCCATCTTGCGGAACTTGACCCGGAAGGCTGCGGGATCGGCGGCCAGGAGCTGCCCGAACGCGGTGTCGAAAACGGCGAGGATCTGCTCCCCGCGCTGCTCTGCGCCGGTCTGCGTGTCCGACATCGCTGGGTGCCTCCTGGTACAGGGCGTTCATGACGCACGGGACGGTCGTCCCGGGTCTTCCAACGCGCGACCGTACCCCGGAGTGCCCGTCGTCCGTCACCTCGGCGACGTAGACTTCCACGCTGTCCCCCCGACCGCCCGTCGCCCGACCATCCCCCTCATCGAGGCGCTTCGCGCCGCCCTGAAGACCGCCCCGGAGGCACAGCGCCGTGAGCAAGCCGCCCTTCACGCACCTGCACGTCCACACCCAGTACTCGCTGCTGGACGGTGCCGCGCGGCTCAAGGACATGTTCGAGGCGTGCAACAGCATGGGCATGTCGCACATCGCGATGACCGACCACGGCAACCTGCACGGGGCGTACGACTTCTTCCACTCGGCGAAGAAGGCGGGGGTGACGCCGATCATCGGGATCGAGGCGTACGTCGCCCCGGAGTCCCGCAAGCACAAGCGCAAGATCCAGTGGGGCCAGCCGCACCAGAAGCGCGACGACGTCTCGGGTTCCGGCGGTTACACCCACAAGACGATCTGGGCGGCCGACAGCACGGGGCTGCACAACCTGTTCAAGCTGTCCTCGGACGCGTACGCCGAGGGCTGGCTGCAGAAGTGGCCCCGGATGGACAAGGAGACCATCTCCCAGTGGTCCGAGGGCCTCATCGCGTCCACCGGGTGCCCCTCGGGCGAGGTCCAGACCCGGCTGCGGCTCGGCCAGTTCGACGAGGCCGTCCAGGCCGCCTCGGACTACAAGGACATCTTCGGTGCGGGCCGGTACTTCCTGGAGCTGATGGACCACGGCATCGAGATCGAGCGCCGGGTCCGCGACGGGCTCCTGGAGATCGGCCGCAAGCTCGACATCCCGCCGCTGGTGACGAACGACTCGCACTACACGTACGCCAACGAGGCGACCGCGCACGACGCCCTGCTGTGCATCCAGACCGGCAAGAACCTCTCGGACCCCGACCGCTTCCGCTTCGACGGGACCGGCTACTACCTCAAGACGACGGACGAGATGTACGCCGTCGACTCCTCCGACGCCTGGCAGCAGGGCTGCGCCAACACCCTCCTGGTCGCGGAGCAGATCGACACCACCGGCATGTTCGAGAAGCGCGACCTGATGCCGAAGTTCGAGATCCCCGAGGGCTTCACCGAGGTCACCTGGTTCCAGGAGGAGGTCCGGGTCGGCATGGGCCGCCGCTACCCCGGAGGCGTCCCCGAGGACCGGCAGAAGCAGGCCGAGTACGAGATGGACATCATCATCCAGATGGGGTTCCCGGGGTACTTCCTCGTCGTCGCCGACTTCATCATGTGGGCCAAGAACAACGGCATCGCGGTGGGCCCCGGCCGCGGTTCCGCCGCCGGCTCGATCGTCGCCTACGCCATGGGCATCACCGACCTCGACCCGATCACCCACGGGCTGATCTTCGAGCGCTTCCTCAACCCCGAGCGCGTCTCCATGCCCGACGTCGACATCGACTTCGACGAGCGCCGGCGCGTGGAGGTCATCCGCTACGTCACCGAGAAGTACGGGGCCGACAAGGTCGCCATGATCGGCACCTACGGCAAGATCAAGGCCAAGAACGCGATCAAGGACTCCGCGCGCGTCCTGGGCTACCCCTACGCGATGGGCGACCGGCTCACCAAGGCCATGCCCGCCGACGTCCTCGGCAAGGGCATCGACCTCAACGGCATCACCGACCCGAAGCACCCGCGCTACAGCGAGGCGGGCGAGATCCGGGGGATGTACGAGAACGAGCCCGACGTCCAGAAGGTCATCGACACCGCCAAGGGCGTGGAGGGCCTCGTCCGGCAGATGGGCGTGCACGCGGCCGGCGTGATCATGTCCAGCGAGCCGATCGTCGACCACGCGCCGATCTGGGTGCGGCACACCGACGGCGTGACGATCACCCAGTGGGACTACCCCCAGTGCGAGTCGCTCGGCCTGCTCAAGATGGACTTCCTGGGCCTGCGCAACCTGACGATCATGGACGACGCCATCAAGATGGTGAAGGCCAACAAGGGCATCGACCTGGAGATGCTCGACCTGCCGCTCGACGACCCCAAGACCTACGAGCTGCTGTGCCGCGGCGACACGCTCGGGGTGTTCCAGTTCGACGGCGGGCCCATGCGCTCGCTGCTGCGCCAGATGCAGCCCGACAACTTCGAGGACATCTCCGCCGTCTCGGCCCTCTACCGGCCGGGCCCGATGGGCATGAACTCGCACACGAACTACGCCGAGCGCAAGAACGCCCGGCAGGAGATCACCCCGATCCACCCGGAGCTGGAGGAGCCCCTCAAGGAGGTCCTCGGCCTCACCTACGGCCTGATCGTGTACCAGGAGCAGGTGCAGAAGGCCGCCCAGATCGTCGCCGGCTACTCGCTCGGCGAGGCCGACATCCTGCGCCGCGTGATGGGCAAGAAGAAGGCCGACGAACTGGCGAAGAACTTCGTCCTCTTCGAGGCCGGCGCCAAGAAGAACGGCTTCTCCGACGCCGCGATCAAGGCGCTGTGGGACGTCCTGGTGCCCTTCGCCGGATACGCCTTCAACAAGGCGCACTCCTCGGCGTACGGCCTGGTCACCTACTGGACCGCCTACCTCAAGGCGAACTACCCTGCCGAGTACATGGCGGCCCTGCTGACGTCCGTCAAGGACGACAAGGACAAGTCCGCGGTCTACCTCAACGAGTGCCGGCGCATGGGCATCAAGGTGCTCCCGCCGAACGTCAACGAGTCCGAGTCGAACTTCGCCGCCCAGGGCGACGACGTGATCCTCTTCGGGCTGACCGCCGTCCGCAACGTCGGGACCAACGTCGTCGACTCGATCATCAGGTGCCGCAAGGCCAAGGGGAAGTACTCCACCTTCCCCGACTTCCTCGACAAGGTCGAGGCGGTCGTCTGCAACAAGCGCACCGTCGAGTCGCTCATCAAGGCCGGCGCCTTCGACGAGATGGGCCACACCCGCAAGGGGCTGGTCGCCCACCACGAGCCGATGATCGACAACGTGGTGCAGGTCAAGCGCAAGGAGGCCGAGGGGCAGTTCGACCTCTTCGGCGGCATGGGCGACGAGGCGAGCGACGAGCCGGGCTTCGGTCTGGACGTCGAGTTCTCCGACATCGAGTGGGAGAAGTCCTACCTGCTCGCGCAGGAACGCGAGATGCTCGGCCTGTACGTCTCCGACCACCCGCTCTTCGGCCTGGAGCACGTCCTGTCCGACAAGTCGGACGCGTCGATCTCGCAGCTCACCGGCGGTGAGCACGCCGACGGCGCGATCGTCACCGTGGGCGGCATCATCTCCGGCCTCCAGCGCAAGATGACCAAGCAGGGCAACGCCTGGGCCATCGCCACCGTGGAGGATCTCGCGGGCTCCATCGAGTGCATGTTCTTCCCCGCCACCTACCAGCTGGTCTCCACCCAGCTCGTCGAGGACACCGTCGTGTTCGTCAAGGGGCGCCTGGACAAGCGCGAGGACGTGCCGCGTCTGGTCGCCATGGAGATGCAGGTCCCCGACATCTCGAACGCCGGGTCCAACGCCCCCGTGATCCTGACCATCCCCACGGTCCGCGTCACCCCGCCCATGGTCAGCAGGCTCGGCGAGGTCCTCAGCCACCACCGCGGCGACACCGAGGTGCGCATCAGGCTCCAGGGCCCCCGCAAGACCACCGTGCTCCGGCTGGACCGCCACCGCGTCAAGCCGGACCCGGCCCTCTTCGGCGACCTCAAGGTGCTGCTCGGCCCGTCCTGCCTGGCCGGCTGACACCCGGACCCGCGGAAGGGGCGCCCCGCCGACGGCGGGGCGCCCCTTTCCGGCCGTGCGAACCGTCAGTTGTGGCCGAAGCGCTTCTGGTGCTTGCGCGCCACGTCCGCCGGGCTGCCCTGGGCCTGCGACGTGCCCTGCGACTCGTACGCCGTCGACTTGGCCTCCTCCGCGCCACGCTCCGCGGCGGATGCGCGGTCGTGCTGGCCGCCCTGCTTGCGGTTCTTGTTCTTCGCCATCGTGATGCCTCCTGAGGGAGATCCGGGGGGTCCAGAACCGCTGTCAGATTCACATAGCGCCGTAAAGGCCGCATGTTGGATCATCACGGAGCGTAGGGAGAGAGGTATCATCCGCCGTTCCCCGATCCGCCACGCCGGTGATCGAGTTCCGGACCTTAAGGCCGGTGCCGTCGGGCAGACTCGAAGGAAACCCTGAGTGAGCGAACCCCGGGTCGGCGGACCCACCCCCCATGTCCGGGCCCGCCGGTCCGACGCCTGATTGGAAGAGGGTGGAACGCGTGGACCGTTGCGTCGTCCTGGTGGACGCCGGCTATCTGCTGGGCGCAGCCGCCAGCCTGCTGGCCGGAGAGCCCGCCCGTTCCCGCATCACCGTCGACCACGCCGCCCTGATCCAGGGCCTGCGCGAGCGCGCCGAGGCCGACACCGAACAGCCCCTGCTGCGGATCTACTGGTTCGACGGCGCGCCCGACCGGGTGCCCCAGCCCGAGCACCGCAGGCTGCGGGTGATGCCGCGGGTGACCGTCCGGCTGGGAGCGCTCACCCGCAGTGACGGTCGCTGGGCGCAGAAGGGCGTCGACGCCGCCATGCATGCCGAGCTGACCGAGCTGGCCCGGAACCGGGCCTGCTCCGACGTGGTCCTGGTGACCGGTGACGGCGATCTGCTGCCCGGCCTCATGTCCGCCAAGGAGCACGGCGTCGCCGTGCACCTGTGGGCCGTCCAGGCCGCCGACGGCGACTACAACCAGTCCGAGGACCTGGTCGCCGAGGCCGACGAACGCCGGGTGCTCGACCGCGCCTGGATCACCCGGGCGGTCCGGGCCAAGGACACCGGCGGCGTGTGCCCGCCCCCGCCCGCGCCGCGCCCCGAGATCGCCGCCATCCTCTCGGCCCCGCTGCCCGAGGCGGCCCTCGCCGCCTCCGCCGAGCGGGCCTCGGAGGCCGCGCGGGCCGCTGCCCGGGAGGCGGCCGCCGGCGCCCCGGCCGGCGAGGCCGACCCCCATCCGCAGCCCGGACCCGGCCACAAGGGCGTGCCCACCCCCAAGGACCTGGCGAGCCTGCGCGCCCCCGGGACGCAGGCCGCGCAGCCGCACCCCGTGCCGCAGCCCGCCGGGAACGCGACCCTGCGCTGGTCGTCCGACAAGGGCTGGGTGGAGCGCGGCGGCCCCCTCGGCGAGCCCCCCGAGTCCGCGTCGCTGCCGACGCTCGCCCAGCTCACCAGCGCGGAACAGCGCTGGGCGGACCGGGAGGAGGACATCACCACCGTCGGCGGTGACCCCTTCGAGGTCGGCCAGGTCTTCTCCCGGCGCTGGATGGGACGGCTCCCGGAGACGGCCCACCTGCAGAAGCTGTCCACCCTGTATCCGCGCATCCCGCACCGCATCGACGGTGAGCTCCTGCGGTACGCGGCGCGCTTCGGGCTCCTCGCTCACAAGGACGACCAGATCGACGAGCACGACCGCTATGCCATCCGGGCCGGCTTCTGGCGCGAGATCGACGTGCGCGCGGCCGCCGAACACGCTCCCGCGGGGGAGTGAGCGGGGCGCCCCCGCCCCGCCCCCGACGCCGTACGGGGCATCCGACCCCGTACCCTCGTACCTCGTGAGTACGGGCACAGCACAGGCTACGGGCGCAGCACAGGCGGGGACCGGCACCGTGTGCGCGGTGCGTGACCTGGTGAAGACCTACCCCGCCGTGCGCGGCCGGCGCGGGCGCGCCGCGACCCCCGAGGTCCGCGCCACCGACGGGGTCCGCCTCGACGTCCGCCGCGGGGAGATCTTCGGCCTGCTGGGGCCCAACGGAGCCGGCAAGTCGACCCTGGTGCGCCAGCTCACCGGCCTGATGCGCCCCGACTCCGGCAGCGTCGAGGTGCTGGGCCACGACCTCGTGCGCCACCCGGAGCGTGCCTCGCGGCTCATCGGCTACCTCGGCCAGGAGTCCACCGCCCTCGACGAACTGACCGTGTCGCTCGCCGCGGAGACGACCGGACGCCTCCGGGGCATGCCGGTGCGGGAGGCGCGGGCCGCCCGTGACGAGGTGCTGGAGGAGCTCGGCCTCACCGCGCTCGCCGGGCGCCCGCTCAAGAAGCTGTCGGGCGGACAGCGCCGGCTCGCCTGCTTCGCCGCGACGCTGGTCGGTGAGCGTCCGGTCCTGGTGCTGGACGAACCGACGACCGGGATGGACCCCGTCGCCCGGCGCTCCGTCTGGTCCGCCGTCGACCGGCGGCGGGCCGAGCACGGGGCGACGGTGCTGCTCGTGACCCACAACGTCATCGAGGCGGAGACGGTCCTGGACCGGGTGGCCGTGATGGAGGCGGGCAGGGTGATCGCCTGCGACACCCCCGCCGGGCTCAAGGAGCAGGTGGCCGGCGAGGTCCGGGTCGAGCTGGTGTGGCGGGAGCGGGCGCCGCTGGACGTCCCGGAGGTGGCCGCGCTCCGCGCGTCCGCGCAGGAGTCGGGGCGCAGATGGGTGCTGCGGCTCGGGCCCGACGAGGCACGGGCCGCGGTGGCCGCGGTGACCGGCGGGGCGGCCTTCTCCTCGCTCGACGACTTCACCCTGGCCACCCCCAGCCTGGAGGACGTCTATCTGGCGCTCGGCGGGGACGCGGCCAGGGCCACCGAAGGGCTGGTGAAGGCGTGATCAGGACGGTGAACGTGTCGGGACACGAGTCGGAGACGAACGGGAGCACTGCCAGGTGACGAGCATCGTTCCCACGGAGTCCGCGAGGACCGGGCCTGCGAGGACCGGGTCCGCCGGAGCCGGGTCCCCGGAGACGGCGTCCGCGAAGCCCGGGGCCGGGTCCGCGGCGGTACGGACCTCCGGTGGGCCGCAGGACGGTCCCGCCCGCACCGCCCCCGCCCCGCTCGCACCGAGGGCCGGACTGCTGCCGTCGCTGGCCGCCGTCTACCGGGCGCAGCTGTCGCGGGCCAGGGTCGCGCGGATCCCGCTGCTGTTCGTCGCGACGTTCCAGTCCGTCGGGATCATGGTGCTGATGCGCGGGGTCGTCGACGGCGGCTCGGAGGCCCGCGCCGTCGTCGCCGGGTCCAGCGTGCTGGTCGTGGCGTTCGTCGCGCTGAACCTGCTCGCCCAGTACTTCGGCCAGCTCCGGGCGGGCGGCGGCCTGGACCACTACGCCACGCTGCCGGTGCCGCCCGCCGCGGTGGTGCTGGGGGCGGCGGGTGCGTACGCCTCCTTCACCGTGCCCGGCACGATCGTCACGGCGGTGGCCGGCAGCGCGCTGTTCGGGCTCCCCATGACCCATCTCTGGGTGCTGGTCGCCGTCATCCCGCTCGCCGGGGCCGCGCTCTCCGGCCTGGGCGCCGCGCTGGGGCTGCTGGCGCCCCGGCAGGAACTGGCGACGCTCCTCGGGCAGCTCGGCATGTCGGCCGCCCTGCTCCTGGGCGTGCTCCCCGCCGAGCGGCTCCCGGGACCCGTCGGATGGGCCCGTGACCTGCTCCCCTCGACCTACGGCGTCGAGGCCCTGTCCCGTTCCTTCGACGCCCGCCCCGACTGGCCGGTCGTGGCCCTGGACCTCGCGGTGTGCGCGGCGGTCGGGGTGCTCTCGCTGGCCGTGGCCACCTGGGCGTACCGGCGTGCGGCGGTCCGGTGAGGCAGTGATCACGGCGGCCTGGCACGATGGCACCGTGACCGCACCGTTGACGCCGCCGCACCAGCCCCAGCCGAACGAGCCCTGGCAGGCCCCGCCGTCCGGGTCGCACCTCGCCCCCGGTACGGACGAGGAGGCCCGGGAGCGGCGTGCGGAGCTCCGGCAGGGCGCGGTGATCACGGTGGCCCTGACGGTCGCCGGCATCGGGCTCGGGCTGCTCTGGCTGTGGCTGGCGCCGCGGGTGCCGCTGGTCGCCGACGACACGGCCGTGCTCCTCAAGGACAGCGAGGGCGAGGAGGCCATCGGGGCCGACGGCACCTTCGTACTGCTGGCACTCGCCTTCGGCGTGGTCGCCGCGGCCGGGGTGTTCCTGCTCCGCCGCCGCGGCGGCATCCCGCTGGTGGTGGGACTCGCCCTCGGCGGACTGCTCGGGTCGCTGGTGGCCTGGCGGCTCGGGACCTGGCTCGGACCGACGTCCGACGTGGTGGCCCACGCCAAGGAGGTCGGCAAGGGCGTCACCTTCGACGCGCCGCTGGAACTGCACGCGGTGGGGGCGGCCGTGCTGGCCTGGCCCATCGCGGCGATGATCGTGCATCTGGGGCTGACGGCGCTGTTCGGCCCGCGGGACCCCGAGCCCGAGTGGGAGTTCCCCCGTGCGGCGTCCGGCGAGGCCCCCGCCGGTGCGTTCGGCCCGGGCCCCGGCTCCGCCGACGGGCCCGCCGGCGAGGACGGCCCCGCCGCCGGGGCGGGCCCGGACCGGCCGTAGCCGCCCGGCCCCCGGCCCGGCCCACGGCCCGGCCCACGGGCCCGGCCCACGGCCGAACCCGCCCGCTCCGCACCGCGGCCACCGCCGCCGGTCCGGTGCGAGGGGCCGCAGGTCCGGGGCCGCGGGTGCTACCCCTGAGTCCGGCCGATCGGGGCGAGCACCGCCTCCGTCAGCGCGGCCAGGTCGGAGGGGGAGAGCTCGACCTCCAGGCCGCGGCGGCCCGCCGAGACGCAGATGGTGGCGTGGGACCCGGCCGAGGCGTCCAGCACCGTGGGCAGACGCCTGCGCTGGCCCAGGGGGGAGATGCCGCCCCTGACGTACCCCGTGCTGCGCTCCGCCGCCGCCGGGTCCGCCATGGCCGCCCGCTTGCCGCCCACCGCCGAGGCGAGCGCCTTCAGGTCCAGCGATCCCGCGACCGGGACGACCGCCACCACCAGTGCGCCGTCGACGTCCGCCACCAGGGTCTTGAACACCCGCTCGGCAGACACCCCGAGGGCCTCGGCCGCCTCCTCGCCGTAGGAGGGGGAGGACGGGTCGTGGGCGTAGGAGTGGACCGTGTACGCGGTGCCGGCCGCGGTCAGCGCGACCGTGGCCGGGGTTCCGCCCGGCTGCTGCTTCCTGGACTTCTTCGCCACCGGGCAGGTCCTCGGGTCAGTTGGGGTGCGTGGGGTCGCGGGTCAGGTCGACCGCGGGCAGCGACGGGAGGTGCCGGATGACGGCGGTCTCCTTGCGCAGCAGCGCCAGCTCCTCGCGCAGCCGCGTCGCGGTGTCCGGGGCCTGGAGCAGCCGCTGCTTCGACGGGACGTCCAGCACGGCGGCGGCGGCCACCAGGTAGGAGACGACGGACGGGTCGTCCGGCAGCTCCGCGCCGGTCGTCAGGGAACGCTCGCTCGCCCCGGCGAGCCGCTTCTGGTAGCTGCGGAAGGCGCGCAGCACACCCTCCGCGAGGGCTCCCGCCTCGTCGGTGCCGGTGTCCTCGCCCTCGGCGGCCCCCGGGTCCTCGGGCAGTTCCTCGACCTCGGCCGTCAGGAAGGGGCCGCTCGCGTCGACCGAGAGCAGGCGGACCCGCGTGGTGCCGGTCGCCAGCACCTCGTAGCTGCCGTCGGCCCGTTCACGGATCTTCGCCGCGTCCGCGACACAGCCGACCCGGTGGAAGGTCTGGAGGGGATCCGGGCCGAAACCGTCGGCGGGAGCCCGCTCGGCGGGCGGCGCGGAGGCCACGGTGTCCGGCATCCCGGTCGCCGTGGGAGCGGTCTCCCGGCCGTCGCGGATCGCGACCACGACGAAGCGGCGCGGCTCGTCCTCGTCGATCTGGAGCAGCGCGCGCATCATGGCGCGATAACGCTCCTCGAAGACGTTGAGCGGCAGCACGAGGCCGGGGAACAGCACCGCGTTCAGCGGGAAGAGGGGCAGGCGAGCGGTGGTCACAGCGGCCAAGCCTAATGGCCGCGGCGCCCGCCGTGTTCCGGCCTCCCGCACAGCGGCGTCGAAGAGGCCACCCGGAGCCGGACGTCCGCCCGCGCGTCCAGGAATCCCCCGAGCGCGTCGCCGGACACCGACGCCCACGGGAACGAGGTCGCGCAGGGCCCGATCAGCCGGAACTGCTCCAGGGCCTCGTCCGTGCGGCCCCGGGCGGCCAGGACCCAGGCGAGCAGGTTGCGGACCTCCGCGGGCCAGGGGTCACCGGCGGGGAAACCGGCCGACAGGCCGATCGCCAGGTCGGCCGCGGCGTCGATCCGGCCGGCCAGCACGGAGTTCGCCCGCGCGGCAGCCTCCCCGTCCCGCAGCAGGGCGAAGGCCGCCCGGGCGGGCAGCGCCTGCACCAGGGAGTCCCCGGCGGCGTCCTCGGCCGCCCGCTCGGCGAAGTCGAAGCACTCGCGGTGCGAGCCGTACCACTCGGCCGACAGGTACCGCAGCGCGGCGACGTGGCTGCCGTAGTGGTGCGGGCAGCGCCGCACCGCCTGCTCCCACAGCGACTCGAAGACCGTGTGCGATGCGTGCGTGCCGCGCGCATGGTCGAGTGCGAGCCGCCACGGCACCGGGTCGCGGGGGTCCGCCTCCGCCGACGCGGTGATCAGCGGACCCACCTCGCGCAGCAGTTCGGAGTGGGCCGGGGAGTCCCAGGCGCGCGTCACCGCCAGCGCAGCCTTGACCAGCAGCGCGTCCGGGTCCCTCGGGGCCGAGACCAGCCAGCGGCCGAGCCAGTTGTCGCGGCTGCGCGCGAAGGCGACCAGCCGGGCGAGGGTACGGTCGCGCGTCTCCCAGTCGGCCGCGTCGCGAGTTCCGGCGAGGAGTTTCGCCGCGGGCTCGAACTCCCCGAGCGCCGCCGCCACCAACGCGGGGGAGAGCGGCTCGTCGGGGGCGTCGAGCAGCACCGCGTCGTCCGCCGGCAGTCCGGCCGACAGCCCGGGGCCGTAGCGGAGCGTGCGCGCGGAAGTCAGCAGTGCGCGGAGGTAGGCCATGGTGCAGACCATTGAAAACTCCAGGTGGGAGCGGCGCCAGAGGAGAGCTGTGAAGCTTCTGTGGCGAGTGGAAGGGTTGCTCTGGAGTCAGTCAAGAAAGAGTAAAAAAGTGGCCGTGATTGGCCCGAATGCGACCTTTCCTCTGCCGGTCCTCACCAGGCCTCCTGGGCGGGAACCGGGCGTCCGGCCGTTGTGCCAGAAGGGATCCGCGCGGACGGGACGCCGGCCGGGGTCAGCCCCGCCGCAGCAGCCGGGATGCGCCCGCCGCCACGGTGGTGGCCAATATCCACCCCAGCAGCACGAGCGCCGCGGCCACCCACTGCCAGCCGCCCTCCAGCAGCCAGTAGCCGTCCTGCCCGAGATCGATCACCGGCACCAGCAGGTCCAGCGAGTACAGCGCGGCGTTCCACTGCGGATGCTCGTCGCCCTTGATCGACTCGGGACGGTACTGCGCGAACGCCACCGCGCCCGCCGCCCACAGCACCGCCATCCAGACCAGGGCGCGCCCCGGGCGGTAGCCGTACGCCACCGTCCAGTCCTGGAGGTAGCCCCAGATCCTCCCCGCCGGCGGCAGCGTCTCGCGCCGGCGCCGCTGCTTGGCCAGCAGCACCTCGCGGGCGTCCGCGTCCTCGCCGCAGTTGCGGAGCACCGTCGCGAGGCGTTCGTACGGCTCCGGGACGTACTCCGGGGTCGCCGCCAGCACCCACTCCAGGCGCCGGGACAGCGGGAAGTGGCCGTACGGCACGAGGTTCTCGTACACGAAGCCGCCCATCGCCAGGCCGCCCGGCCCGGGCCAGCTGGTCGACACGTCGATCAGGGTGACCACCCGTGCGCCGTTCAGCACGACCCGGCCCTCCCGCGGACGCTCCGCGTTGAACCGCAGCTCGGGGGTGACGATCCGGCGCAGCGACAGCTCCTCCCGGTCGGCGAGCACGAACCGGGCCTTGTGCAGATCCACCGCGTCACCGAACCGGCCGTCGTCGAGCCGCACCGCGCCCCGGCACTCGAAGGCCTGCGCCCGGGTCCCGCGCGCCGGACCGCCGCCGCGCGCCACGCCGAACGGGGGAGTGGTGCCCTGGTTCCCCGTGTCGACGCTCACCCATGCTTCCGTCATGTACAGCGTGCGCTCCACGCTCAGCTGCGGGGCGTTCAGGGCCCGCCGCATGTCGGTGGCCCGCAGCCGGCTGCCCCGCAGGCTCAGCGAACCGCCGACCTTCGCCCCGCGCAGGCTCAGCTCCCCGAGCGTCTCGATCATCTCGGCCTGCAGGTCCTGCGCCACCGACATGCCGTCGCCCACGAACGCGCGGCCCCGGCGGTCGGGGCCCACGCGGAGCTGGTTGATCAGCAGGTCCGTCCCGATCTGGGCGTCGGTCAGCCGGATCCCGCGCTCCACCCGGCAGCGCGGCAGGTGCAGATCGCCCTCGGTGTGCAGCCGGGCCGCGTCCAGCCGGGGAACCGCGCACCCCACCATCCGCAGCGTCGTGAAGTGGCACTCGGGCAGCACCACCTCCTGCTCGAAGCGGCACCCCGTCAGCTCCACGTACGGCGAGACGTGCCCGCCGGCCAGATCCAGCTTCCCCGTGATGCGCACCCCCCGGAGCTTCAGCGCGGCCACCCGCCCCGGCCGCGCCGGCGGACCGCTGAGCAGCAGCCGCGCCACCGTCCGGGCCCCGACACTCCGCTCCGGCCCCCAGCCGTGCGGGGCGAACGGGTCGTCGCGCACCGGGTCGTGCGCGCGCAGATCGTAGGTGGTGCCGTTCCGGAAGGACTGCCACATGCCCAGTTCCGCGGCGCTGAGCCCGTCGGGGATCTCGCCGTCCTGCGGTTCCGTCACTGCCTCACCTCCGCACGCGCGGATCACCCCGCGCCCCGTACCGTCGTTCTTCCCGCTGCGTGACCGTGTGAAAGCTAACGGTCAGCAGTGACAGCCGGGACATGTATCAGCCAGTGATACGGGCGACCGGACGTCTGATCCGGTCTGAGAGAATTGCGGTGTGATCTCTCGAATCGATCTGCGCGGCGCCGCCCTCCCCGAGGGCGGCGCCCTGCGCGACCTGCTGCCCCGTGCCGAGTTCGACGTGGAAGCCGCCCTGGAGACGGTGCGGCCCATCTGCGAGGACGTACGCCATCGCGGCTCCGCGGCAGTGATCGACTGGGGGGAGCGGTTCGACGGCGTGCGCCCCGGCTCCGTCCGGGTGCCCGCCGACGCCGTCGGCGCGGCCCTGGAGGACCTCGACCCCGCCGTGCGGGCCGCCCTGGAGGAGTCCGTCCGCCGCGCCCGCCTCGTCCACCGCGCGCAGCGCCGCACCACGCACACCACCCAGGTCGTCCCCGGCGGCACGGTCACCGAGAAGTGGGTGCCCGTCGAGCGGGTCGGCCTGTACGTCCCCGGCGGACGCTCGGTCTACCCCTCGTCCGTCGTCATGAACGTCGTCCCCGCGCAGGAGGCCGGCGTCGAGGGCGTCGCCGTCGCCTCCCCGCCGCAGAAGGAGTTCGGCGGCCTGCCGCACCCCACGATCCTCGCCGCCTGCGCCCTCCTCGGCGTCGACGAGGTGTACGCCGCCGGCGGCGCGCAGGCCGTCGCGATGTTCGCGTACGGCACCGAGGACTGCCTCCCCGTCAACCTGGTCACCGGCCCCGGCAACATCTACGTCGCCGCCGCCAAGCGCCTCCTCAAGGGCCGTGTCGGCATCGACGCCGAGGCCGGCCCCACCGAGATCGCGATCCTCGCCGACGCGAGCGCCGACCCGGTGCACGTCGCCGCCGACCTGATCAGCCAGGCCGAGCACGACCCGATGGCCGCCGCCGTCCTCGTCACCGACTCCGAGGAGCTCGCCGCCGCCACCGAGGCCGAGCTCAAGCCGCAGATCGCCGCGACCCGGCACGTCAGCGACCGGATCGAACCCGCCCTGGCCGGGCGGCAGTCCGCGATCGTGCTGGTCCGCGACATCGAGGACGGCCTCCGGGTCGTCGACGCGTACGCCGCCGAACACCTGGAGATCCAGACGGAGAACGCCGCCGCCGTCGCCGACCGGGTCCGCAACGCCGGAGCGGTCTTCGTCGGACCGTGGTCGCCCGTCTCCCTCGGCGACTACTGCGCCGGCTCCAACCACGTCCTGCCCACCGGAGGCTGCGCCTGCCACTCCTCCGGCCTGTCCGTGCAGTCCTTCCTGCGCGGCATCCACCTCGTCGACTACACCCGTGACGCGCTCGCCGAGGTCACCCACCACGTGGTGACCCTCGCCGAGGCGGAGGACCTCCCCGCCCACGGCGCCGCGCTCAAGGCCAGGTTCGGCTGGAAGGTCCCGCAAGCGTGACGAACAGCAGCACCCCCCCGAACGCGTGGGACGCGCTCCCGATCCGCGACGAACTGCGCGGTCAGTCCCCGTACGGCGCGCCCCAGCTCGACGTACCCGTCCGGCTGAACACCAACGAGAACCCCTACCCGCTGCCCGACGCGCTCGTCGAGCGCATCGCCGAGCGGGTCCGCGAGGCCGCCCGCGACCTCAACCGCTACCCCGACCGCGACGCCGTCGAGCTCCGCACCGAGCTCGCCCGCTACCTCACCCGCACCGCCGGGCACGAGGTCACCGCCGCCCACGTGTGGGCGGCCAACGGCTCCAACGAGGTCCTCCAGCAGCTGCTGCAGACCTTCGGCGGCCCCGGGCGCACCGCGATCGGCTTCGAACCCTCGTACTCCATGCACGCGCTCATCGCCCGCGGCACCGGCACCGGCTGGATCCCGGGGCCGCGCAACGAGGACTTCACCATCGACGTGGAGGCCGCGAAGCGGGCCGTCGCCGAGCACCGGCCCGAGGTCGTCTTCATCACCTCGCCCAACAACCCCACCGGCACCGCCGTCGACGCGGACACCGTCATCGCCCTCTACGACGCCGCCCAGGCCGCCCGGCCCTCGATGGTCGTCGTCGACGAGGCCTACGGCGAGTTCAGCCACCACCCCTCGCTGCTCCCGCTCATCGAGGGGCGCCCCCACCTGGTGCTCTCCCGCACCATGTCGAAGGCCTTCGGCGCCGCCGGCCTGCGCCTCGGCTACCTCGCGGCGGCTCCGGCCGTCGTCGACGCGGTCCAGCTGGTCCGCCTGCCCTACCACCTGTCCTCCGTCACCCAGGCCACCGCGCTCGCCGCCCTGGAGCACACCGATACGCTGCTCGGGTACGTCGCGCAGCTCAAGAGCGAGCGCGACCGGCTGGTCGACGGACTGCGGGAGCTCGGCTTCGCCGTCACCGACTCGGACGCCAACTTCGTCCAGTTCGGCCGCTTCGCCGACAGCCGCACGGCCTGGCGGCAGATCCTCGACCGGGGCGTCCTGGTGCGGGACAACGGCGTACCGGGATGGCTGCGGGTCTCCGCGGGCACCCCGGCGGAGAACGACGCGTTCCTCGATGCGGTGCGCGAACTGAAGAAGGAGCACGACGCATGACTCGCGAGGCCCGCACGGGACGAGTGGAGCGGACCACCAAGGAGACCTCGGTGCTCGTCGAGATCGACCTCGACGGCACCGGCAGGACCGAGATCTCGACCGGGGTCGGTTTCTACGACCACATGCTCGACCAGCTCGGCCGGCACGGACTCTTCGACCTCACGGTCAGGACCGAGGGCGATCTGCACATCGACTCGCACCACACCATCGAGGACTCCGCCCTCGCGCTCGGCGCCGCCTTCCGGCAGGCGCTCGGCGACAAGGTCGGGATCTACCGCTTCGGCAACTGCACCGTCCCGCTGGACGAGTCGCTCGCCCAGGTCACCGTCGACCTCTCCGGCCGCCCCTACCTGGTGCACACCGAGCCGGAGAAGATGGCGCCGATGATCGGTGCGTACGACACGACGATGACCCGGCACATCCTGGAGTCCTTCGTCGCCCAGGCGCAGATCGCCCTGCACGTCCACGTCCCGTACGGGCGCAACGCCCACCACATCGTGGAGTGCCAGTTCAAGGCACTGGCCCGCGCCCTGCGGTACGCCAGTGAGCACGACCCGCGTGCGGCCGGCATCCTCCCGTCCACGAAGGGCGCGCTGTGACCGGCCTCAACACCGTTCTGATCCTCGTCGGCCTCTTCCTGGCCGGCGGGGTCTACTCCTTCTGGAAGCAGGGCATGCCCAAGGGCGTCGTCGTGCTCCTCGGGATCGGCTCCGTGATGTGCCTGGTGGCGGGCGTCATGCGGATCCAGGGACTCTGGGACTGAGGAATCTGTGAGCGACAAGAAGAAGGTCGTCGTCTTCGACTACGGCTTCGGCAACGTCCGTTCCGCCGAGCGGGCCCTCGCCCGCGTCGGCGCGGACGTGGAGATCACCCGCGACTTCGACACCGCGATGAACGCCGACGGACTGCTCGTCCCCGGCGTCGGCGCCTTCTCCGCCTGCATGGCGGGTCTGAAGAAGGCGCGCGGCGAGTGGATCGTCGGCCGCAGGCTGTCCGGCGGCAGGCCCGTCATGGGCATCTGCGTCGGCATGCAGATCCTGTTCGAGCGCGGCATCGAGCACGGCGTGGAGACGGAGGGCCTCGACGAGTGGCCCGGCACCGTCGGACCGCTGAAGGCCGACGTGGTGCCCCACATGGGCTGGAACACCGTCGAGTCCCCCGAGGGCTCCCGGCTCTTCGCGGGCCTGGACCCCGAGGCCCGGTACTACTTCGTGCACTCCTACGCGGCGCACGACTGGTCCCTCGAAGTGACCAACGCCAAGATCCGTGCTCCCGACGTCACCTGGGCCACGCACGGAGAGCGGTTCGTGGCCGCCGTCGAGAACGGCGCGCTGTGGGCCACCCAGTTCCACCCCGAGAAGTCCGGCGACGCCGGCGCCCAGCTGCTGACCAACTGGATCGAGACGCTGTAATGCCGAAGCTTGAACTGCTCCCCGCCGTCGACGTGCGCGACGGACAGGCCGTCCGCCTCGTGCACGGCGAGTCCGGCTCCGAGACCTCCTACGGCTCCCCCCTGGAGGCGGCCCTCGCCTGGCAGCGCTCCGGCGCCGAGTGGCTGCACCTCGTCGACCTGGACGCCGCCTTCGGCACCGGCGACAACCGCGCGCTGATCGCCGAGGTGGCCGGCGCCATGGACATCAAGGTCGAGCTCTCCGGCGGCATCCGCGACGACGCCTCGCTCGCCGCCGCCCTCGCCACCGGCTGCCGCCGGGTCAACCTCGGCACCGCCGCCCTGGAGACCCCCGAGTGGGTCGCCAAGGTCATCGCCGAGCACGGCGACAAGATCGCCGTCGGCCTCGACGTCCGCGGCACGACGCTGCGCGGCCGCGGCTGGACCCGTGACGGCGGCGACCTCTACGAGACGCTCGCCCGCCTCGACTCCGAGGGCTGCGCCCGCTACGTCGTGACCGACATCGCCAAGGACGGCACGCTGGAGGGCCCCAACCTGGGGCTGCTGCGCGACGTCTGCGCCGCCACCGACCGGCCCGTCGTCGCCTCCGGCGGCGTCTCCTCGCTCGCGGACCTGCGCGCGATCTCGCTCCTCGTCCCGGAGGGCGTCGAGGGCGCCATCGTCGGCAAGGCGCTGTACGCCGAGGCGTTCACCCTGGAGGAGGCACTCAAGGCGGTCGCCGCATGACGGACTCCGTACGCCGTGTGTCCTCCGGCGCCCCCTGGGAGGAGAAGTTCGGCTACTCCCGCGCCGTGGAGCTCCCCACCGGCCTGGTCCTGGTCTCCGGCTGCACCTCCGTGGCCGACGGCCGGATCGTGGCGGGCGGCCCCTACGAGCAGACCGTCGCCTCCTTCCAGGTCGCCTTCGACGCCCTGAAGCAGCTGGGGCTCGGCCGCGAGGACGTCGTCCGCACCCGCCTGTACCTCACGCACGCCCGGGACGTCGACGAGGTGGGCCGCGCCCACAAGGAGCTCTTCGACGACGTGCGCCCCGCCGCCTCGCTGCTCATCGTGTCCGGCTTCGTCGACCCGTCACTGGTCGTCGAGGTCGAGGTCGAGGCCTACCGGGCGGGGGAGCGATGACCCTCGCCGTACGGGTCATCCCGTGCCTGGACGTCGACCGGGGCCGCGTCGTCAAGGGCGTCAACTTCCAGAACCTGCGGGACGCGGGCGACCCCGTCGAGATGGCGAAGCTCTACGACGCCGAGGGCGCCGACGAGCTGACCTTCCTCGACATCACCGCCTCCAGCGGGGACCGCGAGACGACCTACGACGTGGTGCGCCGCACCGCCGAGCAGGTCTTCATCCCGCTCACCGTCGGAGGCGGGGTCCGCACCCCCGACGACGTCGACCGGCTGCTGCGCGCCGGTGCCGACAAGGTCGGCGTCAACACCGCCGCCCTCGCCCGGCCCGAGCTCATCCGCGAGATCGCCGAACGCTTCGGCCGCCAGGTGCTCGTCCTCTCGGTCGACGCCCGGCGCACCCCCGGCGGCACCTTCGAGGTGACGACCCACGGAGGGCGCAGGGGCACCGGCGTCGACGCCGTGGAGTGGGCGCACCGCGCCGCCGAGCTCGGCGCGGGCGAGATCCTGCTCAACTCGATGGACGCCGACGGCACCAAGGACGGCTACGACACCGAGATGATCCAGGCGGTACGGGCCCACGTCACCGTCCCCGTCATCGCCTCCGGAGGCGCGGGCCGGCTCGCGGACTTCCCGCCCGCCATCGACGCGGGCGCCGACGCGGTCCTCGCCGCGTCCGTCTTCCACTTCGGTGACCTGCGGATCTCCCAGGTGAAGGACGCCCTGCGCGAGGCCGGGCACCCCGTCCGCTGACCTCGGCCGGCGGGATCGCCCGGTCCGAAGACCGGCGATCTCGCCGATGTCCGCACGCGGGACGCGCCGTCAGAGTGGCACCGTCACCCACGGACGGCACCACCCGCACCGTGCTCTCCCCGCAGGCCCCGGACGACGGGCCTCCGGCCGGCCCGGTGCGGGTGCGCCACGACGAGAGGATCCCCCCTCGTGCAGCAGCACCTCCCCTCCGGCGACACCGCCCCGCCCCGCCACCGGATGTCCACGAGCCGCTCCCGCACCCTCCGGCTCGCCGTCGCGGCGGCCGCCGCCACCGCCGGGCTGGCCGCCCTGATGCCCGGCGCGCAGGCCGCCGACAACCCGTACGAGCGCGGGCCCGCCCCGAGCAACGCGAGCATCGAGGCCGTCCGCGGCCCCTACGCCACCTCCCGGACGACCGTGTCCTCGCTGAGCGTCCGCGGGTTCGGCGGCGGCACGATCTACTACCCGACGTCCACCTCGGACGGCACCTTCGGCGCGGTGGTCATCGCGCCCGGCTTCACGGCGTACCAGTCGAGCATCGCGTGGCTGGGTCCGCGTCTGGCCTCGCAGGGCTTCGTGGTGTTCACCATCGACACCAACACCACGTCGGACCAGCCGGCCAGCCGCGGTGACCAGCTGCTCGCGGCGCTGGACCACCTCACCGGGTCCAGCGCGGTGCGGAGCCGGGTCGACTCCTCGCGGCTCGGCGTGATGGGCCACTCCATGGGCGGCGGCGGCACCCTGGAGGCGGCGAAGGACCGGCCGTCGCTCCAGGCGGCGATCCCGCTGACGGGCTGGAACACGGACAAGACGTGGCCCGAGGTGCAGACCCCCACCCTGGTCATCGGCGCGGACGGTGACACCGTCGCGCCCGTGGGCACGCACTCCAAGCCGTTCTACAACTCGCTGCCCGGCTCGCTGGACAAGGCGTACCTGGAGCTCCGGGGGGCCACCCACTTCACCCCGAACACCTCCAACACGACGATCGCGAAGTACAGCATCTCCTGGCTCAAGCGGTTCATCGACAACGACACCCGCTACGAGCAGTTCCTCTGCCCGCTGCCGTCGACCAGCCTGACCATCGCCGACTACCAGGGCACCTGCCCGCACACCTCCTGACCACGGGGCGGGGGCGGGGGCGTGTGCAGCGCCCCCGCCCCCGGTGCCGCACCGCCGTGTCATCCGGGGGTCCGCACCCGGCCGGCGGGCGGACGCCCTCTCCCGCGGACCGGCCGCACCCGGCCTCTCGGCCCGTGCGGAACACCTGCGACGAGCCCGTACCGGAAGCGGAGCCGGAGCCGCCGTTCCGTGAGACCTGTGCGAGAGCGGCACGAGACGGCCCTGGGTCATCATCTGCGGCGCACACCAGGCAGACAACGGGAGGCCGCACGTATGAGACCCAGGACGAAGGCGGGCCGTCGGCACCGCAGCAGAACCGTCCGCACCACCGTCGTACTCAGTACCGCCGCAGCACTGATCGCCGCGCTCCCCGTGGGAGCGAACGCCGCACCGGAGCCCAAGGCGCCCCAGGGGGCCGCCCAGGGCTGGAGCGCCGGGAAGACCGGGACCGACGGCTCCGCACGGCCGACGGCCCTGCCGGAGGAGGACCGCGCCGCCGTGCTCGGCACGGCCTACTCCGCCTCCGACGACCTCGCGTGGAGCACCTCCGGTGACGCCACCGGGTTCCACCTGCTGACCGCCGCACGCGCGGACGGCTACGCCTGGCGGACGGCGGCCACCCTGGCCGAGCCGGGCTTCGAGGCCGACAGCTGGATCGGCAACGTCTGCGTCACCGGCTCCGGCAAGCGCGCCGTGGTCGCCTACGCGCCCCGCACCTTCACCAACGACCAGCAGCTCATGTCGCGCGGCGCGTTCACCGCCGTCGTGGAACTGACCACGGGGAAGGTCACGAAACTGCCCTTCCAGGCGTCCCTGGCCTACTTCTCGCCGGGATGCGGCACCGACGAGACGGCGGTGTTCTCGCAGTTCGCCGACGACCGCTCGGCGCGCAACGAGACCCGGATCGTCCGGGTGGACGCGGCGACCGGGAAGGCCGCCGAACCCCTGGCGCTGGCGGGCCAGGTGACCTCGGCCGTGCCGTACGGCGACGACGTCGTCGCAGCCGACGGGAACCGGCTCGTCCGGATCGACGCCGAGGGCGCGCGCAGCACCGTCGCCCTCACCCGGCGCATCCCCTTCCAGCTGAAGGCCGACCGCGACGGGGGCCTCGTCTACCTCGACCGGCCCGCGGCCCCGGCGAAGACCGAGAAGGCCACCGCCGAGGACGGCGCCGTCATGCGGGTCGACGCCGCCGCCGTGCGGACCGGGAAGGGCGCCCCGAGCAAGCTCGCCACCGGCACCCTCACCAAGATGGACCTCACGTCGAGCGCCGAGGGCACCGTGCTGGTGACCGGTGAGACCCGGCAGGCCGTCTCCGCGCTGCCCGCGGTCGTGCGCCGCCCGGCGGACGCCCCCAAGGACGCGCACGCCTCCACCGACGGCAAGGTCCTGGTGACCGCCACCGGCTGGAGCGGCGACGGCGCGCACCCGGCCCGCGCCGGGGAGACCGGCGCCGAGCGCACCGCGCTGATCGACCTCAAGGACCTCGGCACCGGCAGGACGGCCGCCCTGGAGACCCTGCCGGGCGGCGCCCCGCACCAGGACGCCGGCCAGAAGCTCTCCCCGGCGCTGGAGGGCGTCGGAACCGCGGCGCCCGGCCGGCGCTCCGCGTCCCTCGCGGCCGATCCGCACGACCCGGTCGAGGCGGAGCGCACCTGCGCCGTCGCCCGGGGCGACCTCCGCCAGCAGGCGTTCCAGCCGACCCCCCGTCAGGTGGAGTGGGCGGTCGACCAGGCGATCAGCAACAACCTGAACAAGCTGGTCTCCCGGCCGGCCAACTGGAAGAGCACCGGCGTCGGTTCCTACGCGCCCCAGCAGCTGTTCCCGCTGAAGTCGCTGACCGGCGGCGGCCAGATCCCGGCGCAGGTCATGCTCGGGATCACCGCACAGGAATCCAACATGTGGCAGGCCACCCGGTACGCCGTGCCCGGGGTGACCGCCAACTCCCTGATCGGCAACTACTACGGCACGAAGTACAACTCCGACGGCCAGATCCCCGACCCGTGGGCGATCGACTGGTCCGAGTCGGACTGCGGCTACGGCATCACGCAGGTCACCGACAACATGCGCGTGGGCGACACCGAGTGGTCCTCGCTCCAGCAGAAGGCCGTGGCCGTCGACTACACCGCGAACATCGCGGCCGGCGTCAACATCCTGGTCGAGAAGTGGAACCAGACCAAGGCCGGCGGGATGACCATCGCCAACGGCGACCCGAAGTACCTGGAGAGCTGGTTCTTCGCGCTGTGGGCGTACAACTCGGGCTACTACCCCGAGGCCGACGCGAGCAAGAACAAGGGCAAGTGGGGCCTCGGCTTCACCAACAACCCGGCCAACCCGCTGTGGAAGGCCAACCGCACCCCGTTCCTGGAGAACGCGAACGGCGGCGACGACTACTCGCACGCCGCGAACCCGCAGCACTGGCCCTACCAGGAGAAGGTGCTCGGCTGGGCCGCCCGTCCCATCTCGGCGCTCTTCAAGCCCGGTGACATGCAGGCCGGGTACCGCCCCGCCTGGTGGACGACCGTCACCGACCGTACGGCGCTGAAGCCGCCGGAGTCGCTGTTCTGCACCAGCGCCAACGAGTGCGACCCGAGCAAGATCGGCCCGAACGACTCCAACGACCCCGGCATGGGCGCCTGCACCCGCACCGACCTGTACTGCTGGTGGAACAAGCCGATCCCGGCGACCACCTGGAAGAACTGTGTCGTCGGAGTCTGCGGCAACGCGATCCACCGGTTCGACGACACCTATCCCGAACAACCGGACGAGAACTCCTACGCCCCGCGCTGCTCGGGCGGCGTTCCCGGTGACGCCCTGGTCATCGACGACGTGCCCGACGGCATCCGGCCGTCCGGGTCGGCCGGCCGCTGCCCGTCGGCGGTGTCCTCCGCGGGCAGCTTCGAGTTCAGCTTCGCCGCGTCGGGCGGCTTCTACCCGGGCAAGATCGACCTGCACCAGATCGGAGCCGGCTACGGCAACCACTTCTGGTTCACCCACAGCCGCGAGACCGGCACCGCCGACGCCGGCCGCCTCAGCACCACGGGCACCTGGAAGCTGGGCAAGGCGCTCAACGGCTGGTCCCGCGTGATGGTGCACATCCCCGACCACGGGGCGCACACCCAGCAGGCCAAGTACGAGATCGACACCGGCTCCGGCTCGTTCACCCGTACCCGCTACGTCAACCAGAAGATCAAGGCCAACACCTGGGTCTCGCTGGGCGTATACCACATGAGCGGCACGCCCCGGGTCCGCCTCGGCAGCCAGACCGAGGACGGGGACGGCAGCGAGGACGTGGCCTGGGACGCGGTGGCCTTCCAGCCGCTGCCCGCCAAGCCGAAGCACATCGTGGCCGTCCTCGGCGACTCCTACACCTCCGGTGAGGGGGCCGGCGACTACAGCCCCGAGTCCGACGCGGACCACGGCACCGACCGCTGGAACGCCTGCCGGCGCAGCGACAACGCCTGGTCCCGGAAGGTCGTCCTGCCGGGGACCTCGACCCCGCTGGGCCAGCTCTCGGACGGCTGGAGCTCCAGCGCCGAACTCGGCTTCGTGGCCTGTTCGGGGGCGATGACCAGGAACGTCTGGAACAGCCCGTTCGACGGGGACTCGCAGAGTTTCGGCGAGGGGCAGTTCAAGGAGATCAACCAGGTCAACTCCGGGGTGCTCACCCCGGAGACCACCCTGGTGATGCTCACGCTCGGCGGCAACGACGGAGGCGGGTTCACCAACGCCATGATGGACTGCGCGGGCATCGGGACCAACTGCAACGAGGACCCGAACTTCCTGCCGAAGTACAAGGGCATCGTCGACCAGACGATGATCCCCAACCTGTCGAACACACTGAGCGACATCCAGCTCAAGGCACCGAACGCGCAGATCGTGCTCATGGGCTATCCGGAGCTGCTCAGCCGCACGGTCAAGTGCGCCGGTTCGCTCTACTACATGATGCCCGAGGTCGCGGCGCTGGCCGAGCTGGTCAACCACGCCGGCACCCAGCAGGAGAAGCTGGTCGGGCAGCTCAAGGCCGGCGGCATGAAGATCGCGTACGCGAACCCGGTCGACGCCTTCGTCGGCCACGCGGGCTGCGACGACCCCGAGTGGATCAACAAGATCGTCATCGGCCCCAACGGCGACGGCGACTTCCACCAGGGTGACCCGGTCACCAAGGTCAGCGGCTCCTGCACGGCCGACTGGCTGCCCGAGGAGTGCCTCAGCCGCGAGTCCTTCCACCCGAAGTCCGACGGCACCACGGGGTACGCGAACGTGATGAAGTCGAGACTGACCGCACTGGGATACACCGGCTCGTGATGCGGTATCACCGTCGGTGACATGACCGAGCACACGGAACACCCTCCGACGGGCCGGCCGGCCGGACGCGCGAAGGCGCGCCGGCCGGCCGGCGCCGTCGTCACCGCGGCGGTCGCCCTGACCGGGCTCCTCCTGGCGGTCGTGGGCACGCTCCTGTGGTGGCTGGGGGACCGGCTGCCCGAGGGGGCCGACCGCACCCGCACGGAGAACGAGCGCCTCCAGGTGGCGTCCCTCGCCCGGCAGCTGGGGGAGGCGGCCCGGGACGGGGAACTCACGGACTCCGAGATCGGCCGCATCGCGCGGGCCGGACCCTGGCGGGTGGACCGGCCGGACGACGGCGGCGTACGCGTCGTCGTCACGATGGTCCCGGCCCTGGCCGACGAGCCCGCCGCCTGCACGGAGTTCACCCTCCCGGCCCCGCTGGGGCCCGGCACCGAGGCCACCCACCACCCCGCGAAGGAGGACTGCCCGGTACGCGACTGAGCACCCCGCCGCCACGACCGGGGACCCTACGCACCGGACGGCTCCGGTTCCCCGACGGAACCGGAGCCGCGGGGGGGGGCGCCCCCCCCCCCCCCCCGGCCCCCCGCCGGCCCCCCCCCCCGGCCCCGGGCGGCGGCCGCCCCCCCGGCGCCGGCGGGGGGGGCCGGGCGCCAAGACGCGGCGGCGGGG
>NZ_JBEXRT010000059.1:0-5702 GCF_040613235.1 Streptomyces sp. NPDC006296 | reverse complement strand
GGACCCCGCCCGCACCCCCCCCCCACCCGCCCCCGCGGGCCGGACCGCGACCACCGCGGTCCGGCCCTTCGCCGTCGCCGCCCGCGTGACCCGGGCGTCAGCCGGCACACGGGACGCAGGCGTCGGCTCCGGGACACAAGCACGGGACGTCGGCTCCGGGACACGGGATGCCGGGGTCGGTCCCGGGCACGCGACATCGCTGTCGGCCCCGGCGCACGCGCCACAGGCGTCAGCCCCGGGCCAGGAACGAGACGAGGGTCTCCGCGAACCCCGGATCGCGCACGACCGTCAGGTGGTCGCCCGGCAGCACGGTCAGCTCCGCCCCCGCGATCGCCGCGGCCAGCACCTCGGGCCGGGTCGCCAGCGGGTCGCCCGCACCGGCGAGGACGAGCGTCGGGACCGTGATCCGTTCCAGCGGCAGTGCGTCCCGGTGCACGGCCCGTATCTGCGCCGCCAGCGCCGCGCGGTCCCCGCCCGTGCGGTCCGCCAGCATCCGGAAGGCCCTGGTCCGAGCGGGCGCGTCCGCGGCGTCCTCGGCCGTGAGCGCCGCCGAGACCAGCTCCGGAGGCATCACCCGGGTGTCCAGACCGCCCACCTCGACCGCGCCCGCCCCGATCCCCCCGGCCACCAGACGACGGACCCGCCGGTCCCGCGCCGCGGCCAGGACCGCCACCACGGCCCCCATGGAATAGCCCGCCAGGTGCACCTCGTCCGTGCCGGTCCGGTCGATGAGCAGACCCACGTCACGGGCCATCAGGGACTCGCCGTAGCAGGCGTCGTCGTGCGGCCGGTCCGAGGCGCCGTGGCCGCGCGCGTCCAGCGCGTACACCCGCCGGCCCCGCGCCAGGAGCGCCTCGACGACGCCCGGCCCTTCCCAGTTCAGCCGGGAGTCCGCGGCGAATCCGTGCAGCAGGACCACCGGCGGCAGGGCCTCGTCCGGATCCCGGGACCAGTACCGGTACCGCAGGGTCACCCCGTCGTGCGTACGCAATTCACCGGTCATGCCCCGACGGTACGGGCGCCCGCCGGGGAACGGGCCGCGACTGTGCCCCGGCACAGCGCGCACGCCGTTCCGTTGGGAGCCCGCACTGCTCGGGGGCGGCCCGGAAGCAGGAGCGGACGCGAGCCTTCCGACGCTGTTTACGCGGAAGTAACGTGCAAGGGTGACCCCATCGACGACCGTGCACAGTCCGCTCCGGCTGTACGGCCGCAGCGATGAACTGGCCGCCCTGGAAGCCCTGTCGGCGCGCCTGCGGGCCGGGGACGGCGGAGCGCTCGTGCTGACCGCCCCGCCCGGCCTCGGCCGCACCGCCCTGCTGCGGCAGGCCGCCGCCCACCACCTCGCCGGGCGGGCCGGCCCGGTGCTGTCCGCCTGCGCCGCCCCCGCCGAGCGCCGGCTGCCCTGGAGCGGACTCCACGCCCTGCTCTGCTCCGCCCCCGGCCCGCTGCCCCTCGCCCCCGACACGGTCCTGCGCTCCGGGATCACCCCCGGCGGCCTGCTCGCCCTGCTGCGGACGCTCGGCGCCGAACAACCCCTGCTGGTCTGCGTGGACGACGCCCACCTCTGGGACCCCGACTCCCGGGCCGCACTCGGCTTCGCCGCCCGCAGGCTCGGCGCGGGCAGCCGTGTCGCCGCGGTGCTCGGCGCGGCCGACGAGACCGCCTTCGCCGGGCTGCCCACCCTGCGCCTCGGCCCGCTGGACGAGGACGCGGCGACCGCGCTCCTGGACCGGCTCACCGGCCCGGCGGCCGAGGTGGACCCCGTCGTACGCGCCGAACTCCTGCGGGAGGCGGCCGGGAACCCGCGGCTGCTGGCCGGGCTGACCGGGCGGCTCACCCCGGACCAGCTCGCCGGCCGGACCGCCCTGCCCTACCCCCTTCCCGGGGGCGAGAGCGTCCTCGACGCCCACGCCGCGCACCTGGACGGGCTGTCCGCCGAGACCCACACCCTGCTCCTGCTGGCCGCCGCCGCGGAGGAGCACGAGCCGGACGGGACCGGCTCCGACGCGGCCCTGCTGCTGCGGGCCGGGGCCCGGGCCGGCCTGTCCGCCGCCCACCTCGACCGGGTCCTCTTCGCCCCCGCCGACAGCGCCGGCGCGCTCCAGCGCGCGGGCAGCCGTGTGCACTTCAGCCACCCGCTGCTGCGCCGGGCGGTCCTGCACCGGGCGCCGCCCGGCCGCCGCCGTGCCGTGCACGACCTCCTCGCGGGACTGCTCGGCGGGCCCGGACGGACCCCGCTGCCCGCACTCGTCCAGCGGGCCTGCGCCGCACCCGGCCCGGACGCCGCCCTCGCCGGACAACTGGAGCGTGCGGCCGACGCGCCGCGCCCGCACGGCGAACGCGCCGCCGCGCTGGCCCGCGCCGCCGCGCTCTCCGCCGACGACTCGCTGCGCGCCGCGCGGTTCACCGCCGCCGCCGAACAGGCGCGGCTGGCCGGGGACACCGGCCGGGCCCGCGCCCTGCTGGCCCGCGTCGGCCCGCACCCCGCCGGAGGCGCCGCACCCCGGGTGCGCGGCATGCTCGCGCTCCGCGACGGACCGGCCGCCGACGCCCACGCGGCGCTGCTGGCCGCGGCGGAGCTGCTGGCCCCGCACGACCCGCGCCGCACCCTGGACGCCCTGTTCGGCGCCGCGGAGGCGGCCTGGCACATGGGGGACGCCCTCGCCTACCTGGACGCCATGCACCGCATCCCGGTCGCCGCGGCCGACCGGCCCACCGCGCAGTACCGCGCCGGGATGTGCGCGGTGCTCGCCGGGCACCCCGACCGGGGCCACGCCCTCCTGCGGTGCTGCCTCGACTCCGCCGACCGCGCCGAGGACGCGGGCCTGCTCCTGCGGACCGGCGCCGCCGCCCTGGTCCTCGGGGAGGTCGAGGCGGCCTGCCGGGCCGGGGCGCGCGCCCTCGCCGTCGTACGCACCCGGGGGCCTGAGGCCCTGCTCCCGCACGCCCTGGAGCAGCTGGCCTACGCCGAACTGCGCTCCGGGCAGCACGCCAGGGCCCGGGCCCACGCCCTGGAGGGGCTGCACGCGGCGCGCCGGACCGGGCAGCGGAACTCCGCCGCCCATCTGCACGCCGTGCTCGCGCTCGCCGCCTCGGTGGAGGGACCGGCCGAGGCGTGCGCCGCGCACGCCGACGCGGCGCTGGCCGGAGCGGGCCCGCACGGCCTCGCGCAGGCTGCCACGCTCGCCACCTGGGCGGTCGCCCGCGCCGACCTCGCCGCCGGACGGCCCGGGCAGGCGGCCGCCCGGCTCGGCCCGCTGGTCAGGCCCGGGCCCGGGACCGGACACTTCGCCACCCGGATGCTCGCCGTGCCCTGCTACGTCGAGGCGGTGGCGCTCTCCGGGCGGGCCGGCCAAGCGGCCGACGCACTGGCCGTGGCCGTCGAGGAGTTCGCCCTGTGGACCGCGCGGACGACGGACCCCCAGGTCCCCGCCCAACTGGCCCGCTGCCGCGCCCTGCTGGCCCCTCCCGAGGAGGCCGCGGCCCGGTACGAGGAGGCACTGGCCCACCACGACCGCGCGGGCGGCGACTTCGAGCGCGCCCGCACCCGGCTGCTCCAGGGGCAGTTGCTGCGCCGGCTGCGCCGCACCCGGGAGGCCCGCGGCCCGCTGCGGGACGCGCTGGTCGCGTTCGAGCGCTGCTCCGCCCGGGTCTGGGCCGCGCGCGCCGGAGGGGAACTGCGCGCCGCCGGGGAGGCGGTGGACGGCCCGGAGCGGAGCGGCCCGGGCCCGCTGGCCGTCCTCACCCCGCAGCAGCAGCGGATCGCCCGCTGCGTCGCCGAGGGCGCCACCAACCGCGAGGTCGCCGTGCGGCTCTCGGTGAGCCCGCGCACCGTCGACCACCACCTCCGCAACGTCTTCGCCGCCCTCGGCGTCCGGTCGCGGACCGAGCTCGCCCGGCTGCTGGACCGCGGGGGCGGCGCGGGGTTGCGGGACCGTGATGAGAGAAACCGCGCAGACCTCTAGGTACCGACCGGGCGGTATGCCATTCTGCGGTCGTCAGGATCGATCGGTGTGCGCCCGACGCCGGGTGCGCACCGGGGCCGGCCCCACCGCAGCCGGCCGATTCCCGGTGGAGGCCGCCATGCCGCAGGTCGTACGTTCACGGATCCGGGCGCCGCACGGACCGCCCGCCGTCACCCCGTCGCCGCACCGCACCCGCTCCCTGGCCGACCGCGAGGCGGTGGCCGTGCTCCACCGGGCCGCCCGGGTCCTCCTGGAGGCGCTGCCGGAGCTGACGGACCGCCTGGTCGAGGCGCTGCGCGAGCAGGAGCCCGCGTACCGCGCCGCCATGGAGGCCGAGCCCGCCGAGATCTGGCAGGAGGTCCACCACTCCCTGCGGCACAACGTCGCCTCCCTCGTCCGGCCCCGGGAGTTCCGCGAGGCCGCCCACCGCACCTCCCGCTGGATCGGCGAGAACCGGGCCGAGCAGGGGGTGCCGCTCGACGCGGTCCTGCACGCCTTCCGGATGGGCGGGGCGATGGTCTGGCAGGACCTCGTCGACCACACGGCCCGGCGCCACCCCGAGGACACCCGGCTGCTGGTGCACGTGGCCGCCGACGTCTGGAACTTCGTCGACGAGCACTGCGCCGTGGTGGCGGAGGCGTACCGGCAGGCCGAGCGGCGGCTCTCCTGGCGCCGCGAGAACCGGCAGCGCCTGACGACGGCGGCCCTGCTGGACGGCACCGCCCGGATCGCGGACCTGCCGGACGCCGCGGCGACGCTCGGACTCCCGGTGCAGGGACGGTACGCGGTGCTCGCCGTCACCGGCGCCCGGCGCGCCCCGCACGGCACCGGACGGCCGCCGCTGGACCTGCCCGGAGCGGCACCCGCGCTCTGGCACCCGGCGGGGGACGTCGACCTGGCGATCCTGCCGCTGGGGACCGCCGCTGCGGAGCCCGGCGCGGCGCCGACCCGGGACGGCGCCGAGACCGCCCCCGGCCCCGCCACCGGGGATCCGGACGCCGAACTGGCGGTGCTGGCACGCGGCCTGACGGTGCCTCCGGGCCTGCGTGTCGGGGTCGGCTCCGTCGTCGAGGGACTCGCCTCCCTCGGTGACGCGCGGCGCCTCGCCGAGACGGCGCTGCGGGCCTGCCCGGCGTCCGGCGGCACCGTCCTGCTCGACGAGCACCTGCCCGCCGCCCTCGTCGTGTCCTCGCCCGGCCTCGGAACGGCGCTCGCCGACCGGGTCCTCGGCCCGCTGGACCGGCTGGATCCGGCGGACCGCGACGTGCTCGTGGAGACGCTGACCGCCTGGCTCGACTCGGACGGCTCGGCGCAGCGGGCCGGCGCGAAGCTGTACTGCCACCGCAACACCGTGCTGAACCGGATGCGGCGGTTCGAGCAGCTGACGGGACGCTGCCTGACCCGCCCGTCGGACGCGGTCGAGGTGTCCCTGGCCCTGGCGGCGCGACGCCTGCTCACGGACTGAGCCGACCCGGCCGGGGCGGACCCGCGCCGGCCGGCACCGTCACCGGGACCGCCGGCCGGCCCGAACGGGGCACGCGGGGCGTCCGGGCGCGAGGACCTGCGGCGCCCGGGCGCGACGGCACGCGGCGCGAGGGGCCGGGGCGGCCGGCGCGACGGCGTGCGGCGCGAGGGGCCGGGGCGGCCGGCGCGACGGCGTGCGGCGCCCGGGCGCGACGACCCGGCCGCGGGGCGCCCCCCCGGGGGCGGGGGCGGCCGGGGGCGAGGGCCAAACCG
>NZ_JBEXRT010000058.1:0-35459 GCF_040613235.1 Streptomyces sp. NPDC006296 | reverse complement strand
GGGCCGATCTGGAGTGCTTCGCGTACTTCGTCGGGGGTGTAGGGCTGGTGTCCGTCGAAGCCGTTGAGGGCGATGACGAAGGGGAGGCCGCTGTTCTCGAAGTAGTCGACTGCGGGGAAGCAGTCGGCGAGGCGTCGGGTGTCGACGAGGACGACGGCGCCGATGGCGCCGCGGACCAGGTCGTCCCACATGAACCAGAAGCGGTCCTGTCCGGGGGTGCCGAACAGGTAGAGGATCAGGTCCTGGTCCAGGGTGATGCGTCCGAAGTCCATGGCCACGGTGGTGGTGGTCTTGTCCCCGGTGTGGGTCAGGTCGTCGATGCCCGCGGACGCGGACGTCATCACGGCTTCGGTGCGCAGCGGATTGATCTCCGAGACGGCACCGACAAACGTGGTCTTACCCACGCCGAAGCCCCCTGCCACCACGATCTTCGCCGAGGTGGTGGCACGGGCCGTACCGCCGCTAGAGCTTGCGAAGTCCACTGAGCACCCTTTCGAGCAGTGTCACATCCGGCGCGCCGCCGGCCTCTCCGTTGCCCGGCTGGTGGATGGCCACCATGCCGGCTTCCGCCAGGTCCGCCACGAGGATCCGTGCCACGCCCAGGGGCATGGACAGCAGGGCCGAGACCTCGGCCACCGACTTGACCTCACGGCACAGGTGGCAGATCCGCTGGTGCTCGGGCAGCAGGCTCCCGAGGTGTGCGGGATCCGCGGTGGTGCTGACCAGCGCCTCTATCGCGAGCTGGTAACGCGGCCGGGTCCGGCCGCCGGTCATGGCGTACGGGCGCACCAGCGGCTGATCGCCTTCACCGTCGTACGACGCGTGATGCAGTGCGCCGTACGGATCAGGTGAGGCGGGTGGCGGGGTCATAAGTCCTCCGGGCGTGACAGCAGGAAGTCGGCCTGCCGTCTGAAGGCGGCCGGTGAGGGGCTTTTTCGGCCGGACGGGTGAGGGTTGTGAGTAGTACCTGGGGGGATCGTGTCAGGTGGCTGCCGCATGGCCGTCTAGTGGAGCAGACTTCCTTGTAGCTCGGCACGGAGGTCAGGGGTGAGGACGGTCCCCGCGCGGTCCACGAGGAGAGCCATCTCGTAGCCGACCAGACCGATGTCGGCGTCCGGGTGGGCGAGGACGGCGAGCGACGATCCGTCGGAGATGGACATGAGGAAGAGGAAACCCCTCTCCATCTCCACAACCGTCTGGCTGACGGCGCCGCCTTCGAAGATCCGGGAGGCACCCGCCGTGAGCGACGTCAGGCCGGAGGCGACGGCCGCCAGCTGATCGGCGCGGTCGCGCGGGAAACCTTCGGACATCGCCAGCAGCAGGCCATCCGCGGAGACCACCACCGTGTGGGACACCCCTGGGGTGTTGTCCACGAAGTTGGTGATCAGCCAGTTCAGATTCTGCGCGGCCTGACTCATGGGGCTCAACTAACGCTCCTGCTGGTGAGTGGGGCCGAGTTGGAAACTGCCGGTAGACGAGCCGGTGTTGGCCTGTCGTCCCTGCTGGATGCCCCGGCGGAGATTGGTCAGACGGCCGCGTACGTCATCGGGCGCACGCGAAACCTGAGGTCCGGACTGATGATTCTGCTGCTGTGCGGTGCCCGGAACCAAATTGGCACGTGGGACACGGCGGGGCAGTCCGGAGGTCGTGATCCCGCCCGCGGCGGGCTTCTTGACCCGCTCCGCCTGCCGTCCGAGCTCGTCGTTCGGCGAGGCGCGCCACGAACTGGTGGCGCCGGTGTCGGCCGCGCCGCGTCGCGGCATGACCGGGGGCGGGGTGTCGGAGTACTGGGGCGCGGCCGGTCCCTGCGGAGCGGCGGGCGGCTGCTGGCCGCCCTGCTGCGGTCCGTGGAACCAGTTCGTCTCCAGCGTGTCGTACAGCGGGGTGCGCCCGTCACCGGGACCGGCCGGCGGCAGCCCGTCGGGCTGCTGCGGCAGGACCGGGCGGCGCGGCAGGTCACCCAGCGGGGCGGCCGGCGGGAACGGCGCTCCGAAGTCGGAGCCGTCGCGGGGCGCCGGCGCCTGCGGACGCTGCGGGTCCAGCGCGCCGAAGCCCTGGTCCTGCGGCATCGGGGCGTTGAAGTCGGGGCGGGCGAACTGCGCGGTGGCGGCCGGGTCCTGGCCCTGATGGGCCGACGGGCCCTGCGGTGCCGAGAAGTCCGGGCGGGCGAACTGCGCGGTGCTCGCCGGGTCCTGACGGTCGTTCATCGGCGGGCGCTGGTCCGGCGCGCCGAACGACCGGTCCGGTCCGGAGGTGCCGGGACGGGCGAACCGGCCCGACTCGCGGTCCCGGTCCTCGTGACCGCGCGGCGCGTCCGACTGCTGGTGCCGGGCCGCCCCCTGCTCCTCCACGCCCCAGCTGGTGTTCTGCGGGCGCTGCGGCTGCGGGTTGCCGCCGGGCAGCTCGGCACGCGGACCGCCGGAGGGCGGCAGCTGGCGGCCGGGACCGCCGGGCTGCTGCGGCCCGCCCTGCCCGAGCTGGTTCTGCTCCGGCACCTGACGCGCGGGCGGCTGGCCGGAGTGGCCGAAGAGGTTGGGCCGGCCGGAGTCCGCACCGGCCGAGGGGTCCTGCGGGGGACGGGCGCCGTGCCGGGCACCGCCCGCGAAGGCACCGGCGAGGCCGCCGCCCTGGCGCGGACCGTCGGACCGGCCCTGGCCGAACAGGTTCGGACCCTGCTGACCGGGGCCCTGCGGCTGACGCGGTCCGCCGTCGCGGGAGGGCAGCGCGGCCCGGGGCGCGGAGCCCGCGCCGACCTGGCCGCGCGGAGCGGCCGAGCCCAGTCCCTTGGCGGGCGCCGATCCGGGGCCGCCGAGTCCGGGACGCTGGCCGCCCGCGGGAGCACCGCCGCCGAGCAGTCCGCCCGCCGGTGCGCCACCGCCGAGCAGTCCGCCCGGGGCGCCGCCCTGCTGGCCCTTGCCCTGTGCCTGCTTCGGCGGCTGCTTCCCGCCGTGCGCGACCTCCATGGGCAGCATGACCAGCGCGGTCGTACCGCCGGAGTCGGAGGGCCGCAGCTGGATGCGGATGCCGTGACGCAGGGACAGGCGGCCGACCACGAACAGACCCATGCGGCGCGACACCGAGACGTCCACGGTGGGCGGCGCGGCGAGCCGCTCGTTGATCGCCGCCAGGTCCTCGGGGGAGAGGCCGATACCGGTGTCGTGGATCTCGACGAGCACCCGGCCGTCCGGCAGCGCGTGACCGGTGACCCGGACCTTGGTCTGCGGCGAGGAGAACGACGTGGCGTTCTCCAGCAGCTCGGCGAGGAGGTGCACGAGGTCGTTGACGACGCGGCCGGCGACCTCGGTGGCGGGCACCGCGGCCAGCTCGATGCGCTCGTACTGCTCCACCTCGGAGGCGGCGGCACGGAGCACGTCGACCAGCGGCACGGGCCGGGTCCAGCGGCGGCCGGGCTCCTCGCCCGCGAGGACGAGGAGGTTCTCGCCGTTACGGCGCATGCGGGTCGCGAGGTGGTCGAGCTTGAACAGCGAGGACAGCTGGTCCGGGTCGGCCTCGCGGGACTCCAGTTCGGAGATGAGCGAGAGCTGGCGCTGGATGAGGCCCTGGCTGCGGCGCGAGAGGTTGGTGAACATCGCGTTGACGTTGCCCCGCAGCAGCGCTTGCTCGGCGGCCAGCCGGACCGCCTCGCGGTGCACGTCGTCGAAGGCCGCGGCCACCTGGCCGATCTCGTCCCGGGAGTGCACACCGACCGACTCGACGGAGGTGTCGACGTCCTGCGGGTCCGTCTCGGAGAGCTGCTTGACGAGCTCGGGCAGCCGGTCCTGGGCGACCCGGGTCGCGGTGTCCTGGAGCCGGCGCAGCGAGCGGATCATGGACCGCGCCACGACAAAGGCGCCGACCAGCGACACCCCGAGGACGATGAGGATGATCGCACCGTTGAGGATCGCGTCGCGCTGCGACTCCTCACGCAGCTCGCGGGCCTTGCTCTCCATCTCGCCGAGGAGCGTCTCCTCGATGGTCTTCATGGCCTGGATCTTGTTGGAGCTCTGGTCGTACCAGTCCATGTAGGTACGTGCCTTGCTGCCCTCCATGCCCAGAGGGCTGTCGAGCACCTTCTTGGCATAGACGTCGGCAGCGGTGATCTCGGGATTCCCGTTGTCCAGCGGCGCCAGCAGCTCGGCGGAGCTCCTGCCCGTGGACTCGTAGGTGGTCTCGAAGGTCTTGAGGGTCGAGCCGGCCTTGCCGAGCGCGTTGCGTCCGAACGCCTGGTCGTTGTCGTTCAGGTGCGTCTTGTCGCTCTCGGCGCCGGGCAGGGCCGCGGCGATGATGGCGCGCTCGACGGAGGCGTACTCCTTGGAAGAGGAGAAGGCGGCCAGCGCACGGGTGCGCTTGATCATCTCCGGGTTGCTGGTGGCCTGCGCCATGTCCTGCGAAAGACTCAGCAGCGACGTGATCAGCTGGCTGTACTGGTCGATCGTGTTGAGGCTCGGGCTGTCGGCGGCGTAGGCGTCCTTGCGGATGCTGGTGATGTTGCCCAGCTGCGTGCCTATCTGGCTGACGCTCGCGTGGATGCTGTCCAGGGCCGCGTCGCCGGGGGTGTTGCCGATCTCGTCGGTGGCCTCGAAGAAGGCGGCCTTCGCGCGGTCGGTGCGCTCCCGGGGCTGGGTGACCTTGTAGTCGGTGGCCTTCACGCCGTTGGACAGCGGGCCTGCCGACTTGTCGCGCTCCTCCTGGAGCGCGTTGGCGAGCGCGGTCGCCTGCTTGGTCATCTTGGTCAGCAGCTGCATGTGCTCCAGCTGGTCCATGTCGTTCATGGACTGGTCGATGCGCAGCCCGCCGAGGGTGGTCGCCGCGACCACCGGCAGGGCCAGCAGCGAGACCAGACGCGTGCTGATGCGCCAGTTGCGCAGGGCCATGCGCGATCCGGCCGAGGTGGGACCGCCGGGGTTCTCGGACGCCGGGGTCTCCGCGGCGCCGGCGCCCGGCGTGCCGGGACGCTGCGCACGGTCGCCGCCGTCACCGGCCGGACCGGGATTCTGGGCGTGCTGGGGCGAGGAACCGCGGTCGTTCCCGCCGCGCGGCTCCTGATCCGCCGGAGCTTCCCCTCGGCTCTGGCGGGGCTGGGGCGACCCCATGCCATCCCTCTTGAAACGTCCCTGCACTAGCGTCGCAACCTCTGGACCAGGCGTCCCTCCGCGCGTGGCGCGGTGGAACGGTGTCGGCGTCGTGGGGCGCTGGACGCGCCCCATGGTGGTCGTGAGTGACCGGCGTACTTCCCCCTCCCGCCGCCACTCGGCGCTGCGTTGCGCCCCTGCGCATCGGGCCCGCAAACCCGCGGCGGTGCGTGGAATTCCAGCACAGTGATGGATCTCCAACAAGGGCCGAGTACCGGGCTGTGACCTGGATGACACGGTGTGATGGGCGTGTCACAAGATGTGGACCGTGTTCGGTGTCAAAACGGTCGATTGCGGGTGGAGTCGCCGGAGGTGGCAGGTGTCCCAGACGCCATGATCGGGAGAGGAATGGCGGACTAGGTGACGTATTGTCTGGTTTGCTTCCCTTGATCAACTGCCTGCAATGACCTTTTTGTCGGCAACTTCGTGAGCAAACTCACACGATGATCGCCGACTGATCCCGGTCGGGGCGGGGAATCGCATGTTTAGCCTGACGCTTGACAGGGATAGAGAATCCGGAATCCGGCGCAACCTCCGGGCCGCGCCCCCAGTGACAAGGGTCCACACGGCAGATGAAGACGACGATCACCTCCCGCAGCATTGCCAACCCGCGGCGCACCACGCTGGCGCACCTCGCGGACGCCGGGACGCTGCAGACGCCGGAGAGCCGGGAGCACGCCGTGGAGCTGCCGAACCGCACGGCCAACCCGCGCCGCACCATCCTCATGGAGGCCCCGGTCACGGCTGCGTGACCGCCGGTACCGGACAGCACCGGTGAGCGGGCCCCTCACCCGCGCCGCCGCTCCGCCCCGCCCGGCGGAGCGATAGCCTGGAGCGTCAGTCTTCAGCCAGCCAGCAAGTGAGGGGCGACAGCATCCCGTGCGCATCGCCAGGTTCTCCATCGACGGCAATGTCGCCTTCGGCGCGGTCGAGGGCGACAGCCCCGACAGCCTCGTGCTCGACATCATCAAAGGCATCCCGTACACCGACTTCGAGCTCTCCGGGACCAAGGTCCCGCTGAAGAAGGTCCGGCTGCTGCCGCCCGTGCTCCCCAACAAGGTCGTGGCCATCGGCCGCAACTACGCGGAGCACGCCGCCGAAATGGGCCACGAGGTCCCGGACGCGCCTGTCGCCTTCTTCAAGCCGACCACCTCGGTGATCGGTCCGGGTGACTCCATCGAGTACCCCTCCTTCTCCGAGGAGCTGCACCACGAGGCCGAGCTGGCCGTGGTGATCGGCCGCATGTGCCGCGAGGTCCCCCGCGAGCGCGTCAAGGACGTCGTCTTCGGCTACACCTGCGCGAACGACGTCACCGCACGCGACGTCCAGCGCCGCGAGAGCCAGTGGGCCCGCGCGAAGGGCTTCGACACCTCGTGCCCCCTCGGCCCCTGGGTGGAGACCGACGTCGACCCCGGGAACCTCGCGATCCAGGCCACCGTCAACGGCGAACAGCGCCAGCTCGGCCGGACGAGCGACATGATCCGCTCCGTCGAGGACCTGGTCGTCCATGTCACGGAGGCCATGACGCTGCTCCCGGGCGACGTGATCCTCACCGGGACCCCCGCAGGGGTCGGCCCCCTGCACGTCGGCGACGAGGTCGCCGTCACCATCGAAGGCATCGGCACTCTCACCAACAAGGTGATCAAGCGTGGCTAACCCCCCTGTCCGTGTACGTTTCTGTCCCTCCCCGACCGGCAACCCGCACGTGGGCCTGGTCCGGACGGCCCTGTTCAACTGGGCCTTCGCCCGGCACCACCAGGGCACCCTGGTCTTCCGCATCGAGGACACCGACGCGGCCCGCGACTCCGAGGACTCCTACCGGCAGCTGCTCGACTCGATGCGCTGGCTCGGCCTCGACTGGGACGAGGGCCCCGAGGTCGGCGGCCCGCACGAGCCCTACCGCCAGTCGCAGCGGACGGACCTCTACAAGGACGTCGCGGCCAAGCTCCTGGACGCCGGGCACGCGTACCCCTGCTACTGCACCACCGAGGAGCTCGACGCCCGCCGCGACGCCGCCCGCGCGGCCGGCAGGCCGTCGGGCTACGACGGCCACTGCCGCGACCTGAGCGACGAGCGGAAGGCGGCGTACGAGGCCGAGGGCCGCACCTCGATCGTCCGCTTCCGGATGCCCGACGAGGCGATCACCTTCACCGACCTGGTCCGCGGCGACATCACGGTCCAGCCGGAGAACGTCCCGGACTACGGCATCGTCCGTGCCAACGGCGCCCCGCTCTACACGCTGGTCAACCCGGTCGACGACGCCCTGATGGAGATCACCCACGTCCTGCGCGGCGAGGACCTGCTGTCCTCCACCCCGCGCCAGATCGCCCTCTACCGCGCGCTCGTCGAGCTGGGCGTCGCCAAGGACACCCCGGCCTTCGGCCACCTCCCGTACGTCATGGGGGAGGGCAACAAGAAGCTCTCCAAGCGCGACCCGCAGGCCTCGCTCAACCTCTACCGCGAGCGCGGCTTCCTGCCCGAGGGGCTGCTCAACTACCTCTCGCTCCTGGGCTGGTCGATCGCCGAGGACCGCGACATCTTCGGCCGCGACGAGCTGGTGGCCGCGTTCGACATCGCCGACGTCAACGCCAACCCGGCACGCTTCGACCTGAAGAAGGCCGAGCACATCAACGCCGAGCACCTGCGGATGCTCGACGTGAAGGCGTTCACCGAGGCCTGCGGCCCCTGGCTGAAGGCCCCCTTCGCCCCCTGGGCGCCCGAGGCCTTCGACGCCGAGCAGTTCGCCGAGATCGCCCCGCACGCCCAGACGCGCGTGACGGTCCTCTCGGACATCACCGCCAACGTCGACTTCCTCTTCCTGGACGAGCCCGTCGAGGACGAGGCGTCCTGGGCGAAGGCCATGAAGGAGGGCTCCGACGCCCTGCTCGTCACGGCCCGCGCCGAGCTGACCGCCGCCGACTGGAACGCCGAGGCGCTCAAGGCGGCCGTCCTCACCGCGGGGGAGAAACACGGTCTGAAGCTCGGCAAGGCGCAGGCCCCGGTCCGCGTCGCCGTCACCGGCCGCACGGTCGGCCTGCCGCTCTTCGAGTCCCTGGAGATCCTGGGCCGCGAGAAGACGATCGCCCGCATCGACGCGGCGCTGGCGAAGCTCGCCGTCTAGCTCCACCGAGCACGCCACGGGGGTGGCCGCCCGAGCCGGGCGGCCACCCCCGTCGCGCTGTGCGGATCCGCCGGTGGCGCGGCGGAACCGCCGCTAATCTGGCCGCATGGCGATCCGGGCGGTCCTCTGGGACATCGACGACACGATCTTCGACTACTCGGGAGCCGACCGCGCCGGTATGCGCAGACACCTGGAGATCGAGGGGCTGCCCGAGGCCTACACCTCGCCCGAACACGCCCTCGGCGTCTGGAAGGCCGTCACGGACGTGCAGTGGGGGAGGTTCGCCGCGGGGGAGACCGACTTCCCGGGGCAGCGGCGGGAGCGGGTGAGGGCGTTCCTCGGGAGGGCGCTGAGCGACGCCGAGGCCGACGACTGGTTCGGCCGGCACGCCGCGCACTACGAGGCCGCGTGGGCGCTCTTCCCCGACACCGTGCCGGTCCTGGACCGGCTGGCGGACGCCTACCGGCACGCCGTCCTGTCGAACTCCAGCATCCGCAATCAGGACCGCAAGCTGCGCGCCCTCGGGGTGCGGGACCGCTTCGAGGCGGTGGTGTGCGCCGTCGAACTGGGCGTCTCCAAGCCGGACGCGGCGGCCTTCCACGCCGCCTGCGACGCCCTGGAGCTCCTCCCGCACGAGGTGGTCTACGTGGGCAACGAACCCGACATCGACGCGGGCGGCGCGGTCGCCGCCGGGCTGACGGGAATCTGGCTGGACCGCGAGGAGCGGGGCGGCCGTCCCGAGCTTGTACGGATCACGGCGTTGGACGAGCTGCCCGGTCTGCTGGCGGGCGATACCCGTTTTGGAGCGCCGGACACCTTCAGGTAATGTTCTTCCTGCGCCGCCCGAGCGGGCCGAAAGATCCGGCCGGGAAGCGCAGACAGAAACAAGACCCCAGGGGTTGCGTTTCAGTGGGCTATGGTGTAATTGGCAACACTACGGTTTCTGGTACCGTCATTCTAGGTTCGAGTCCTGGTAGCCCAGCGCAAGACCGAAGTAACAAGCCCCCGTTGTGTAGCGGCCTAGCACGCTGCCCTCTCACGGCAGTAGCGCCGGTTCGAATCCGGTCGGGGGTACAGATCCATCCCGCGAGAACATCTGGGTCGCACCCACGTTCTTCGGTGACAACACCCGGCTCAGGCCGGGTGAGGATCGCTAGGGCCCCCGTTGTGTAGCGGCCTAGCACGCTGCCCTCTCACGGCAGTAGCGCCGGTTCGAATCCGGTCGGGGGTACTTGTCACACCATGGGCTATGGTGTAATTGGCAACACTACGGTTTCTGGTACCGTCATTCTAGGTTCGAGTCCTGGTAGCCCAGCGCAAGACCGAAATAACAAGCCCCCGTTGTGTAGCGGCCTAGCACGCTGCCCTCTCACGGCAGTAGCGCCGGTTCGAATCCGGTCGGGGGTACAACACAGCAGTACGGAAAGGCCCTTCACCTCGGTGGAGGGCCTTCTGCGTGTGCGTCCCCCGCAGGCCGCCGCCGGAGCCGGTCCCGGGCGGAGCGCCCATCTCGGCTGCGGGGCGGGCGACTTGGGCCGCCACAACGCTGGGGCGGCCGGAGAGGGTCGGTAGGGATAACGGGGCCGTCAGCCCGTGCGCCGCAGGGCCTCGCTCAGCCGTGCCGCCGAGTCGATGACGGCCTGTGCGTGCATCCGGCCCGGGTGGCGGGTGAGCCGCTCGATCGGGCCGGAGACGGACACCGCGGCGACCACCCGGTTCGACGGCCCGCGGATCGGCGCCGACACCGAGGCCACGCCCGGCTCGCGCTCACCGATCGACTGGGCCCAGCCGCGCCGGCGGACGCCGGAGAGGGCCGTCGCCGTGAAGCGGGCCCCCTGCAGGCCCCGGTGCAGACGCTCCGGCTCCTCCCAGGCCATCAGGATCTGGGCGGAGGAACCCGCCTTCATCGTCAGCGTGGAGCCGACCGGCACGGTGTCCCGCAGACCGGACAGCCGCTCCGCGGCGGCCACGCAGATCCGCATGTCGCCCTGCCTGCGGTAGAGCTGCGCGCTCTCGCCGGTGATGTCGCGCAGATGTGTGAGCACGGGTCCGGCCGTCGCCAGGAGGCGGTCCTCGCCCGCCGCGGCGGCGAGTTCCGCGAGCCGGGGGCCGAGGATGAAACGGCCCTGCATGTCCCTCGCCACCATGCGGTGGTGTTCGAGTGCCACGGCCAGTCGATGTGCCGTGGGCCGTGCGAGCCCTGTCGCCGCGACCAGCCCGGCGAGGGTGGCCGGACCGGACTCCAGGGCGCTCAATACCAGAGCTGCCTTGTCGAGAACGCCGACGCCGCTAGAGTTGTCCATACGACGATACTCGCGTCTCACTCTGTGAAACGCAAGTTCAATTTTCCCCGGAAGTTGCGAACCTGTACGTGCGGCCGTACGACGGCCCGCAGCCACCGCCCCGGTCGGGGGTCCGGGCGGCGGCACCCGAATCTCTAGTTGGGCCGGCGAGGGCGCCGGCCGGAGGGAAAGCGATGGGTAGGACACTCGCGGAGAAGGTATGGGACGACCACGTCGTCCGGCGCGCCGATGGTGAGCCCGACCTCCTCTTCATCGATCTGCACCTGCTGCACGAGGTGACCAGCCCGCAGGCCTTCGACGGTCTGCGCCAGGCCGGCCGGCCGGTGCGGCGCCTCGACCTCACCATCGCCACCGAGGACCACAACACCCCGACCCTCGACATCGACAAGCCGATCGCCGACCCCGTCTCCCGCGCCCAGCTGGAGACCCTGCGCAAGAACTGCGCGGAGTTCGGCGTCCGGCTGCACCCGCTGGGTGACGTCGAGCAGGGCGTCGTGCACGTGGTCGGCCCGCAGCTCGGCCTGACCCAGCCCGGCACCACGGTCGTCTGCGGCGACTCGCACACCTCCACCCACGGGGCGTTCGGCGCGCTGGCCTTCGGTATCGGCACCAGCCAGGTCGAGCACGTCCTGGCCACCCAGACGCTGCCGCTGGCCCGCCCCCGCACCATGGCGATCACCGTCGAGGGCGAACTCCCCGACAGCGTCACCGCCAAGGACCTCATCCTGGCCATCATCGCCCGGATCGGCACCGGCGGCGGCCAGGGCTACATCCTGGAGTACCGCGGCTCCGCCATCGAGAAGCTCTCGATGGAGGCCCGGATGACCATCTGCAACATGTCGATCGAGGCCGGTGCCCGCGCGGGCATGATCGCCCCCGACGCGACCACCTTCGCCTACCTGCGGGACCGCGACCACGCCCCCCGCGGCGAGGACTGGGACGCGGCGGTGGAGTACTGGAAGACGCTGCGCACCGACGACGACGCGGTCTTCGACGCCGAGGTCGTCATCGACGGCTCCGCGCTGGCGCCGTTCGTCACCTGGGGCACCAACCCCGGCCAGGGCGCGCCCCTGTCGGCCGCGGTCCCCGACCCCGCCTCGTACGAGGACCCCTCGGAGCGCCACGCCGCCGAAAAGGCCCTGGAGTACATGGGGTTGACCGCCGGGCAGCCGCTGCGCGAGATCGGCGTGGACACCGTCTTCGTGGGGTCCTGCACCAACGGGCGCATCGAGGACCTGCGCAACGCGGCCTCGGTCCTGGAGGGCCGCAAAGTCGCCGACGGCGTACGGATGCTGGTCGTCCCCGGCTCCGTCCGGGTCGCCCTCCAGGCCGTCGAGGAGGGTCTGGACAAGGTCTTCACCGCCGCCGGCGCCGAATGGCGGCACGCGGGCTGCTCGATGTGCCTCGGCATGAACCCCGACCAGCTGGCCCCCGGCGAGCGTTCGGCCTCCACCTCGAACCGGAACTTCGAGGGCCGGCAGGGCAAGGGCGGCCGTACCCACCTGGTCTCCCCGCAGGTCGCCGCCGCCACCGCCGTGCTGGGCCACCTGGCCTCGCCCGCCGATCTGTCCGACGCCCGTACGCCTGCCGGAGTCCGATAACCATGGAAGCATTCACCGCACACACCGGCCGGGCCGTCCCGCTGCGCCGCAGCAACGTCGACACCGACCAGATCATCCCCGCGCACTGGCTGAAGAAGGTCACCCGGGACGGCTTCGAGGACGGGCTCTTCGAGGCCTGGCGCAAGGACGAGGACTTCGTCCTCAACCGCCCCGAGCACCGGGGCGCCTCGGTCCTGGTCGCCGGACCCGACTTCGGCACCGGCTCCTCCCGCGAGCACGCCGTCTGGGCCCTCCAGAACTACGGCTTCAAGGCCGTCGTCTCCTCCCGCTTCGCCGACATCTTCCGGGGCAACTCCCTGAAGAACGGTCTGCTGACCGTCGTCCTGGAGCAGGAGGTCGTCGACCGCCTCTGGGAGCTGAGCGAGCGCGATCCGGCCGCCGAGATCACCGTCGACCTGGAGAAGCGCCAGGTCCTCGCGGAGGGTGTCACGGCCGACTTCGAGCTCGACGAGAACGCCCGCTGGCGCCTGCTGAACGGGCTCGACGACATCAGCCTCACCCTTCAGAACGAAGCGGACATTGCGACTTACGAGGCGGCCAGGCCGTCCCACAAGCCGCGTACGATCGACGCCTGAGCAGCGCTTTTCCCGAACTGCGCCCCCTGCCCCACGGCAGGGGGCGCAGTCGCTTGTTGAGACCCCCTCGGGCGACAACTCGCCCCAGATGGCACAATCGGTGCATGGAACGCGACAGCCAACTCGAGCTCTACGGTCACGTCGCCGACCGACTGAAGGAAGCGCACGCAAAGGTGCGTGCACTGCAAGTCCCGGAGGACGTACGGATGGCGCTCTCCCGGAAGCTGCTGGTCGTCACGGCCGCGGCCAAGCACGATCTGCCGGGCGCGGCAAGGCGTCTGGACCGTCTGATGAAGGACCTCGATGAGGGCCGGTTCCCCGAAGGTGACTGACTCCGCGGACAGCGCGGCGGTCGACTTCGTTGCGGCACTAGGGTGATTAGCCCGTTTCGTGTTTGATTTGCGGTATATATCTGCCTAACGTGCGAAAAAGCCTGAACAGTTTCGTTCTGGCAATGTCTCCGAAGGGGAAGACGTGAACAAGGCGCAGCTCGTAGAAGCGATTGCCGACAAGGTCGGAGGCCGTCAGCAGGCCGCGGACGCCGTCGACGTGGTCCTCGACGCCATCGTCCGCGCGGTCGTCGCGGGGGACCGGGTCTCGGTCACCGGATTCGGCTCGTTCGAGAAGGTCGACCGTCCGGCCCGCTACGCCCGCAACCCGCAGACGGGCGAGCGCGTCCGGGTCAAGAAGACCTCCGTGCCCCGCTTCCGTGCGGGACAGGGCTTCAAGGACCTGGTGAGCGGCTCCAAGAAGCTCCCCAAGGGCGGCGAGGTCTCGGTCAAGAAGGCTCCGAAGGGCAGCCTCTCGGGCGGTTCGTCCACCCGCACCACGGCCAAGGCCGCGGCGAAGAAGGCCACCGCCAAGAAGGCCACGGCGCGCAAGACCACGGCGGCGGCCGCGAAGAAGACCACCGCCGCGGCGAAGAAGACCACGGCCAAGAAGACCACCACCGCCGCGGCGAAGAAGACCACGGCGGCGAAGAAGGCCACCCCGGCGAAGAAGGCGACCGCCACGAAGAAGACCGTGGCCGCCAAGACCGCGCCCGCCAAGAAGACCACGGCGAAGAAGGCGCCCGCGAAGAAGACCACGGCGCGCAAGACCACCGCCAAGAAGGTCACCGCACGCAAGAAGTAGGACCGGGCACCGCCCGTTCCCCCTACGCGCCGGGCCGGGCTCCCCTCGGGGAGCCCGGCCCGCGGGCTGTCCGGGGTCCCGCTCAGAGCGTCTGCAGCGTCACCAGGGTGATCCGCAGCGAGGCGCCCTCGCCCTCGGTCTCGATCCGCACGCGCTGCCCCGGACGCAGCAGCCGCAGCCCGCCCGCGTCGAAGGCGGGGGCGTCGAAGTCCACCGGGGTGCCGTCGTCGAGCAGCACACTGCCGGAGCGGGTCTCGGAGTCGTACGTGAACGAGGTCGCCTGCATGAGCCGCAGCCTATCGGTCCGCGGCCGGCGCGACCGGGGCCACCGATCCCGCGGTGAACCGCCCCACGCCCAGCACCAGCGCCGCCGCGAGGTCCTCGCCCGTGTCCACGTCCCTGCGCACCGAGCCGAGGTCCGGCAGCGTGACCTCGACCGCCCCCGACGCGAGGTGCCGCGCCCGGGACGCCCCGCCGAAGGCCGGCCGTAATTCCGTGCCGGGGGCCGCCGAAAGGAATGTGGTCCCGATTCCCTGCGCGTCGCCGACGAAAGCCCGCGGAAAAGCACCGGCGAATTCGAGCACCCTCCCCAATTCGGCGGGGCGCAGCGCGGGCAGATCCGCGTTGAGCGCGGCCACCGCCGCACCCGGACGGTGCGCCCGTACCGACCGGGCACCGTGTTCCAGCGCCGCGTTGAGCCCGGCCGCCGGGGCGTCGGCCACGACGCGCGCGCCGAGGGCGGCCAGCGCCGCTCCGGCCACCGGATCGTCCGTGACGACCACCACATCCGCCACCGCCCCGCAGGACAGGGCGGCCGACACGGTGTCCTGCGCGAACGCCAGGGCGAGGCGCGGACGGAGGTCGCCGCCCATCGCCCGCCCGAGCCTGCTCTTGGCCCGTGCGAGAGGTTTCAGCGGGACGACCAGGGACCAGAGCCCGGCCGGGTCGGTGTTCGTGGCGATCTCCCCTCCGTGCGCGTCGGCCCCCATTCTCGCCTGCCGGTACGACAACCCGGAGGTCCGCCCCCACAGGTGAGGCGTACGGTGTTCTCCACACAGCAGGGGCCCCCGGGGCGAGGCAGCAGCGCCGCGAGTCCCCCCAGCGGTTCAGTACCTAGAGGAAGGCGTCCGAGTGTCCCGCCGCAGAATCGGCTTCTGGTACCGCCTGGCGGCGGTCATCGCGAAACCGCCCCTGGTGGTTCTGTTCAAGCGGGACTGGCGGGGAACGGAGCATATTCCGGCCGACGGCGGATTCATCACCGCGGTCAATCACAACTCCTATCTGGACCCCCTGTCCTACGGGCATTTCCAGTACAACACCGGACGCGTCCCGCGGCTGCTCGCGAAGGCGGGGCTGTTCAGCACCCCGTTCGTCGGAACGATCCTGCGCGGCACCGGCCAGATCCCCGTCTACCGCGAGTCGACCAACGCGCTCGACGCCTTCCGTGCCGCCGTCGACGCCATCGAGCGCGGCGAGTGCGTCGCCTTCTACCCGGAGGGCACGCTCACCCGGGACCCCGACATGTGGCCGATGGCCGGCAAGACCGGCGCGGCCCGGGTCGCGTTGATGACCAAGGCCCCCGTCATCCCGGTCGCCCAGTGGGGCGCCAACCTCGCGATGCCGCCGTACGCCAAGGAGAACAAGCTGCGGCTGTTCCCCCGCAAGACCCTGCGGGTGCAGGCCGGACCCCCCGTCGACCTCACCCGCTACTACGGCCTCGAACCGACGCCCGAGATCCTGCGCCAGGCCACCGAGACCATCATGGCCGCGGTCACCGCCCAGCTGGAGGACGTGCGCGGCGAGAAGGCCCCCACCGAGCTCTACGATCACCGCAAGGCCCGTGCTGAACAGCGGCGCAAGGCAGAGGGAAAGGGAACGACGTGACGCACCCCGCAAAGGCGGCCGTCTTCGGAACCGGCTCGTGGGGTACGGCCTTCGCCGTGGTCCTCGCCGACGCCGGCTGCGAGGTCACCCTCTGGGGCCGCCGCGCCGAGGTCGCCGAGGCCGTCAACACGACCCGCACCAACCCGGACTACCTGCCGGGCGTCGAACTGCCCGCGTCGGTCAGGGCGACCACCGATCCCGCCGAGGCGCTGCGGGGCGCCGACTTCGCCGTCCTCGTCGTGCCCTCGCAGACCCTGCGCGCCAACCTCGCGGACTGGGCGCGGCACCTGGAACCGCACACCGTCCTGGTCTCCCTGATGAAGGGCGTCGAACTCGGCACCGCCAAGCGGATGAGCGAGGTCATCGAGGACGTCACCCAGGTCACCCCGGACCGGATCGCCGTCGTCACCGGCCCCAACCTCGCCAGGGAGATCGCCGAACGCCGCCCCGCGGCGGCCGTCGTCGCCTGCTCGGACGAGAGCGTCGCCCAGCGTCTCCAGGCCGCCTGCCACACCCCTTACTTCCGGCCGTACACCCACACCGACGTCGTCGGCGCCGAACTCGGCGGCGCGGTGAAGAACGTCATCGGCCTCGCCGTGGGCATCGCCGACGGCATGGGCCTCGGCGACAACGCCAAGGGCTCCCTCATCACCCGCGGGCTCGCCGAGACCACCCGGCTCGGCCTCGCCATGGGCGCCGACCCGCTGACCTTCGCCGGACTGGCCGGGCTCGGCGACCTCGTGGCGACCTGCTCCTCGCCGCTCTCGCGCAACCACACCTTCGGTACCAACCTCGGGCGCGGGATGACGCTCCAGGAGACCGTCGCCGTCACGAGCCAGACCGCCGAGGGCGTCAAGTCCTGCGAATCGGTGCTGGATCTGGCGCGCCGGCACGGCGTCGACATGCCCATCACCGAGACGGTCGTCGACATCGTCCACGAGGGCAAGCCGCCGGTCGTCGCCCTCAAGGAGCTGATGTCGCGCAGTGCCAAGGCCGAGCGGCGCTGACTCCGGCACTACCAGCAGGTACGCTCGTCGCGATATGAGCAGCCAGAACCTCCCCCAGAGCCCCGAGGGCCCGTCGAGCTCCGAGCAGAGCCCCGGACCGGGCCGCAAGCCGCGTGTGGCCGTCGTGTTCGGCGGCCGGAGCTCCGAACACGGCATCTCGGTCGTCACCGCCGGCGCCGTCATGAGCGCCGTGGACCGGACGAAGTACGACGTCCTGCCGATCGGCATCACCCGGGACGGACGGTGGGTCCTCACCTCCGACGATCCGGCCCGCATGGCCATCACGGACCGCCGGGTGCCCGACGTGGACCAGCTGGCCGAGCCCGGGCGGGGCGGCGTGACGCTCTCCGTCGACCCCGGGAACCGCGACGTCGTCGTGGGCGAACCCGGTTCGGTGCCCACGGTCCTGGGCGAGGTCGACGTCGTCTTCCCGATGCTGCACGGCCCCTACGGCGAGGACGGCACGCTCCAGGGGCTCCTGGAGCTCTCCGGTGTCCCGTACGTCGGCGCCGGTGTCCTGTCCTCGGCCGTCGGCCAGGACAAGGAGTACATGAAGCGGGTCTTCCTCTCCTTCGGACTCCCGGTCGGCCCGTACGAGGTCGTCCGGCCCCGGGAATGGGAAGCGGACCGCCCCGCCGCCCGCAAGCGCATCATGGAGTTCGCCGCCGAGCACGGCTGGCCGCTCTTCGTGAAGCCCGCCCGCGGCGGCTCCTCCATGGGCATCACCAAGGTCGACGACGCGGCCGGGCTCGACGAGGCGATCGAGGAGGCCCGCCGGCACGACCCGAAGTTCCTCGTGGAGTCGCTGCTGAGCGGCCGCGAGATCGAGTGCGGCGTGCTGGAGTTCGAGGACGGGCCGCGCGCCAGCGTGCCCGCGGAGATCCCGCCGGTCACCGCCCACGAGTTCTACGACTTCGAGGCCAAGTACATCGACGCGGCGGCCGGTCTGGTTCCCGCGCCGCTCACCGCGGAGCAGACCGCCGAGGTCCAGCGGCTCGCCGTCGACGCCTTCGAGGCCGCCTCCTGCGAGGGCCTGGTGCGCGCCGACTTCTTCCTCACCGACGACGGCACCTTCGTCATCAACGAGATCAACACCATGCCGGGGTTCACCCCGATCTCCATGTTCCCCCGCATGTGGCAGGAGAGCGGCGTGGACTACCCGGAGCTCGTCGACCGGCTGATCACGTCCGCGCTGAACCGCTCCACCGGCCTGCGCTGAACCCGGGGGCTGTCCCGCGCGGGACAGCCCTCACAGGCTGTCCGGGACGGTGCGTCCCACCGGCCCGGCGAACGCGGACAACGGGGTGATGTCATGGGCGTACTGGGAACCGAGCGTCACCTCCACGTACGCCTTGCGGTACGTCGTGGTGAACCGGGGGCCGTCCTCGCGCTGCTCCAGCAGCCAGTTGACGCCGTCCGCGTCGACCGCCCTGGACTGGGAATCGTCCATCCTCGCGGGCCGCGGGACCCCGCAGCGCAGTACGATCGCCCCGTCACCCCAGCCGGCGGTCAGGTCCGAGTCCGGCGAGGGATCGTTCCGTTCCAGGCCGTCGACCGTTCCCGGCAGCTCCTCGTGCAGTCTCCCGCAGTACCCGGCGGCCTCCGGCGACGGCGTGGGGACCGTCACCGAGGGCCGGCCGGAACAGCCCGCCAGGGCCAGCACGAGCAGGGCGGCGGACGGGGCGAGGACACGGGATCGGGGGGACCGGCGGCGGGTGTGAGTCACCGGACCAGCGTAGAAGGGGTCAGAGGTGGACGACCGGGCAGGTCAGGGTACGCGTGATGCCGTCCACCTGCTGGACCTTGGCGACCACCATGCGGCCGAGCGCGTCGACCGTGTCGGCCTGCGCGCGCACCACCACGTCGTAGGGACCCGTGACGTCCTCCGCCTGGATCACTCCCGGGAGTCTCGCGATGGTCTCGGCGACGGTCGACGCCTTGCCCACCTCGGTCTGGATGAGGATGTACGCCTGTACCACGGAACCTCCAGGGCGGCCACGAGGATCATGTGGGGGAGAGGGACGCCACGTTATCGCGTCGTCCCGGGCCCCGGGGAGACCTACGGGCCGGTTGACGCCCACCGCGTGGCGCACGCACCACAGAAGTTGACGTATCCCTCGACGGTACCGGCGGCAGAGGGGGCTCGCGACCGCGGGCCCACCGGTGCGGAAGAGGGACGGCGATGCCCGCATGTCCCGGGGTCACCGGCTCCCGCGGGCCGTCGGCCCGCGGTCCGGGCCCCCGGCCGCTGAAGCAGCCCGGACAGGTGTCCGGTGCGAGAGATGAGAGGTGACACTCGGTGAAGGGAACCGTGGGCGAGTTGGGGGAGTTCGGGCTCATCAGAGAGCTCACGTCCCGGCTCACCACCACTCCGGCGGTACGGCTGGGGCCCGGCGACGACGCCGCGGTCGTGGCGGCTCCCGACCGCAGGGTCGTGGCCAGTACCGACATCCTGCTGGAAGGGCGCCACTTCCGCCGTGACTGGTCGACGGCGTACGACGTCGGCCGCAAGGCCGCCGCGCAGAACCTCGCCGACATCGCGGCCATGGGCGCCGTGCCCACCGCGCTGCTCCTCGGCCTCGTCGTCCCGTCCGACCTGCCGGTCACCTGGGCGGGCGAGCTCATGGACGGCCTGCGCGACGAGTGCCAGGTCGCCGGTGCGGCCGTGGTCGGCGGAGACGTCGTCGGCGGCGACACCATCACCGTCTCCATCACCGCGCTCGGCGACCTGCGCAACCACGAACCCGTCACCCGGGCCGGCGCCCGGCCCGGCGACGTCGTGGCCGTCACCGGCTGGCTCGGCTGGTCCGCGGCCGGATTCGCCGTGCTCTCCCGGGGGTTCCGCTCGCCGCGGGCGTTCGTCGAGGCCCACCGGCGCCCCGAACCCCCGTACCACGCGGGCCCGGCGGCGGCCGGCCTCGGCGCCACGGCCATGACCGACGTGAGCGACGGGCTCGTCGCCGACCTCGGGCACATCGCCGAGGCCAGCCAGGTCCGCATCGACGTGCGGTCCGGCCTCATCGACATCCCCTCGCAGATGTCCGACATCGGACAGGCCGTCGGCGTCGACCCGCTGCAGTGGGTGCTCACCGGAGGGGAGGACCACGCGATCGTGGCGGCCTTCCCCGCCGACGTGAAGCTCCCCGCCCGCTGGAAGGTCATCGGAGAGGTCCTCAAGCCGTCGGCGCTGCCCCAGGTCACCGTCGACGGGGCGCCCTGGACGAGCAAGGGCGGCTGGGACCATTTCGGATCCATCGAGGACGCCCAGTAGATTCCGGGGCATGACCGCATCCGCGCCCGTACCGCCCCGTGTCCTCACCGTCGCCGGATCCGACTCCGGCGGCGGTGCGGGCGTCCAGGCCGACCTCAAGACCATGCTGGCCCTCGGCACCCACGGGATGAGCGTGCTGACCGCCGTGACCGCCCAGAACTCGCTGGGCGTGCAGGGCGTCTGGGAGCTCCCGGTGGACGCCGTGCGCGCCCAGTACCGCAGCGTCGTCGACGACATCGGCGTCCAGGCGGTGAAGACCGGCATGCTGTCCTCGGCCGCACTCGTCGAGACCGTCGCGGAACTCCTCGCGGCGACCGACGCACCCGTCGTCGTCGACCCCGTCGGGGTGTCCAAGCACGGGGACGCGCTGCTGGCCGCCGAGGCGCTCGACGCCGTACGCACCCGGCTGCTGCCCGTCGCCACGGTCGCCACCCCGAACCTCGACGAGGTGACCCGGCTCACCGGCCGCACCGTCACCGACGAGGCGGGAATGCGCGGAGCCGCGGCCGCGATGCTCGCCCTCGGACCGCGCTGGGTGGTGATCAAGGGGGGCCACCTGCCCGGCGAGGCCGTGGACCTGCTGACGGACGGCACCGACGAGCACTGGCTGCGCGCGCCGAGGCACGACAACCGGCACACCCACGGCACCGGCTGCACCCTCGCCTCCGCCCTCGCCTGCGGACTCGCCCGCGGCCAGGACGTCCCGACGGCGATGCGGGGCGCGAAGGAGTACGTCACCGGCGCGATCCGGGCCGGCTTCGCGCTGGGCACCGGGATCGGACCCGTCGACCACGGCTGGCTCGCACGCTGAGGCACCGGTCCGCGGGAGGCCCGGGGTCCGCGGGAGCACAGCAAAAAGCCGGTCCACCGAGGTGGACCGGCTTTTTGGGCAACCGGAAGGCTGCGCTACGACGGGGACGTCAGCGCGCGACCTTGCCGGCCTTGATGCACGAGGTGCAGACGTTGAGCCGCTTCGGCGTCCGACCGACCACGGCACGCACGCGCTGGATGTTGGGATTCCAGCGACGGGACGTACGGCGGTGCGAGTGCGAAATGTTGTTGCCGAAGCTCGGCCCCTTGCCGCAAACGTCGCAGTTGGCAGCCACGGGTCACTCCAAAGACTTCAGATGCACTTACAGTGAATTCCGGCGCGCCGGAATCATTTTACTGAAGTGGCGGTACCGGAGGAATGGCCCGACTTCCGTCGGGCAACCGAAGCAGCATACAACGGCTGCGTCGGAGATACGAAACTACCACGGCTCCCCGGACCCCCCGCCCCCGCACCTGTGCCCGACGGATCCACGAGCGAGGGCTACCCTGCGGTGCAGCCAGACCCGCCCCCCCACGGCCGCCCCCAAGGAGGACCACGGTGCCGCAGCCCCTCGACGCCCTCGACGCCGTCGCGGTGCGCACCTGGTGCTCACTGGCCCTGGAGGCCCTCGGCCGGGAACGGGCGGCCATCGACGCCATCAACGTCTACCCCGTCGCCGACGGGGACACCGGCACCAACCTGTACCTCACCGTGGAGTCCGCCGCCGCGGCCGTCGAAGCGGTCTTCGCCGCCCACGAGACCGGCTCCACCGCGCCCGCACCCGCCGACGCCGTACGCGCCATGGCGCACGGTGCGCTGATCGGCGCCCGCGGGAACTCCGGGACCATCCTGGCCGAACTGCTGCGCGGCATGGCCGCGGTGCTGTCCGGGGCGGGTGACGCGGCTCACCTGCGGACCGCGCTGACGGAGGCCGCCGCCGCCGCGCGGCGGGCCGTCGCCCACCCCGTCGAGGGCACGGTGCTCACCGTCGCCACCGCCGCCGCCGTGGCCGCCGGCGCCACGGCCCCGGACACCGGCCTCGCGGACGTGGCCGAGGCCGCCTACGAAGGGGCGCGAACCGCCCTGGCCGCCACCCCGGGCCAGCTCGCCGTCCTCGGCCGCGCCGGCGTCGTGGACGCCGGCGGACAGGGGCTGGTCACCGTGCTGGGAGCCCTGCTGGAGGCGGTCGGGGGCCGGATCCGCGGCGGCGCCGCCGCTCCGGCCCCCGCAGCCCCGCCCCCGGCCGGCGACTGCGCCGAACCGGAGCAGGACGGCGGCCCGGCCTTCGAGGTCATCTACCTCCTGGAGGCCCCCGACGACGCGGTCGACCGGCTGCGGAGCCTGCTGGACGCCCTGGGGGACTCCCTCGTCGTGGTCGGCGGGGACGGCCTGTGGAACGTCCACGTCCACGTCGACGACGCCGGGGCGGCCGTCGAGGCCGGGGTCGAGGCGGGCCGGCCCTACCGCATCCGGATCACCCACTTCGCCGCCGACCGGGGCGCCGCCCACCGCGAGCCCGTCCAGCGGGCGGTCGTCGCGGTGGTCCCCGGCGACGGCCTCTCCGGCCTCTGCGCCGAGGCGGGCGCGACCACCGTGCTGGCCCGCCCCGGGGAGCCGCCCGCCAGCGGCGAACTGGTCGACGCCATCCGCCGGGCGCACGCCCGCGAGGTGGTCCTGCTGCCCAACGACGCACAGCTGCGCCACACCGCCGCGGCGGCGGCCGAGCAGGCCAGGGCCGAGGGCATCCGCGTCGCCCTGGTCCCGACCCGTGCCGCCGTCCAGGGCATCGCCGCGCTCGCCGTCCACGAACCCGGCCGCAGCTTCGACGAGGACGTCGTCGCGATGACCTCCGCGGCCGGAGCCACCCGCTACGCCGAACTGGCCGTCGCCGAACGGCAGTCGTGGACGATGGCGGGCATCTGCCAGGCGGGCGACACCCTCGGCCTGATCGACGGGGACGTCGCCGTCATCGGCGAGGACGTCCCGCGCACCGCCCGCACCGTCCTGGACCGGATGCTCTCCGCCGGCGGCGAACTCGTCACCCTGGTCCTGGGGGAGGACGTCCCCGACTCCCTCGGCGACGAGCTGAGCGCACACGTCCGGGAGGGGTACCTCGCCGTCGACACGGTCGTCTACCGCGGCGGCCGGCAGACGGCCCCCCTGCTGATCGGCGTCGAGTGACACGGCGCCGGGCGCCGCGGCCAGGCCGCCCCTGTCGGTGACGTGGTGTGCAATGGGTCCCGTGTCCGCTTTCGATGAACCCCTCAAGAAGCAGCTCGGCGGAGCCACCGCGAAGGTGATGGCCGAACACCTCGACCTGCACACGGTCGGCGACCTGCTGCACCACTACCCCCGCCGGTACGAGGAGCGGGGCCGTCTCACGGCGCTCACCGACCTCCCGCTGGACGAGCACGTGACGGTCGTCGCCCAGGTCGCCGACGCGCGGATCATGATGTTCAACAACGGCCGGGGCAAGCGGCTGGAGGTCACCCTCACCGACGGCAGCGGCAGGCTCCAGCTGGTCTTCTTCGGACACGGCGTCCACAAGCCACACAAGGAGCTGCTGCCCGGCCGCAGGGCGATGTTCGCGGGCAAGGCCTCCGTGTTCAACCGGAAGATGCAGCTCGCCCACCCCACCTACCAGCTCCTCGACGCGCAGGACGAGGAGGAGGCCACCGAGGCCGTCGACGCCTTCGCGGGACAGCTGCTGCCCATCTACCCGGCCTGCAAGCAGCTCGACTCCTGGCGGATCGCCAAGGCCGTCGACACCGTCCTGCCCCGCGCCGTGGAAGCGGTGGACCCGCTTCCCCCCGCGCTGCGCGAGGGGCGGGGGTTCGTCCCCCTGCCCGAGGCCCTGCTCCGGATCCACCGCCCGCAGACCAAGGCGGACATCGAGGCGGCGCGCGACCGGCTGCGCTGGGACGAGGCCTTCGTCCTCCAGGTCGCGCTGGCCCGCCGCCGGCACGCCGAGACCCAGCTCCCGGCGAAGGCCCGCGGCCCCGTCCCCGGCGGACTGCTCGACGCCTTCGACGCCACGCTCCCCTTCACCCTCACCGAGGGCCAGCAGAAGGTCACCGAGGAGATCTTCGACGCCCTGGCCACCGAACACCCCATGCACCGGCTGCTCCAGGGGGAGGTCGGGTCCGGGAAGACGCTCGTCGCCCTGCGGGCCATGCTCCGGGTCGTCGACGCGGGCGGCCAGGCGGCCATGCTCGCGCCCACCGAGGTGCTGGCCCAGCAGCACCACCGGTCCATCACCGAGATGATGGGGGAGCTCGCCGGGAACTGGGGCCTGTGGAGCGAGGCGCCCACCGGGCCGGAGGGCTCCGGCCGGGCCGGGACGCCCGGCGGCCCGGGACCGGGCACCAAGGTCGTCCTGCTCACCGGCTCCATGGGCGTGGCCGCCCGCCGCCAGGCCCTCCTCGACCTGGTCACGGGGGAGGCCGGGATCGTCATCGGCACCCACGCGCTGATCGAGGACAAGGTCCGGTTCCACGACCTCGGTCTGGTCGTCGTCGACGAACAGCACCGCTTCGGTGTGGAACAGCGCGACGCGCTCCGGTCCAAGGCGAACTCCCCGGGGGAGCGGCGCTCGCCCCACCTGCTCGTCATGACGGCCACCCCCATTCCCCGCACGGTCGCGATGACCGTCTTCGGCGACCTGGAGACCTCCGTACTCGACCAGCTCCCCGCCGGCCGCTCGCCCATCGCCAGCCACGTCGTCCCCGCCAAGGACAAGCCCCACTTCCTCAGCCGCGCCTGGGAACGCGTCCGCGAGGAGGTCGAGAACGGCCACCAGGCCTACGTGGTGTGCCCCCGCATCGGCGACGACGCCGACGAGCAGGCGGAGAAGAAGGGGAAGGGCAGGGCGGCGAAGAAGCAGGACGCCCCCGAGCCCGACGCCGAGAAGCGGCCGCCGCTCGCCGTGCTGGACATCGCCGACCAGCTGGCCCGCGGCCCGCTCGCCGGCCTGCGCGTCGAGGTCCTGCACGGCAGGATGCCGCCCGACGACAAGGACGACGTGATGCGCCGGTTCGCCGCCGGGCAGGTGGACGTCCTCGTCGCCACCACCGTCATCGAGGTCGGGGTGAACGTCCCCAACGCGACCGCCATGGTGATCATGGACGCGGACCGCTTCGGCGTGTCCCAGCTGCACCAGCTCCGGGGGCGCGTCGGACGCGGCAGCGCCCCCGGTCTCTGCCTGCTGGTCAGCGAGGCCCATGAGGCGAGCCCCGCCCGGGCCCGGCTGGGCGCGGTCGCCGCGACCCTCGACGGCTTCGAGCTCTCCCGCATCGACCTCGAACAGCGGCGCGAGGGCGACGTCCTCGGCCAGGCCCAGTCCGGTGTCCGCTCCTCCCTGCGGGTGCTCAGCGTCATCGACGACGAGGAAGTCATCGCGGCGGCCCGCGAGGAGGCCGTCCGCGTCGTCACCGACGACCCCGGACTCGAACGCCTGCCGGAGCTGCGCACCGCGCTGGACGCCCTGCTGGACAAGGACCGGGAGGAGTACCTCGACAAGGGGTGACCGGGCGGATCACCGGCGACGCCATATCGTGGGGAGCACGGCGCACGTCCCGTCCGGTGCGCCGCCCGCGACCCGAGGAACAGACCCATGACCCGCGTGATCGCCGGCTCGGCCGGCGGACGCCGACTGGCCGTCCCGCCCGGCACCGGCACCCGGCCCACCTCCGACCGCGCACGCGAGGGCCTGTTCTCCACCTGGGCGGCGCTCCTGGGCACGCTCGACGGCATCCGCGTCGCCGACCTCTACGCGGGGTCCGGTGCGGTGGGCCTGGAGGCGCTCTCCCGCGGAGCGGCCCACGCCCTGCTCGTCGAGGCCGACGCCGGGGCCGCCCGCACGGTCCGCGCCAACATCCGCACCCTCGGTCTGCCCGGTGCCGAGTTCCGGGCGGGCAGAGCGGAACAGATCGTGACGGGACCGGCGCCCTCGGACCCGTACGACGTGGTCTTCCTCGATCCGCCGTACGCCGTCACGGACGATGATCTTCGGGAGATCCTGCTCACACTCCGTGCCCAGGGGTGGCTCACCGGCGACGCTCTCGTCACGGTGGAACGGAGCACCAGAGGCGGAGAATTCACCTGGCCCGACGGATTCGAGCCGCGACGGGCCCGCCGCTACGGCGAGGCCACGTTTTGGTACGGTCGCGCCGCCTCTACGTGCGAAGACGCACGATGACCGCACCGGAGAGCGAGGGAACCACGTTGCGCCGCGCCGTCTGTCCGGGGTCGTTCGACCCCATCACCAACGGACATCTCGACATCATCGGACGAGCCTCGAAGCTGTACGACGTCGTGCACGTCGCCGTGATGATCAACCAGTCCAAGAAGGGCCTGTTCACGGTCGACGAGCGGATCGACCTGATCCGCGAGGTGACCGCGGACTTCGGCAACGTCCAGGTCGAGTCCTTCCACGGCCTGCTGGTCGACTTCTGCAAGCAGCGCGACATCCCGGCGATCGTGAAGGGCCTGCGGGCCGTCAGCGACTTCGACTACGAGCTGCAGATGGCCCAGATGAACAACGGCCTCTCCGGCGTCGAGACGCTCTTCGTGCCGACGAACCCCACCTACAGCTTCCTGTCGTCCTCCCTGGTCAAGGAGGTCGCCACCTGGGGAGGCGACGTGGCGCACCTGCTGCCGCCCGCGGTCCACGAGGCCCTCGCCGAGCGTCTCGGCCGCTCCTGAGGGGCTGACCGGCCGTCACCAGGTGTCGGACGGGAGGCGACTGGCCTTACAGTCGTCCCGTCCGTCTCCAACAGCAGCAGAGAGTGGCGAGCACACGGTGGACGTGCAGAAGAAGCTCGACGAGATCGTCGAAACGGTCGGGAACGCCCGCTCCATGCCCATGTCGGCGTCCTGTGTGGTCAACCGGGCCGACCTGCTCGCGCTGCTGGAGGAGGTGCGCGAGGCCCTGCCCGGCTCGCTCGCCCAGGCCCAGGAGCTCATCGGCGGCCAGGAGCAGGTCGTCGAGCAGGCCCGGCAGGAGGCCGAGCGGATCATCGAGTCCGCCCGCGCCGAGCGCGGCTCGCTGATCTCCGGCACCGAGATCGCCCAGCGGTCCCAGGCCGAGGCGGACCGGATCCTGACCGAGGCCCGCAGGGAGGCCGACGAGGTCCGCGGCGAGGCCGACGAGTACGTCGACAGCAAGCTGGCCAACTTCGAGGTCGTCCTCACCAAGACCATCGGCTCCGTCGACCGCGGCCGCGAGAAGCTCCTCGGCCGGGGCCAGGGCCTCGACGAGCAGGGCTACGAGGACCCGGAGGCGCCGGAGCGCAGCGCCGACCCGGAGACGCTCCGCCGGCGTGCCGACGACTACGTGGACACCAAGCTCGGCGCCTTCGAGGCCGTGCTCGCCAAGACCCTGGAGGCCGTCGGCCGGGGCCGCCAGAAGCTGCACGGACGGGTCGCCACCGACGACCTCGGCGCGCACATGGCCGCCCAGGACGCGGCGGGGGGCCGGGCGCACACCAGCGACGAGGACCACTGGGCCGGTCTGGCCGACCTCGCCACCCCGGAGCCGCCCGCCGGCCCGCAGCAGCAGCCCGCCTACGCCGAGCCCGCGCAGCAGGGCTACGCGCCGGCGGCCGGCTACCAGGACCCCGCGCAGTCCGGCTTCCCCGCCCAGCCCCAGCAGCCCGACCCGCAGTACGCCCAGGCGTACGGCTACCAGGACCAGCAGCAGCTCCAGGACGGCTACGGCTACCCGCAGCAGGCCGATCCGTACGGCTACCCGCAGCAGGCGTACGACCCGGGCGTGCAGCAGGACTACGGCTGGCAGCAGCAGGGCCAGATCCCCGCCCAGCAGGGCGAGGGCGCGCTCGACGAGACCAGCCTCTTCGACACCGGCATGATCGACCTGGACCAGCTGCGCCGGTACGAACAGGGCCGCTGAGCGGAGCGGGCCGTACCGGATTGGGAGCTGGGCGGTGCGTCCAGTACCCTGGCTCTTCGGTCGCGTGTATGTCCGCGATCCCGGCTGCCCTCTCTCCGTCAGGACGGGGGCGGTCCTCCCGAAGCCGCACCACGCACATGATCTCGAAAGCAGGAAAAGCCCTGAACGGCCACCTCGACCACCGCAGTCCTCTCGTGTTCGACACGCGCGAGCTGGGCCGGCGTCCTGGTGCCATGAAGCGGCTGACCCGCACGGCGGACGCACCGAAGGACCTCGGCATCGACGGGGTCATCGGTGTTCCGGAGAACGCGCCCCTGGCGCTGGACCTCCGCCTCGAATCGGTCATGGAAGGGGTGCTCGTCACAGGCACCGCCCGTGCGACGGCCGAGGGGGAGTGCGTAAGGTGTCTGGAGCCGCTGACCGTCGAGGTCGAAGCGGACTTCCAGGAGATGTTCTCGTACCCTGACGCCGATGACCGGAACCGCAGCAGGACCGCGGACCCGGTCGACGACGCCGAGGACGACGAGGACAGGTTCTTCCTCGAGGACGACTCGTTCGACCTCGAGCCTGTGCTGCGTGACGCGGTGGTGCTCGCACTGCCGCTGCAGCCGGTGTGCAAGGAGACCTGTGCCGGTCTGTGTTCCGAGTGCGGAATCAGGCTGGACGAGAATCCCGACCACCACCACGATGCCGTCGACATCCGTTGGGCGGCACTGCAAGGACTCGCCGAGACCGTTCAGGACGGCGAGAAGGACAACATGGGCGGCGCCGAACCGGGCGTCGACGAGAAGCAGGAGAAGTAGCCGTGGCTGTTCCGAAGCGGAAGATGTCGCGCAGCAACACGCGCCACCGCCGGTCGCAGTGGAAGGCTGCGGTCCCCACCCTGGTTTCGTGCGAGCGTTGCCAGGAGCCGAAGCTCCAGCACATTGCGTGCCCGAGCTGCGGCACCTACAACAAGCGCCAGGTCCTCGAGGTCTGAGCGGCTGGTGAGAGGCCCGATGTCTGAGTTGTCCAGCTCCAAGAAGCAGGCAGACAACATCAACACAGCCTCGTCCCACACGCTTCTGGAAGGGCGGCTCGGGTATCACCTCGAGTCCGCCCTTCTGGTGCGTGCGCTGACCCATCGTTCGTACGCGTACGAGAACGGCGGTCTGCCCACCAACGAGCGGCTCGAGTTCCTCGGGGACTCGGTGCTCGGCCTGGTGGTCACGGACACGCTGTACCGCACCCACCCCGACCTGCCCGAAGGCCAGCTGGCCAAGTTGCGGGCCGCGGTGGTCAACTCGCGTGCGCTTGCGGAAGTGGGCCGCGGCCTCGAACTCGGCTCCTTCATCCGGCTCGGCCGCGGTGAAGAGGGCACGGGTGGCCGGGACAAGGCTTCCATCCTCGCCGACACCCTCGAAGCGGTGATCGGCGCCGTCTATCTCGATCAGGGCCTCGGCGCGGCCTCGGAGCTGGTCCACCGGCTCTTCGACCCGCTGATCGACAGGTCCTCGAACCTCGGAGCCGGCCTGGACTGGAAGACCAGTCTCCAGGAGCTCACCGCGAGCGAGAGCCTCGGAGTCCCCGAGTACCTCGTCACGGAGACCGGCCCCGACCACGAGAAGACCTTTACTGCTGCCGCCCGCGTCGGTGGTGTCTCGTACGGCACCGGCACCGGCCGTAGCAAGAAGGAAGCGGAGCAGCAGGCGGCGGAGTCCGCCTGGCGCGGGATCAGCGCCGCCGCGGAAGCACGGGAGGCCGCGGCCGGTGCCGCAGCCGACGGAGGGGCCGCCGACACCCCTGCCGGCCCGTCGCCGCACGCGGACGCGGCTCCGGCCTAGCTCGTCCGGAAACCCCTCGGTGCCTCGGCGCACCGGGGGGTTTCCGCTGTCCCGGTACGTGCCCCGTGCCGCCCGCCGCCGCTCTCACGTCCTGCCGCTCCGCCGCCCTTCGTCTCCCGCCACCTCCCTGCGCCCTTCACGTCCCTACGCCCCGTCCCGAGGAGTGCCCGCCGTGCCCGAACTGCCCGAGGTCGAAGTCGTGCGACGGGGCCTTGAACGCTGGACCGCCGGGCGCACCGTCCAGGACGTGGAGGTCCTGCACCCGCGTGCGGTCCGCCGGCACCTCGGGGGCGGCGCGGACTTCGCCGCCCGGCTGCGCGGTCTGCGCTTCGGCGCGGCCCGGCGCCGTGGCAAGTACCTCTGGGTGCCCCTCGACGAGGCGGACTCCTCGCTGCTGGGACACCTCGGCATGAGCGGCCAACTGCTCGTGCAGCCGGCGGACGCCGCCGACGAGAAGCACCTGCGGATCCGGATCCGCTTCGACGACGCGCTCGGCACCGAGCTGCGCTTCGTCGACCAGCGCACCTTCGGCGGGCTGTCGCTGCACGACAACACCCCCGACGGCCTGCCCGACGTCATCGCCCACATCGCCCGGGACCCCCTCGACCCGGCCTTCGACGACGACGCCTTCCACCGCGCGCTGCACCTGCGCCGTACGACGGTCAAGCGGGCCCTCCTCGACCAGTCCCTGATCAGCGGGGTCGGCAACATCTACGCCGACGAGGCGCTCTGGCGCAGCCGGCTGCACTACGAGCGGCCGACCGCGACGCTGACCCGCCCGAGGACGGCGGAGCTGCTCGGCCACATCCGGGCCGTGATGGGGGAGGCGCTCGACCAGGGCGGTACCAGCTTCGACAGCCTCTACGTCAACGTGAACGGGGAGTCGGGCTACTTCGACCGGTCGCTGGACGCCTACGGGCGTGAGGACGAGCCGTGCCGCCGCTGCGGCACCCCGATGCGCCGACGGCCGTGGATGAACCGATCCAGCTACTTCTGCCCGCGCTGCCAGCGGCCGCCGCGGGCCGTCTGACCCACGCGGCTCAGACTTCGCGCGCGGCGTCGTAGCGGGTGCGGGCCTCGACGACCTCGGGCATGCGGTCCTCGACGAGCCGGATGAGGCCGTCCAGCTTCTCCGCGACCCGGCGGCCCAGCGGCGTCAGGTCGTAGTCGACGCGCGGCGGGTTGGTGAGCCGGGCCTCCCGGTGCACCAGTCCGTCCCGCTCCAGCGCCTGCAGGGTCTGGGACAGCATCTTCTCGCTGACGCCGTCGACCCGGCGGCGCAGTTCGTTGAAGCGGGCGCCGCTCTCGTACAGGGCGCCCAGGGTCAGGGCGCCCCAGCGGCCCGTGATGTGCTCCAGCGTCCCCCGCGAGGGGCACTGCCGCGAGAAGACGTCGAAGGCATGGCCGCCGGTGTCCCGGTCGCAGGTCGTGGCCGTCTCACTCATGCACGTCAGCTTACTCCGGTACAGCGCTCACCCCAGGTGAGTGCCCCGGACTCCGCGCGAAGGATCCCTGCCCGTCCGGGGCGGGCCCGGTCGCGGAGCCACGCGCGCGCACCACGCGGAGGACCCCTGCCGGTCCGTGGACGGGCAGGGGTCCATGTCGTGCGGGAGCGGCGGGGCCGCCGGCCTCAGAAGCCGAAGTCCTGGGTCCACCAGGGGCCGCCGGAGCCGAGGTGGACGCCCACGCCGAGCGTCTTGTAGTCGCAGTTGAGGATGTTCGCCCGGTGGCCCTCGCTGTTCATCCAGGCCTCCATCACGGCCTGCGCGTCGGCCTGGCCCCGCGCGATGTTCTCGCCGCCGAGTCCCTGCACACCGGCTGCGGCGGCCCGGTCCCAGGGGGTCGCCCCGTCGGGATCGGTGTGGTCGAAGAAGTCCCGTGCGGCCATGTCCTCGCTGAAGTCCTGGGCGAGTGCCGTGAGCGGGGCGCTGCTGGTGACCGGGCTGCAGCCGACCTTCGCACGCTCCTCGTTGACCAGGGCGAGCACCGCCGCCCGGGCGGAGACGGGGGCGGGGCTCGTCGAGGGGGTGGGCTTCGTGCTCGGGGCGGCCGAGGAGGTCTTCGGGGCGGCGGGAGCCTTGGTCGCCGGCGCCGACGACGCGGTCCGCGCCGGCTTCGCGGCCGGCGCCTTCGTCCGTTCCGGCGCCTTCGTCGCGGACCGCGACGGGGAGGCGGACGGCTTCTCCCGCACCGAGGCGGAAGCGGACGGGGACTTCGACGGTGCGGCGGAACGGCCCGCGCCCCGGTCCGCCCCGGCCGAGGCGGACGCCGACGTGCGCCCGGTCGGCTCGGCGGACGACTCGCCCTGGGTCAGCAGGTCGGGAGCGCCGCCCGACCGGACCTGGTCGGCCCCGCCGCCGCTGATGCTGTAGCTGTCGCCGCCCGGCAGCAGACCGGACGCGACGGCGACCGCTCCGACGGCCACGGCCGCGGACACACCGAGGAGTCCGGCGCGCACGGGCAGGCCCGTCCGCTTCTTCCGGTGCGCGGTGCGGGGCCCGTGCTCCGTGCCCGCCGCGTGCTGCTCAGGGGCGGGGGCCGCGCCTGCGCGTCGATGCCGTCCCATGCGCTGTGCCTTCCTCGTGCTCCGGCCGCCGTTCCGACGACGCCACCGTATTCAAGATCAGCTTCACCCGTTCGGGTGAGACTATTGCGAGGGGACCTTACGCCATGGCGGATTGGGGCGGCGTGCTCCGCAAGCAATTGGCCGGTTAGCGTTCGGGCATGAACGAAGACGCACGACTCGTCGTATGGGTACGCGGCCGGGTACAGCAGGTGGGGTTCCGCTGGTTCACCAGGGAAAATGCTCTGGAGATCGGAAAGATCACCGGCTTCGCGCTCAATCTCGACGACGGCCGGGTGCAGGTGGTGGCCGAGGGGCCGCGTGAGAATTGCCACCGTCTGCTGGACTGGCTCGCCTCCGGCGACACACCCGGCCACGTGGACGGTGTGACTGAGATCTGGGACACGCCCCGCGGTGGTTATGAGGGATTCGCGATCCGCTGATTCCCCCCGGTAAAGCGGGCGGCCTCCGCCGGCCTTCCACGCGGGCCGTCCATGGTCATCCGGAGGCGGGGTGAGAGGCCCGCACCCGAAATGACCTGCGGAAGCGGCCGGCTCCCGGACGTGGTTGCCAACAGGCGCACGGCGTGCAAGGCTGCGGCATTGACGAAGATCTCCGCGTCCTTCGGGAACCCGCAGGAGAGCCGCGCCGCACGATCGTCGAGGCGCGCGCCCCCGGGAGGCCCGCACCATCGGCGTGTGATCGTGTTGACCGTCAAACTTTTTGGTGAGACGCTGAAATCCCCGCGCACCTCAGCTGTTCGGCAGGCTGGAGACAGCAGAACAGCAGTGGCAAGAGAACACTGCCGAACACCGCGGGTGCGATTCCCTCACGACCCACACCGCATCGGTCGGTCACTCAGTGTGGAGGACCCAGCATCATGGCAAAGGCGCTTCTCGGTTACGTCGGCGGTTCCGACCCGCGACTCCTCGCCGAGATGCGACGGCTTCAGAAGCGCGTCCAGGACCTGGAATCCGAGCTCGTACGGATCCAGGACGAGAACGACGCGCTCAACGCCGCCGCCCATCACCAGGAGTCGCTGCTCGACAGCATCGACATCGACGTACCCCAGGCGGAGCCCGCGCTGACCTGACCCCCAGGCCCTGCCGGGGCCGGTCGGGCCGCACCGCATCCGCTCGGGATCAATGATCGAAGTCTTCGTCACGGATCGTCGTCCGGGGACCACCGGGGATCGCTCGGGGTCCGGCCGGTTCGCGATCCCTCACGCAAGACCGACGCACGACTGCACAGCGGCATCGTGCAGGATTTACCAGGGACGCTCCGGCGTCCCTTTTTTCTTTCCCCCCGGGCCCGTATCCGCCCTGTCGCCCGTCGCTTACCGTCTGATGTGCCCTGCGCCTTCATCGGTGAAACCGGAAGTGAAAGGTAGAGTCCGGCGGCGTGCACCTCAAGGCCCTGACCCTCCGCGGTTTCAAATCGTTCGCCTCCGCCACGACCCTGCGGTTCGAGCCGGGTATCACCTGTGTCGTCGGTCCCAATGGTTCCGGCAAATCCAATGTGGTGGACGCCCTCTCCTGGGTCATGGGCGAACAGGGCGCCAAATCCCTGCGCGGCGGCAAGATGGAAGACGTGATCTTCGCCGGGACCACGGGAAGGCCGCCGCTGGGCCGCGCGGAAGTGTCGCTGACCATCGACAATTCCGACGGTGCGCTGCCCATCGAGTACGCCGAAGTGACGATCACCCGGATCATGTTCCGCAACGGCGGCAGCGAATACCAGATCAATGGCGACACCTGCCGGCTGCTCGACATCCAGGAACTCCTCTCGGACTCCGGTATCGGCCGGGAGATGCACGTCATCGTCGGCCAGGGCCGGCTGGACTCGGTCCTGCACGCCGATCCGACCGGCCGCCGCGCCTTCATCGAAGAGGCCGCGGGCGTGCTCAAGCACCGCAAGCGCAAGGAGAAGGCGCTGCGCAAGCTGGAGGCGATGGGCGCGAACCTCGCCCGCGTCCAGGACCTCACCGACGAACTGAGGCGCCAGCTCAAACCGCTGGGCCGGCAGGCCGCCGTGGCCCGCCGGGCCGCCGTCATCCAGGCGGATCTGCGGGACGCCCGGCTGCGCCTCCTCGCCGACGACCTGGTGCGGCTGCGGGACGCGCTGCGCGAGGAGATCGCCGACGAGGCCGCCCTGAAGCGGCGCAGGGAGGCGGCGGAGGCGGAGCTCAAGGCGGCGCTCGCCCGTGAGGCCGCCTTGGAGGGCGAGGTGCGCCGGCTGGCGCCCCGTCTGCAGCGGGCCCAGCAGACCTGGTACGACCTCGCGCAGCTCGCCGAGCGCGTGCGGGGCACGGTCTCGCTCGCCGACGCCCGGGTGACGAGCGCCACCGCGGCCCCGGAGGAGGAGCGGCGCGGGCGCGACCCGCAGGACATGGAGCGTGAGGCGGCCCGGATCCGAGAGCAGGAGGCGGAACTGGAGGCCGCGCTCGAAGCGGCGGAGCACGCCCTGGAGGACACCACCGCGCACCGGACGGAACTGGAGCGGGAGCTGGCCGCCGAGGAGCGCCGGCTCCGGGACGCGGCCCGGGCCATCGCCGACCGGCGCGAGGGACTCGCCCGGCTCAACGGCCAGGTCAACGCGGCCCGCAGCAGGGCGGGTTCGGCCCAGGCCGAGATCGACCGGCTGGCGGCGTCCCGGGACGAGGCGCACGAGCGGGCGTCCACCGCCCAGGAGGAGTACGAGCAGCTCAAGGCCGAGGTCGAGGGCCTGGACGCGGGGGACGCGGAGCTCACGGAGCGGCACCGGGCCGCCGAGCGCGAGCTCGCCGCGGCGGAGGACGCCCTGAACGCGGCGCGTGAGGCGGTCACGTCCGCGGAACGCAGCCGCGCGGCGGTCTCGGCCCGGCACGAGGCCCTGTCGCTGGGACTGCGGCGCAAGGACGGGACCGGGGTGCTGCTCGGCGCGGGCGACCGGCTCTCCGGGCTGCTCGGTCCGCTGGCCGAGCTGCTCACGGTGGCCCCGGGGCACGAGGTGGCGGTGGCCGCCGCCCTGGGAGCCGCCGCCGACGCCCTCGCCGTGACGGATCCGGCGACCGCCGCGGACGCGATCCGGCTGCTGCGCAAACAGGACGCGGGGCGGGCGGTGCTCGTCCTGGGCGGGGCGCGGACCGGACAGGTGCCCGCACAGGGAGCGGAGCAGTCGCCGGACGGCGGCCCCTCCGGCCAGGTGCCGGGGCAGGCGTACGGGACGGTGCGGGACGGCCGTCCGGCCGACGCGGACCGGGCTCCCGCGAACCCCGCTCCGGCGGTTCCGGCCGGCCGGCCGGGACCGCCCGCGACCGCCCGC
>NZ_JBEXRT010000057.1:0-35938 GCF_040613235.1 Streptomyces sp. NPDC006296 | reverse complement strand
AGCCCGGCAGAGGGCCCCCCCCGCCGCCACCACCCGTGTCCCGGGGCGGGGGGGGGGGGGGGCGCCCTCATCCTGGACAACCCCCCCCACCGCCCGGGTGCGGTGCCCGTCGGCCCGTCGCGGCGGACGCTGCCGTCAGCCTGACGCCGGGCGTCCCGGACCCCGGGCCCGAGACCTCGGAGCTGCGGGTCTGCGTGGGCTGCCGGGTCCGAAAGCCTCGGGCTCTCCCTGATGCGGCCCTCGCGTCGCCCGGCCGTTCCGGGCCGCCACGGCCTCAGTCCTCGTGGTCCTTGTCCGCGAGGACGATCACGCACACCGCCACCGCGAGCAGCAGCGGCACATCGGCGTCCTCCCGGACGACGTCGATGCCGTAGGTGTCACGGATCGTCAGCCAGCGCCGGGAGATCTGGGCGAGCAGTTCACCGTCGTACTCGATGGCGAACTCGCGGTCCAGGATCTTGCCGCTGACGTCCAGCTCGGTGCCCTCCGCGAGGCTCACCCGGTAGTGGTTGCGCAGCAGGGAGAGCCGCTTCCGCTTGACCCGGGCGAGCTCGTCGCCGTCACGTTCGATGAGCATCGTGTCGCGGATGCTGATCATCTTCTGGCGGATCTCCACCAGCACCCGGCCGTTCGTGTCCTTCAGCTCGAAGGTGTCCCGCAGCCGCATGGCCTTGCCGTCGACGAGGAAGAGCTTGCGCCCGTCCGCGTCCTCGATCCAGTAGTCGTCACCGATGCCGAACACACGCTCACGTACGAGAAGTCTCATGGATCACAGGTTCCCCGACCACCTGCCGGAATGCGCGCAGGGCGCGGTGCTGTTGACTGGTGGCATGACAGCACGTGCACGTGTCCGCGCCCCCGAACTGATCGGCAAGGGCGGCTGGCTCAATACGGGAAACCGCCAGTACACCCTCGCTGACCTGCGAGGGCGCATTGTCATCCTGGATTTCTGGACCTTCTGCTGCGTGAACTGTCTGCATGTGCTCGACGAGCTGCGCGAGCTGGAGGAGAAGCACCGCGACACCGTGGTGATCATCGGCGTCCACTCGCCGAAGTTCGTGCACGAGGCGGACCACCGGGCCGTGGCCGACGCGGTCGAGCGGTACGAGGTGCACCACCCGGTGCTCGACGACCCCGAGCTCGCCACCTGGAAGCAGTACGCCGTCCGCGCCTGGCCCACCCTCGTCGTCGTGGACCCCGAGGGCTACGTGGTGGCCCAGCACGCGGGTGAGGGCCACGCCCACGCCATCGAGAAGCTGGTCGGCGAGCTGGAGGCCGAGCACGCGGCGAAGGGCACCCTGCGCCGCGGCGACGGTCCGTACGTGGCGCCGGAGCCGGTCGCCGGACATCTGCGGTTCCCCGGGAAGGCCCTCGCGCTTCCCGACGGCGGCTTCCTGGTCTCGGACACCACCCGCCACCGCCTGGTCGAGCTGGCGGCGGACGGGGAGACCGTGCGCGGCCGCTTCGGGGCCGGGGAGCGCGGATTCGCCGACGGAGGCCGCGAGGAGGCCCGGTTCAGCGAGCCCCAGGGCCTCGCCGTCCTGCCCGACGGCCGGATCGCCGTCGCGGACACGGTGAACCACGCGATCAGGGCGCTCGACCTCACGACGGGGGAGACGACCACGCTCGCCGGGACCGGCCGCCAGTGGTGGCAGGGTTCCGCCACCGACGGCCCGGCGACGGAGGTGGACCTGTCGTCCCCCTGGGACGTCGCCTGGTTCGGCGGCCGGCTGTGGATCGCGATGGCCGGCGTGCACCAGCTGTGGACGTACGACCCCGGGCGGGGGACGGTCGGGGTCGCCGCGGGCACCACCAACGAGGGGCTGGTCGACGGCCCCGCGGACGAGGCGTGGTTCGCGCAGCCGTCCGGCCTCGCCGCGGCCGGGGACCGGCTCTGGGTCGCCGACTCCGAGACCTCCGCGCTGCGCTGGGTGGACCTGGAGGGCACCGTCCGCACGGTCGTGGGCACGGGGCTCTTCGACTTCGGCCACCGGGACGGTCCGGCCGGTCAGGCGCTGCTCCAGCACCCGCTGGGTGTCACCGCCCTCCCGGACGGATCCGTGGCGGTGAGCGACACCTACAACCACGCGCTGCGGCGCTACGACCCGGGGAGCGGCGAGGTCACGACGCTGGCCACGGACCTGCGGGAGCCGAGCGGCGCCGTCCTGGTGGACGGGGACCTGGTGGTGGTCGAGTCCGCGCGGCACCGGCTGACCCGGCTGCGTCTGCCCGAGGAGGCCGTACAGGTCGCGGACCGGGCGCACCGCACACAGCGCGCGGCCACCGAGGTCTCCGCAGGGACGCTCCGGCTGGACGTGGTCTTCCAGGCGCCCGCAGGACAGAAGCTCGACACCCGCTACGGCCCGTCCACCCGGCTGCTCGTCTCCTCGACCCCGCCGGAGCTGCTGGCCGCGGGGGCGGGGCCGGGTACGGATCTGAGCCGTGACCTGGTCCTGGCCGACGGGGTCGCCGAGGGCGTCCTGCACCTGTCCGCGATGGCGGCGTCCTGCGACGACGACCCGGCGAACGCGTACCCGGCCTGCCATGTGCACCAGCAGGACTGGGGTGTCCCGGTGCGTGTCACCGCCGCCGGTGCCTCCAGGCTGCCGCTGGTGCTGGCCGGGATGGACGAGCAGGGCTGACGGCCCGGGGCCCGGCCCTGCGCGGGCGGACGTCCGGCGCCGGTACGCCTGCCGTGCCGGGCCCCTCGCACCCGTCCTGTCGCGTCGCGGCGAGGGGCGGCCCGGCCGTCAGGTCACTGGTAGCGGCGCTCGTCCTCCGGGACGACGGTGGCCGTGGGCGACATGACCATGCGGCGCCGGCGCGCGATGCTCACGTAGACGAAGACCCCGACGAGGCCGACGAGCATCATGATCCAGCCGACCAGGTCCACGTTGACGGTGTCCAGTTCCCAGTCCGTCGCGAACGCCAGAATCGCCCCGGCCCCGATCAGGAGAATGCATCCTCCGAGTCCCATGATTTCCGCCTCCTCGACGGCCCGGTGCGTCCGGGCCGGTGTACGGGTCGCGTACCCGGCCCGGCAACAAGCATGTCTGTGAGGGCGGTTGGGACGGAGGGATCAGCCCGCCAGGAAGGCGGTGAGCGCGTTCGCCAGCAGGTACGGGTCGTCGGCGCCGCAGAGCTCGCGCGCGCTGTGCATGGACAGGATCGCCACACCGATGTCGACGGTCCGGATGCCGTGGCGTGCGGCGGTGATCGGGCCGATCGTCGTGCCGCAGGGCATCGAGTTGTTGGAGACGAACGTCTGCCAGGGCACGCCGGCCTTCTCGCAGGCCGCGGCGAACACCGCGCGGCCCCCGCCGTCGGTCGCGTAGCGCATGTTGACGTTGACCTTGAGGATCGGCCCGCCGTTGGCCACCGGGTGGTGCGTCGGGTCGTGCCGCTCGGCGTAGTTCGGGTGGACGGCGTGGCCGGTGTCCGAGGAGAGGCAGACGGTCCCGGCGAAGGCCCGTGCGCGGTCCTCGTAGGTACCCCCGCGGGCGAAGACGGAGCGCTCCAGGACCGTGCCGAGCAGCGGGCCGTCCGCGCCGGTGTCGGACTGGGAGCCGTTCTCCTCGTGGTCGAAGGCGGCCAGGACGGGGATGTACGGGATCTCGGCGTCCGGCAGTCCGGAGACGGCGGCCAGCGCGGCCGTCGCGGCGTGCACCGAGAGCAGGTTGTCCATCCGCGGACCGGCGAGCAGCTCACGGTCCCGGCCCAGGTAGGCCGGCGGCTCGACGGGGTGCGGCATGAGGTCCCAGCCGGTGACCTCCTCGGCCGCGACACCCGCCTCCTCGGCGACGAACCGGATCAGGTCGCCCTCCTCGACCTCACCCAGGCCCCAGATCGGCTGCATGTGCTTCTGGCGGTCGAGCTTGAGGCCGTCGGGGTTGGCGGACCGGTCCAGGTGCACGGCCAGCTGGGGGACCCGCAGCAGCGGACGGTCGGTGTTCACCAGCCGGTGGGTGCCGTCGCGCAGGGAGATCCGGCCGGCCAGGCCCAGGTCCCGGTCGAGCCAGGTGTTCAGGAGCGTCCCGCCGTAGACCTCCACGGCGACCTGGCGCCAGCCGTGCGCGCCGGTGTCGGGAAGCGGCTTGACCCGCAGGTTCGGGGAGTCGGTGTGGGCCCCCACGATCCGGAACGGGGTGTGGGCGCCGGCGCCCTCCGGTACGTACCAGGCCACGACGGCGCCGCCCCGCAGGACGTACTTCCCGCCCGTGGAGCCGTCCCAGGCGTCCGTCTCCTCGACCTGCCGGAACCCGGCCTTCTCCAGTCGCGCCGCGGCGGTGGCGACGGCGTGGTAAGGGGAGGGGCTGGCCATCAGGAAGGCCATCAGGTCGTCGGTGTGCCCGCGGTCGAAGCGGAGGGAAGAGCGCATGTTCCTCACTGTAACGACGGTCGCCGGGGGCGCCGCACGGGTCCCGTCCGGGACCTTGGGGCCCCCGTGGCCCGGCCGGGACGGCGGTCCCGCTTCCCGGCGCCCCCGTGGCCCCTCGGAGCAGCGCGGCGGCGGGGACCACGGGTACGGCCCGCCCCCTGACAGGGGACGGGCCGTACCGGCGGGGCAGGGGCGCGGGAGGTGCGTCCCGCGGTCCCGGCCGTCAGGGACGACGCGGGAGAGCCCTCAGAACGCGGCCTCGTCCAGCTCCATCAGCGAGTTGTCGACGGTCTCGGCGAGCGCGCGCTCGGCGGAGACACCCGGCAGGACGTTCGCGGCGAAGAACTTCGCGGCGGCGATCTTGCCCCGGTAGAAGGCGGTGTCCTTGGCGGAGGCGTTGCGCAGCTTCTCGGAGGCCACGACCGCGCCCTTGAGCAGCAGGTATCCGACCACGACATCGCCGGAGGCCATCAGCAGGCGGGTGGTGTTGAGGCCGACCTTGTAGATGTTCTTGACGTCCTCGCCGGTCGCGGTGAGGTCGGTGATCATCGTGCCGACGATCGCCTCCAGGTCGACCGCGGCCTTGGCGAGGTTGTCCAGCGCGCCGGACAGCTCCTCGTCGCCCTGGGCGCCGGCGAGGAACTTCTTGATCTCCTCGGAGAGGGCGTTCAGCGAGGCGCCCTGGTCGCGGACGATCTTCCGGAAGAAGAAGTCCTGGCCCTGGATCGCCGTCGTGCCCTCGTAGAGGGTGTCGATCTTGGCGTCCCGGATGTACTGCTCGACCGGGTACTCCTGGAGGTAGCCGGAGCCGCCGAAGGTCTGGAGCGACTGCGCGAGCTGCTCGTAGGACTTCTCGGAGCCGTACCCCTTGACGATCGGGAGCAGCAGGTCGTTCAGGCCGTTGAGCGCCTTGGCGTCCTCACCCGCGGCCTCCTTGACCTGGATCGCGTCCTGGACGGACGCGGTGTAGAGCACGAGGGAGCGCATGCCCTCGGCGTACGCCTTCTGCGTCATGAGGGAGCGGCGCACGTCGGGGTGGTGCGTGATGGTGACCTTGGGGGCCGTCTTGTCCATGAACTGCGACAGGTCGGTGCCCTGGACGCGCTCCTTGGCGTACTCCAGTGCGTTGAGGTAGCCCGCGGAGAGCGCCGCGATGGCCTTCGTGCCGACCATCATCCGGGCGAACTCGATGATGCGGAACATCTGGCGGATGCCGTCGTGCTTGTCGCCGATCAGCCAGCCCTTGGCGGGGTGCCGGTCGCCGAAGGTCATCTCGCAGGTGTTCGAGGCCTTGAGGCCCATCTTGTGCTCGACGTTCGTCGCGTAGACGCCGTTGCGCTCACCGAGCTCGCCGGTGGTCCAGTCGAAGTGGAACTTCGGCACCAGGAAGAGGGAGAGCCCCTTGGTGCCCGGGCCGGCGCCCTCGGGGCGGGCCAGGACGTAGTGGAGGATGTTCTCGGACATGTCGTGCTCGCCCGAGGTGATGAAGCGCTTCACGCCCTCGATGTGCCAGGAGCCGTCCTCCTGCTCGACCGCCCTGGTGCGGCCGGCGCCCACGTCCGAGCCGGCGTCCGGCTCGGTGAGCACCATGGTCGAGCCCCACTGCTTCTCGACGGCGATCTCGGCGACCTTCTTCTGCGCCTCGTTGCCCTCGTCGAAGAGGATGCCGGCGAACGCGGGGCCGGAGGAGTACATCCAGACCGCCGGGTTGGAGCCGAGCAGCAGCTCCGCGTAACCCCAGATCAGGGAGCGCGGGGAGGTCGTGCCGCCGATCTCCTCGGGGAGGCCCAGGCGCCAGTACTCGGAGTCCATGAACGCCTGGTACGACTTCTTGAAGGAGCCCGGGACGGGTGCGGTGTTCGTCTCGGGGTCGAAGACCGGCGGGTTGCGGTCGGCGTCGGCGTACGAGTCGGCGAGCTCGTTCTCGGCGAGGCGGGTGACCTCGTCCAGGATGCTCTTCGCGGTGTCGACGTCCATCTCCGCGAACGGACCGGTGCCGTACAGCTTGTCGCGCCCGAGGACCTCGAAGAGGTTGAACTCGATGTCGCGGAGATTCGACTTGTAGTGCCCCATGGGAAGGCTCCGTAATCAATAGCAGTGGCGCGCAGCGCCCCGTGGAGGAGGGTGGGTCGGGCGTCGGACGGCCTGGCGTGGGTGTGTCACCTGACTCCTACGATGATGCTACCCGTCAGTAATAAGACGCAACCCCTCAAGCCCGAGATGTGTCCGATTACTCTTTGCGGCATGTATGGCTACGACCAGAACCCGGGTGCACAGCAGCAGATGGGTGGCGGCTACGGCGGGCAGCCGTTGTACCCCGAGCCCTCTCCGCCGTCCCTGGCCGACGCGGTACGGGCCTTCACGACCGGATCGCTGTCCGCGGAGGACTTCCAGCAGATCTTCGCCACGGCGAAGGTGTACTGCCCGCGCGGCGACAACCCCGGTTTCCTGGCGCTCCACAACACCCAGCAGCCGGTGATCCCCATGTTCACGACGCTCAAGGAGCTGCGGCGGTACGCGGGCAAGGAGTCCAAGTACTTCGTGATCACCGGGGCCGAGGTGATCGACCTGCTGCCCACCGGCTACGGCTTCGTGCTGGACATGGAGGGCGACCACCGCATGGTCTTCGATGCCACGGCGGTCGAGCAGATGGTCGACTTCGCGATGCGCCGCATGTACGGCTGAGGAACGTCCGCCGCTCCGGGTGGAATGAGGGCCCGCACCGTCACGGTGCGGGCCCTCATCGCTGTCCGGCGGCGGGAATGGAAGCCGCCTTGCAGGATGTTCACTGTTCAACTAAATTGGGATCAGAGACTTCCGGAGGTGGCTCCCATGCCCGCAGTGACCGTCGAAAACCCGCTGACCCTGCCCAAGGTCGCCGCGCCGGCCGACGCCGTGGCCCGACCCGTGCTGACCGTCACGACCGCGCCCAGCGGTTTCGAGGGCGAGGGGTTCCCGGTGCGGCGCGCGTTCGCCGGGATCAACTACCGGCACCTCGACCCGTTCATCATGATGGACCAGATGGGTGAGGTGGAGTACGCGGCGGGCGAGCCGAAGGGGACTCCCTGGCACCCGCACCGCGGCTTCGAGACCGTCACGTACATCATCGACGGGAGCTTCATCCACCAGGACAGCCACGGCGGTGGCGGCGCCATCGAGAACGGCGACACCCAGTGGATGACGGCCGGCTCGGGCCTCCTCCACATCGAGACGCCGCCGGAGGCCCTCGTCATGTCCGGTGGCCTCTTCCACGGCCTCCAGCTCTGGGTGAACCTGCCCAAGGCCGACAAGATGATGGCGCCGCGCTACCAGGACATCCGCGGCGGCCAGGTCCAGCTCCTCACCTCCCCGGACGGCGGCGCGCTGCTCCGCGTGATCGCCGGCGAGCTGGACGGTCACGAGGGCCCGGGCATCACCCACACCCCGATCACCATGGTCCACGCCACGGTCCGGCCGGGCGCCGAGGTGACGCTGCCCTGGCAGGAGGACTTCAACGGCCTCGCCTACGTCCTCGCCGGACGCGGCAGCGTGGGCACCGCGCGCCGTCCCGTCCACGTCGGGCAGACCGCGGTCTTCGGCAAGGGGTCCTCGCTGACCGTCCGCGCCGACGAGGAGCAGGACGGCAACACGCCCGACCTGGAGGTCGTGCTGCTCGGCGGGCGCCCGATCCGTGAGCCGATGGCGCACTACGGGCCGTTCGTGATGAACACCCAGGACGAGCTCAAGCAGGCCTTCGAGGACTTCCAGGCGGGCCGTCTCGGAAAGGTCCCGTCCGTCCACGGCATGTGACGGCACGGCACGACGTACGGGTGACGGACCGTCACCCGTACGCCCGTGCGGAGGGGCACCCGGCTCCGGCCCGTGATCGGGTGAGCGGGTGCCTACCCGGAAGCCACTCCTGCCCGACGCCGCGCGGCGGACGGCCGCCTGGTGCGGCGTCCTGCTCCTGGTCGCCGGCGTCGCGGCGGTGGCCGTCTGGCTGAGCGTCGCGCTCAAGACCGCGGTCACCCCGGTCCTGCTCGCGCTGCTCGGCACCGCGCTGCTCGGGCCCGTCCAGCGCCGGCTGACCGCGTACGGGGTGAACCGGTCGGTGGCCGCCGGTCTCACCTGTGCCGCGCTCGTCGCGGTGGTCGGGGGCGCCGGGTACATCGTCGTCACCGCACTCGTCGACAGCGGTTCGCAGATCGTGGAGTCGCTGAAGGACGCCGCGCAGTGGGTCATCGACCACTTCGACATCAAGGGCGTGGCCGACGTCAACGACCTGGCGGACAACGCCAAGGGGCTCGTCCAGAGGTTCGGCGCGAGTGCGGCGGGCGGACTGCTCAGCGGGATCAGCCTCATCGGGTCGCTGGTGACCACCGGGGTCCTGGCCCTGCTGCTGACCTTCTTCTTCCTGCGCGACTCCGACCGGGCCGCGGGGTTCGCCCACGACATCGCGCCGCGCGGCACGGGCGACCGCGTGGAGGCCATGGGGCGCAGGGCCTTCGAGGCCGTCGAGGGGTTCATGCGCGGCACCACCGTCATCGCCCTGATCGACGCGCTGTGCATCACGGTGGGGCTGCTGATCCTGCGGGTGCCGGGGGCGGCGGGGCTCGGCGCGCTGGTGTTCGTCGGCGCCTACATCCCCTACCTGGGGGCCTTCATCTCCGGCGCCGTCGCCGTGCTCGTCGCGCTCGCCGACCGGGGCGTCGTGATCGCGCTCTGGACGCTGGGCGTGGTGGTCGCCGTGCAGGTGCTGGAGGGCCATGTGCTCCAGCCCGCGATCCAGAGCCGGACCGTCCAGATGCACCCCGCCATGATCATGATCGCGCTGACCGCGGGGGCGAGCGTCGCGGGGCTGCTCGGCATGCTGCTGGCGGTCCCCCTGTGCGCGGCCGCGTTCGGGGTGATCGGCGAGCTGCGCACGGGGGGCGCGGCCGGCGGCGACGGGCCCGCGGCGGCCGGGGGTTCATGACGGCGCGGCGCCCAGTTCCGCCGGCTCCGCCGACTCGTACAGCTCGAACCAGATCGACTTCCCCTCGCCCCGCGGGTCCACGCCCCAGGCGTCGGCGAGCATCTCCATCAGCACCAGCCCGCGCCCGCTGGACGCCATCTCGCCGGGCCGCCGCTTGTGCGGCAGGTCGTCGCTGGCGTCGGCCACCTCGACGCGCAGCCGCCGCTCGCCCGGTTCGCCCGACACCTCGGCCACGAGCAGCGCGTCCCCGTCGGTGTGGACCAGCACGTTCGTGGCCATCTCGGAGACCATCAGCTCCGCGGAGTCGACCTGCTCCGCGTCCCTCCAGTCGTGCAGGAGGTCCCGCAGCTGCTGCCGGGCGGCCGCGATCCGCTCGGGCTCCGCCTGGGCGATGGTCATCGCCGAGCGCCGCCCGGGGACCCTGCGCGTCCGCGCCCCCTCGCGCCGCAGCACCAGCACCGCGATGTCGTCCTCGCGGCGGTCCACCAGCGGTCCGGTCGTGTAGTGCGAGCCCGGACCGTGCACGGCCTGGACGAGGGCGTCCGCGAGCTCCTCCAGGTCCTCGACGGGCTTCTCCAGGACCGGCCTGAGCCGGGTCCAGCCGGTGGCCATGTCGTGTCCGCCGGTCTCGATCAGCCCGTCCGTGCACAGCATGACCGTCTCGCCGGGGCCCAGGACGACGCGGGTGGTCGGGTAGTCCGCGTCCTGCTCGACGCCCAGCGGCAGCCCGCCGGCGGTCTGCCGGATCACCGCGGTGCCGTCGACGCTGACGACCACCGGGTCGGGGTGTCCGGCCCGGGCGATGTCGAGGGTGCCGGTCCCGGGGTCGGCTTCCGCGTACAGGCAGGTCGCGAAGCGCGTGGCGTCCGACCGGTCCTCGCCGTCGGTGAGGCCGTAGGAGTCGGTCAGCCCGGACAGGAAGCGCGAGGCCCGGGACAGCACCGCGTCGGGGCGGTGCCCCTCGGAGGCGTAGGCGCGCAGGGCGATCCGCAGCTGGCCCATCAGCCCCGCCGCCCGTACGTCGTGTCCCTGCACGTCTCCGATGACGAGGGCGATGCGGCCGTTGGGCAGCGGGATCATGTCGTACCAGTCGCCGCCGACCTGGAGCCCGCCTCCCGTCGGGACGTAGCGCGCCGCCACCGACAGTCCCGGCACGTCGGGGCCCAGGGTCGGCCTCATCGCCCTCTGGAGGCCCAGGGACAGTTCGCGCTCCGTCTCGGCGGTGCCGGCGCGCGTCAGCGCCTGTGCCAGCATCCGGGCCACCGTGTTCAGCACCGCGCGCTCGTCCGGCGAGAAGGCCACGTGGTGGCGGAACCCGGCCATCCAGGCGCCCATGGTGTGCCCCGACGAGACGAGCGGCAGGAAGGCCCAGGAACGTCGTCCGAAACCGCTGGCGAGGGGCCAGGTGACGGGGAAGCGCTTCCGGTACTCCTCGGGCGACGCGAGGTAGATCGCCTCCCCGGTCCGGACGACCTCGGCGGCCGGATAGTCGGTTTCCAGGAACATGTCGGTGAACGGCTTCTCGTCCCCGGCGCTCTGGCCGTGGTGCCCGACGACCGTCAGCCGGTCGCCCGAGATCCCGAAGACGGCCAGTCCGTCCGGCGAGAAACCGGGCATGGACAGCGAGCCCGCGACCCGGAGGACCTCCTCGGTGGACCCGGCCTCGGCCAGCGCCCGCCCGGCGTCCAGCAGGAACGCCTCGCGCGAGCGCCGCCAGTCCCCCGTGAGCGGTGTCCGTGCCGCCGTCGCCTCGGAGGGCGGGGCGACCTCCTGGATGGTGCCCATCAGCACGTAGGCGCGGCCGCCCGCAGCGTCCAGCGGCACCGGCTTGGACCGGGAGCGGACCGTGCGCACGACCTTCCCGTCGCGGTCCACGATGCGCAGCCGGGCCTCGGCCAGGGTGTCCTCGGCGATCGCGAAGTTCACGATGCCGTCGATCTCGTGCCAGTCGGCCGGGTGGAAGAGGGCACGCACCTCGTCGCCGGGACGGGCGGTGGACTCGGCGGGCAGTCCCACCAGCCGTGCCGCCTCCGCGTCGAACGTGACCGTGCCCGACGAGCCGTCCCAGCTCCACAGACCGGTCCCGATCGCAGCCAGGATCTCCTCGGTGCGCATTGCCCCACCTTAGGAAGATTGTCCGCACCGTCGCCACCGAGGGGCGGGAACCGCCCCGTGGGCGCGGACGGCCGCCGGGGACGTCTCGGACAGCCGTGCGGCGGGAATACCAACGAACCGGTGTGTCCACGGGCGGTAGCCTGGGGTGTCAATCCACCCCGACCGCGAAGACTGGATGAACGACGATGCATCGGTACAGGTCCCACACCTGCGGCGAGCTCCGCGCCTCTGACGTCGGCACCGACGTCCGGCTGAGCGGCTGGCTGCACAATCGCCGAGACCTGGGCGGCATCCTCTTCATCGATCTGCGCGACCACCACGGTCTGGTGCAGCTCGTCGCCCGCCCCGGCACCCCCGGCAACGACGCCCTGGCGAAGCTGACCAAGGAGACCGTCGTCCGGATCGACGGCACGGTCTCCGCGCGCGGTGCCGACAACGTCAACCCGGAGCTCCCGACCGGCGAGATCGAGATCGAGGTCACCGAGGTCGAGGTGCTGGGCGAGGCCGGCCCGCTGCCCTTCACGATCAACACCGAGGACGGCGTCAACGAGGAGCGGCGCCTGGAGTACCGCTTCCTGGACCTGCGCCGCGAGCGCATGCACCGCAACATCATGCTGCGCTCCGCCGTGATCGCGTCCATCCGCTCCAAGATGGTCGCCCTCGGCTTCAACGAGATGGCGACGCCGATCCTCACCGCGACCTCCCCCGAGGGCGCCCGCGACTTCGTCGTCCCGTCCCGGCTGAACCCGGGCAAGTTCTACGCCCTCCCGCAGGCGCCGCAGCAGTTCAAGCAGCTGCTGATGATCTCCGGCTTCGACCGGTACTTCCAGATCGCGCCCTGCTTCCGCGACGAGGACGCCCGCGCCGACCGTTCGCCCGGCGAGTTCTACCAGCTCGACGTCGAGATGTCCTTCGTCGAGCAGGAGGACGTCTTCCAGCCGATCGAGAAGCTGATGACCGAGCTCTTCGAGGAGTTCGGCAACGGCCGTCACGTCACCTCGCCGTTCCCGCGCATCCCGTTCCGCGAGTCGATGCTGAAGTACGGCAACGACAAGCCGGACCTCCGGGCCAAGCTGGAGCTCGTCGACATCTCCGACGTCTTCGCCGACTCCGGCTTCAAGGCGTTCGCCGGCAAGCACGTCCGCGCCCTGCCGGTGCCGGACACCGCGGGCCAGTCCCGGAAGTTCTTCGACGGCCTCGGCGAGTACGCCGTCGAGCACGGCGCCAAGGGCCTGGCCTGGGTCCGCGTCGGCGAGGACGGCACGCTGGCGGGACCGATCGCCAAGTTCCTCACCGAGACGGACGTCAAGACGCTCACCGAGCGCCTCTCCCTGGTCCCCGGCCACGCGGTCTTCTTCGGCGCCGGTGAGTTCGGCGAGGTCTCCAAGATCATGTCCGCCGTCCGCGTCGAGGCCGCGAAGCGTGCCGGGCACTTCGAGGAGGGCGTCTTCCGCTTCTGCTGGGTCGTCGACTTCCCGATGTACGAGAAGGACGAGGACACCGGCCGGATCGACTTCTCGCACAACCCGTTCTCGATGCCGCAGGGCGGCCTTGAGGACCTGGAGACGAAGGACCCGCTGGACATCCTCGCCTGGCAGTACGACATCGTCTGCAACGGCATCGAGCTGTCCTCCGGCGCCATCCGGAACCACGAGCCCGAGCTGATGATCAAGGCCTTCGAGATCGCCGGTTACGACCGCGAGACCGTCGAGCACGAGTTCGCCGGCATGCTCCGGGCCTTCCGTCTCGGCGCCCCGCCGCACGGCGGCATCGCCCCGGGCGTCGACCGCATCGTGATGCTGCTCGCCGACGAGCCGAACATCCGCGAGACGATCGCCTTCCCGCTCAACGGCAACGCCCAGGACCTGATGATGGGCGCCCCGACCGTGCTGGACGAGACGCGGCTGCGGGAGCTGAACATCCAGCTCCGCAAGCCCGCCGCGACGGCCAAGGAGAAGGCCGAGGCCACGGACTCCGTGGTGCGGGACACCGGCGCCAAGTAGGCACCGGCGGTTCCGCTTCGGTTCCACGTGAAACAGCCCCCCGGCCGTGCCGGGGGGCTGTTCCGTTCGGGTGCGCGTCCGTCACGCCGGCTCCGCGGGCCGGAGCGGGGAGGGGCCGGTGACTTTGCCTGCGTACGGGTGGACCCTGCGGCACCACCCGGACCTCGGGGGCCCGTACCGGGTACATCCGGAACGCCCCCGGTTCCGATCCGGTGCCGTCGGGCCCGGCAGGGACGGGCACGGGACGTGCCCGTTCGCCCCCTCACCGAGGAGTTCCGCACCGTGTCCGTCCCGCGTCGCCCCCGCCTCCTGCTCGTCCCCCTGATCCTGCTGCTCCTGCTCGCCGGCTGCTCCGCCGGGACGGAGCAGACCTCCGACCCCGCCCCGCCCCGCGGAGCCCCCGGCCCGGGGTCCGGGCGGACCCTGTTCACGGAGCCGTTGCGCAGCCCGTCGGAGATTCCGGACCTGGGCCCGCAGACCCGGGCGCAGATCCCCGCCACCGCCCGGCAGGCCCTGGTGGTGACCGGGCAGGGCCCGGACTCCAACCGTTCGGCCGTGGTGCTCTACGACCTCGGCGATCCCGCGCTCGGCTGGAGACCCGGGGCGGGCCCCTGGCCCGCCCACAACGGCATGGAGGGCTGGACCGGCCACCATCTCGCCGGCGACCTCCGGTCCCCCGTCGGGGTCTTCGGCCTCACCGACGCGGGGGGCAGGCTGCCCGACCCGGGCGCCCTGCTCCCGTACGACGAGGAGGCCCGCTTCGCGGTGAGCGGCGAGGGCTTCCTGGGAGAACCCCTCGAAGGCTCCTTCGACCATGTCGTCGCCATCAACTACAACCGCACCCCCGGCACCTCCCCGCTGGACGGCGAGAGGCCCCTCGGTGAGGAGCGGGGCGGCGGCATCTGGGTCCATGTGGACCACGGCGGACCCACCCAGGGCTGTGTCTCGCTGACCGAGGACAGGATGCGGGAGCTCCTGCTCCGCCTGGATCCCGCCCGGAATCCCGTGATCGTGATGGGGGACGCCGCGTCGCTGGCCCGGTGACACCCGGGCGCGGACGGCCGGGCACCGGATGTCCCGGCGGCTGACGCACGGGAGCCCGGGTCCCCTTGTGTCCGGGACCCGGGCTCCTGCCTCGCCTGCACCGCTCTACGCGGGCTTCTCCTCCAGACGCGGGAACAGCACCGCGCCCTTCGTCACCGTCGTGCCGACGGGCAGCTGTCCCCAGCGGCCCGTGTCCTGGACCCGCTGCTCGGCCAGGGCGCCCAGCGACGCCTCGGCGCCGAGGGAGTCCCACAGCTTCTGCGAGGTGTCCGGCATCACGGAGTTCAGCAGGACCGCGACCCCGCGCAGGGACTCGGCCGCCGTGTACAGGATGGTCGCGAGCCGGGCCTGGCCCTCCGGCGACGTGTCCTTGGCGACCTTCCAGGGCTCCTGCTCGGTGATGTAGCCGTTGACCTGCTTCACGAAGTCGAAGACGGTCAGGATCCCGCCCTGGAAGTCCAGCTCCTCGCCGATCTTCCGGTCGGCCGCGGTGACGGCCGCGGCCAGGCCCTCCTGGACCGCGCGCTCGGCGTCACCGGCCGCCGTGGCCTCCGGGAGCGCGCCGCCGAAGTACTTGCCGACCATGGCGGCGACCCGCGAGGCGAGGTTGCCGTAGTCGTTGGCGAGCTCCGAGGTGTAGCGGGCGCTGAAGTCCTCCCAGGAGAACGAGCCGTCGCTGCCGTAGGCGATGGCCCGCAGGAAGTACCAGCGGTACGCGTCCACACCGAAGTGCGAGGTCAGGTCCTGCGGCTTGATGCCGGTCAGGTTCGACTTGGACATCTTCTCGCCGCCGACCATCAGCCAGCCGTTGGCGACGACCTTGCCCGGCAGCGGCAGACCCTGCGCCATCAGCATGGCCGGCCAGATGACCGAGTGGAAGCGCAGGATGTCCTTGCCGATCAGGTGGACGTCCGCGGGGAAGGTGCGGTCGAACTTCTCCTGGTTGGAGCCGTAGCCGACCGCCGTCGCGTAGTTGAGCAGGGCGTCGATCCACACGTAGATCACGTGCTTCGGGTCCCACGGGACCGGGACGCCCCAGTCGAAAGTGGAACGGGAGATCGACAGGTCCTGGAGGCCCTGCTTGACGAAGTTCACGATCTCGTTGCGGGCGGACTCGGGCTGGATGAAGTCCGGGTGGGCCGCGTAGAACTCCATGAGCTTCGGGCCGTACTCGCTCAGCTTGAAGAAGTAGTTCTCCTCCTTGAGGAGCTCCACCGGCTTCTTGTGGATCGGGCACAGCTTCGTGCCGTCCTCGGCCTCGATCAGGTCGCCGGGGAGCTTGTACTCCTCGCAGCCCACGCAGTACGGGCCTTCGTACCCGCCCTTGTAGATCTGGTCCTTGTCGTACAGGTCCTGCACGAACTCCTGCACACGGTCCGTGTGCCGCTTCTCCGTCGTCCGGATGAAGTCGTCGTTCCTGATGTTCAGGTGCTCCCAGAGGGGCTTCCACGCCTCCTCGACGAGCTTGTCGCACCAGGCCTGAGGGGTGACGTCGTTCGCCTCGGCCGTGCGCATGATCTTCTGACCGTGCTCGTCCGTGCCGGTGAGGTACCACACCTTCTCGCCGCGCTGGCGGTGCCAGCGGGTGAGCACGTCGCCTGCGACGGTCGTATAGGCGTGGCCCAGGTGAGGAGCGTCGTTGACATAGTAGATGGGGGTCGACACGTAGAAGTCCTTCACGCCGTCGCCCCCCTGCTTCTCGGATCCAGTGGCCGCCATGGTCGAAATCCTAACGGCCTGGGGGAGATCCCCTCACCCCGACGAGGGCCGCCCCGCCCGCGGAGAGCTTTGCGAAACATCCTTTCCCGTACCAAAGACGCATCCTGGGAGGAGTGGGCACGCGTGCACGAGGCAGGGGACAACACGATGCGGGTACTGGTCGCCGAGGACGAGGAGATTCTGGCGGAGCTGGTGGCGACCGGCCTGCGCCGTGCCGGATTCGCGGTGGACACCGTGTACAGCGGGGACGCCGCCCTCGCCTACCTGGGGCTGCACGACTACGACGTCGTCGTCCTGGACCGCGACCTTCCCCGGGTGCACGGGGACGACGTGGCCCGCAGGCTCGTGTCGACCGGCTCGCGCACCAGGATCCTCATGCTCACCGCCTCCGGGACCATGGAGGACCGGGTCGAGGGGCTCGACCTCGGCGCCGACGACTACGTGAGCAAGCCGTTCGAGTTCCCCGAGCTGGTGTCCCGGGTGCGTGCCCTGCGGCGGCGCAGCGCCCGGCCCGTCCCGCCGCAGCTGGAGCGGCACGGCATCCGGCTCGACAGCGTGCGCCGGGCCGCCACCCGGGACGGGCAGGACCTGGACCTGTCCCCGAAGGAGTTCACCGTGCTCCAGCTGCTGCTGGAAGCCGACGGGGCCACAGTCAGCGCGGAGGAACTGCTGGAGCGGGCCTGGGACGCCAACGCGGATCCCTTCACGGGCGCCGTGCGCGTCTGCATGAGCAAGCTGCGCGCCAAGCTGGGCGAACCGGCCCTGATCCGCACCGTGCAGGGTGTCGGGTACGCCCTGTGAGCCGGCTGACGCGGGCGGCCGGGGCCGCGCAGGTGCGGCATTCGACGATCCGGATGCGGATCGCCCTCGTCTACGGCGGGGTCTTCCTGGTGCTCGGCACGGCCCTGCTCGCCACGGTCAACCTGGCCTCGCGGGCCGGCACGGACTCGCAGGCGCGCGCCATCGCCACCTCCGCCGCGGTCGCCCAGCCCGGCTTCGCGGTCAACGGCCCCCTGCACGCCCGGGGACGCCTCGGACCGCCCACGGTCTACGACCTCACCGACGACGTCAGCGACGCCGCGAGCAGGGAGCTGCTGTACTGGTCGGCCGCCGCGCTGCTCGTCATGACGGGGTGCGCGGTCGGGGTGGGCTGGTGGACCGCGGGACGGGTGCTGCGGCCCGTGCACGCGATGACGGCGAAGGCGCGGCGGCTCTCCGAACACACGCTGCACGAGCGGATCGCGTCCAGCGGCCCGGACGACGAGCTGAAGGAGCTGGGCGAGACCCTCGACGCGCTGCTGGCCCGGCTGGAGAAGGCGTTCGACAGCCAGCGCCGGTTCATCGCCAACGCCTCGCACGAGCTGAGGACCCCGCTGGCCACCCAGCGGGCGGCGATCCAGGTCGGTCTCGACGATCCGACGCCCGAGGAACTCGTCCGCACCCGGCAGATGCTGCTGGACACCAACCGGCGCAGTGAGCGGCTCATCGACGGGCTGCTGGTCCTGGCGCGCAGCGAGCAGGGGCTCGACACGAGCGAGCGGGCGCCGGTGGACCTGGCGCAGGTGGTGGCGGAGGAGTCCGCCCGGCCCCTCGCGGCGGCGGAGCGGACCCAGCTGCCCCGCCCGGAGACCACGGTCACCGCCGAACCCTGCGTCGTGCGCGGGAACCGGCAGCTGCTCGCCCAGCTGGTGGCCAACCTGCTGTCCAACGCGGTGCGTTACAACATGCCCGGCGGCCGGGTGCGGGTGTCCCTGGCGGCGGACGGGGCCCTGGTGGTCCGCAACACCGGGCCGGTGGTGGCGGAGGGGGACATCGCGGGGTTCTTCCAGCCGTTCCGGCGCGGGGAGGGCCGGGACCGGATGGGCCGGGGCTCGGGGCTCGGGCTGTCCATCGTGCGCTCCATCGCGCTGGCCCACGGCGGTACGGCCACGGCGGTGCCCGGCCCGGAGGGCGGGCTCGCCGTGACCGTACGGCTGCCGGTGGATCAGCCCTCCGCGACGTCCTCGCGGGCGGCGGCCCAGGCGGGCAGTCCGGCGAGCACCGCCCGGTAGAACGCCGCGTCGGGCACCTCGCGCGGGGCGGGACCCGCGTGGAAGAACCCGGCGTTGCGGACGGTCAGCCTGCGCAGGAAGTCGAAGCCCTTCGAGTCCTCTTCCCCGAAGGCGACGAACTGGAAGAACAGCGGCAGCCGTGCCGCCTCCACCAGCGCCTGCTTGGCCGCCACCTTGGCGTCCGGCGCGCCGTCCGTCTGGAAGAGCACGAGCGCCGGGCCGGTGGCCCCGGACGCCTCGTAGTGCGCCACGACCTCCTCGACGGCCCGGTGGTAGTTCGTCCGGCCCAGCCGGCCGAGGCCCGCGTTCAGCTCGTCGATGCGGCCCTCGTGCGCGGTGAGGCCGACCGTGCCGGTGCCGTCGATGTCCGTCGAGAAGAAGACCACGGGCACGGTGGCGTCCGTGTCGAGGTGCGCGGCGAGCGCCACGGCGCGGTCACCGAGGTGCTGGGCGCTGCCGTCCTTGTAGAACGGCCGCATCGAACCGGAGCGGTCCAGCACCAGGTACACGGTCGCCCGCAGCCCGGTCAGCCCGTGGGCCTTCAGCGCGGCCTGCGCGGCCTTGTACGGGGCGACGAGCCCGGGTGCGGCGGCCTTGACCCGGGCGAGGGAGACGGCGGGCCTGCCGCCGGGGGCGGCGGCAGCGGGCTCGGCGCCGGACTCGGCGGCGACCGGCTCGGCGGAGAGCGGCTGCGGGTCCGCGACGGGTACGGAGGCCGCGACGGGCTCAGGCGTGGCGACCGGCTCGGGCTCGACGACCGGGGTGGGCTCGGTGGCGGTCGGCTCGGGCTCGACGACCGGGGTGGCGACCGGCTCGGCGGCGACGGTGGGAAGCGCCTCGGAGGGGGCCTCCGCACCGGCCGCGGACACCGGCTCCTCGACGGCCTCGGCCACCGGCTCCACGACCGGCTCCGTCGTCGGCGCATCGGGCGTGGCCGCCGGCTCGGCGGCGGGCTCCTCGACGGCGGCCGGTGCGGGCGCGGCCTTCTCCTCCTCGGCGGGCGCCTCGGTGGCGGAGGCCCCGGGCGCGGTGACCGCCCCGGCCGTGGAGGACGACGCGACGGGCTCGGCCGGTGACGAGGTAACGGGCTCGGCCGATCCGGCCTCGGCCGCGGACCCGGTGTCCGGCGCGTCCTCGGGGCGGGGCTCCACCACGGTCTTCGAACCGGTCCCGGCGGGGGCCGCGACGGGCTCCGCCTTCGTCGCCTCCGGTGCCGTCTCCGGCTCCGGGTCCATGTCGATCGTGATCGGTGCGACGACGGCCGGCGCAGCTTCGGCGGCGGGCTCCGCCGCTCCGTCGGTCCCGGCGTCCGGGGCGTCGCCGGCCGGCTTCGCCTCCGGGTCCGAGCCCTGTGCCGGGACCCTCGGCGCCGCGGCCGTGGTGGGCGCCGGTGCGGCGGGCGCCTTGTCGAAGGCCTCCGCCACCAGGTCCGACGCCTGGCCGCTGTCGTGCCCGGCACCGGCCGAACGGTCCGAGGGGGAGGCCGGGGCCGGCACCGAGGCCTTCGCGGGCTCGGCCGCCGAGGCGGCGGTCTCCGGCTCCGTGGGCTGGGTGCGCTCGGCCTGGGGCGGGACGGTGGCCGTGGCCGGCTCGTCCTGCTCCGTCCGGCCGAACACCTTGCGCAGCAAGCTCCGAATGCCCATGGGCGAGGCCTTTCGCATGAGTTGGGGGCGATACACGTCCGTACTGCGGGAATTGATCCCTGGCCAGGGCGGATACGTAAGGTTAGCGGCCGGATCCGGCCGTTCGGTGGCGCGGCCCGCCCCCGCGTCGGCCGAGCTCCCGCCGATTCCCGGATGCGGCCCCGGTGACCGGGAGCGCAGCGATGTCCCGGGCTTCACCCTCTGTTCACCGACAGTCCCACGTATGGCGCGGATACGCCCCTACCGTCACGCGTGACACACAGACGGAGGGACGAAACCATGCGCAACCTGCTGCCGCTCATCGGCTCGCACCCGGGCGGGCGCTCTGCGCTGACCTGCCGCTACCGCTGCGGTGACGCCTGCTTCCAGGAGATTCCGAACACCAGCGACAACGAGTACGCCGGCGATGTCATCGCCGGTGCCCTGTCACGCCGTTCGATGATGCGCGCCGCGGCCGTGGTGACCGTGGCCACCGCCGCCGGGACCGCCGCGCTCGCCGGTCCGGCCGCCCCGGGCGCCGAGGCCGCGCCGCTCGCCGGCCGGCACGGCGGCAAGCCGAAGCCCACCGCCCCCGGTGCCCGGGGCCTGCGCTTCACGCCCGTCGCGCCCAACCGGGACGACCGGGTCACGATCCCCGAGGGCTACGGCCAGAACGTCGTGATCCGCTGGGGTGAACCGATCCTGCGCGGCGCTCCCTCCTTCGACCCGGACAAGCAGTCCGCGAAGGCGCAGGCGGGCCAGTTCGGTTACAACAACGACTTCCTCTCCCTGCTCCCGCTCCGGGGCGAGCGCGGCCGCCAGGTGCTGGTCGCCAACCACGAGTACACGGACGAGAACCTGATGTTCCGTGGGTACGATCCGGCCGCCCCGACCCGTGAGCAGGTCGAGATCGCCTGGGCGGCGCACGGACTCTCCGTGGTCGTCGTCCAGGAGGAGAACCGCACCGGCAGGCTCGCGCCGGTCCACCGCCACCCGCTGAACCGCCGTCTCACCGCGACCAGCGAGTTCCGGGTCACCGGACCGGCCGCCGGCAGCCCGCTGCTGCGCACCTCCGCCGACCGCACCGGACGCACGGTGCTCGGCACCCTCAACAACTGTGCGGGAGGCACCACTCCGTGGGGCACCACGCTGCACGGCGAGGAGAACTTCAACCAGTACTTCGCCAACGGCTCCCGCGACACCGACAAGCGGTACGGCATCGGCACCGCCGGGACGGAGCGCAAGTGGGAGCGGTTCGACAAGCGCTTCGACCTTGCGCAGGAGCCCAACGAGGCGCACCGCTTCGGCTGGGTCGTCGAACTCGACCCGTACGACCCCGACGCGACGCCGCGCAAGCGGACCGCGCTCGGCCGGTTCAAGCACGAGGCGGCACAGCCCCGGCTGACCGCGGACGGCCGCCCCGTCGTCTACATGGGCGACGACGAACGCTTCGACTACTTCTACAAGTTCGTCTCCAGCAAGCGGATGAAGAAGGGCGACTCCCGGGCGGCCCGTGAGCACAACCTCACGCTGCTGGACGAGGGCACGCTGTACGTCGCCAAGCTGACCGGGGACTCCCCGGCCGCGGAGATCGACGGCACCGGCAAGCTGCCGTCCGACGGCGAGTTCGACGGCAGCGGCGTCTGGATTCCGCTCGCGACCGGCACGACCTCGCACGTCCCGGGCATGACCGCCGAGGAGGTGTACGTCTTCACCCGCCTCGCCGGTGACAAGGTCGGCGCGACGAAGATGGACCGGCCCGAGGACGTCGAGCCCTCGCCGCGCACCGGCCGGGTCTACATCGCCCTGACCAACAACACCGACCGCGGCAAGGCGGGCAAGGCGCCCGCGGACGAGGCCAACCCGCGCAACGCCAACAAGCACGGCCAGATCCTGGAGCTCGCCGAGCACTGGGACGACCCCGCGGGTGACGGCTTCGCCTGGCGGCTCTTCCTCGTCGCGGGTGACCCGGAGGACCCGTCGACCTACTTCTCCGGTTTCCCGAAGGAGAAGGTCAGCCCGATCTCCTGCCCGGACAACGTGGCCTTCGACGACCACGGCAACCTGTGGATCTCGACGGACGGGAACCAGCTCGGCTCGCACGACGGCCTGTTCGGCGTCGCGACGGCGGGCGAACGGCGCGGTGAACTGAAGCAGTTCCTGACCGTCCCCAGCGGTGCCGAGACCTGCGGACCGGTGATCCAGGACCGGCGCGTCCTCGTCGCCGTCCAGCACCCGGGAGAGGTCGACGGCGCCTCCGTGGAGAAGCCGGCGAGCACCTGGCCGGACGGCCCGGGCCGGATCGTCCGTCCCTCGGTCGTCGCGGTCTGGCGCAAGGACGGCAGCGGCATCGGGCTCTGAGGGGCGCGAGGACGGCAGTGACAACGGGCTCGGGCTCCGGGGGCGTACGCCCCTGCGGCCCGCGTCCGCCGGGCACCCGGCGGTCCGGCTGAGGTGCCGTCCCCCGGGCGGGCCGGCCGGTCCGCCTGACGCACGGCCAGGTGGACCGGCCGGTCCGCCGCCCGCCCGCACGGGACGGCTCCGCCGCGGCGGACCCGTCCGGCTGACCCCGTCTTCCGGCGAGGCGTCCTCCGAGGTTGCGGCTCCGGGCCCCGGCGAGGCGTCCTCAGGGGTTCCGGCCGAGGGGGCCCTGCGGACATCCTCGGCGGATTAGAGTCGTACGCATGGTTTCCGGTGAGGCTCCGCAGGCGGAGGGAAGCGTCCGGGTGGACGCCTGGATCTGGGCGGTCCGGCTGACGAAGACCCGGTCGCAGGCGGCTGCCGCCTGCCGCGCCGGGCACGTCCGGGTCAACGGTGAGCGTGCGAAGCCCGCGCAGGCCCTGAAGGCGGGTGACGAGGTGCGGCTGCGGCACGCCGGCCGGGACCGCGTCGTGGTCGTCTCCAAGATCGTGAAGAAGCGGGTGGGACCGCCGGTGGCGGCCGAGTGCTTCGTCGACAACAGCCCGCCCCCGCCGCCCCGCGAGGCGGCGTTCCAGGTCCCGGTGCGCGACCGGGGTGCGGGCCGTCCGACCAAGCGCGACCGACGGGAGATGGAGCGCCTCCAGCGCACGCGGGCTCCGCACGGCCCCGACGAGCGGCCCTGATCAGCTCTGGTAGCCCTCCACCTCGTCGGCGGGCCGCATCCGCGCCTCCGCGGGGTTCTGGCCGGACGCGCCGAGCGCGCGCCGCTGCCGCAGCAGGTCCCAGCACTGGTCCAGTTCGACCTCGACCTCGCGCAGCCGTGCGTGCTCTCCGGCGGAGAGGCCCAGCTCCGCGGTGGAGCGGGCCCGCAGGGCGCGTTCCTCGGTGATCAGCTCGTCGATGGTCGAGAAGATGTCCTGGTCGGCCATGGGGCCCTCCCGTTCCGGTCCGTTCCGGTGTTCTTCACACGGCGAAGACGGTCTTGCCGCGGGCCCCGCCCGCGCGGTTCTGGGCGAGTGCCTGCGGCGCCTTCTCCAGGGGCAGCTCCAGGTCGACGGGCACGTCCAGTTCCCCGCGTGCCACCGCCGCGGCCAGCCCGTCCAGCAGCGCACGGGTGGGGGTGAGCCGGAAGGCGGAGCAGGCGACACCGGGCGGCGGCGCCACGTCCCGGGTGGTGACCGCGATCCCGCCGTCCCGCAGCAGCCCGGTGTACGCGGCGAACGAGGCGGTGTCCGTCGAGACGAGGTCGACCAGCACGTCGACCCCTTCCGGGTACAGGGCGCGCACCGCGGCCGCCGGGGCTTCGGGGCCGCAGCTCGTGTCGACGGTGGCGGCGGCCCCGAGCGCCCGCATGCGCCGTCCCCCGTCGCCCCGCACGGCGGCGACGACCGCGGTCCCGCGGGCCGCCGCGAGCTGCGTCAGGAAGCTGCCGACGCCGCCGGTCGCCCCGACGAGCAGCAGGCTCGATCCGCCCCGTACCGACGTGTCCGACAGGATCTGCGCCGCGGCCGTGGCGGCCGACGGGAGCGCGGCGGCGGCCCGGAGCGGCACCTCGCGCGGGACCAGGGCGATCGGGGAGTCCTGCGGGACACAGACGTACTCGGCGTACGCCCCGTGGCGCCCGAGCGGGGGCGCGGCGACCCGGCCGAAGACGGCGTCGCCCACCCGGAACGCGTTGTCCCCGCTGCCGATCATGTCCACCCGGCCCGCGAAGTCGGTGCCCAGGACGAGCGGGAACACCTGCGGGGCCGCGTCGTCCGCAAGGGCGTCCGCGAGCTGCCGGTCGAGCGGGTTGAGCGAGGCGTACTCGATCTTCACCCGCACCTCGCCCGCTCCGGGATCGGGCTTCGGCAGTTCGACGAGACCGGGCTCCGCACGGACCGCGCTGACGGCGATGGCTCGCATACGGCAGACCTCCCAGTCGCCCCCGGCTCCCACGCGTCCCACTCTCGCCCGGCCCACGCGACCGCGCACGTCGGGCCGCGGCGCGGGACCAGCCGCCGGTCGCGACGGACCGGAGGAGGGGCGCGACGGACGGGAGGGGGAGGGCGCGGCGGACAGGGCAGGAGGACCCGGCCGGGTCATCCGCGCCGGCCGGCCAGGACCCGTCCCACCGCCCCGCCCACCACCAGGACCGCCCCGGCCAGGAGCACGATCCACACGGTCGTCCGCAGGGAGGCCGTCAGCGCGTCGTACACGGCGGCGGCCCCGCCCCGGTCGCTGCCCGGTACCTGGTCCAGCACCCGGGAGCGTCCCACCGCGAGGACGAGCCGCAGCAGGACCGCGCCGAGCACCAGCCCGCCGCCGGTCACGGCGACGGCGGTCAGCCCGGCCCGCGGGCCGCCCCGTACGAACGCGAGGCCCGGCACCAGCACCAGCAGCACCGCGGTGCCGACGGCCGGCCAGACACTGCAGGACCGCAGCCAGTGGAACGAGGAGCGCACCTCGTCGGCTCGGTCCGCGGAGAGCACGGTGATCGAGGTCTCGGTGACCGGGATCTGCCCGGCGAACGGCACCCCGTCGTCGACCAGCTGCTGCTTGACCTCCTCGATCACCGGCGCCAGTTCGATGGTGACCGCCTGTCCGCCGTTCCCGTGCAGGGAGGCGGTCACGGCCTCGTGCGCCGCCCGGTTCGCGCTGTCCCAGGCCCGCTGGAAGGCCTCGGTCGTGGTGAACGACAGGGCGGTGTCGTGCAGGAACCGCTCGGCGGTGTCCTGGAGCGGTCCGAGGTCGATGTGCTTCATCGCCTCGTCGGTGACCAGGCCCGCCACGGTCTCCCGCACCTCCGTGTCGGAGGCCAGCGGGGACACGGCGGCGAGGTACCGGTCGGTGTCGTCGAGCTCCAGGTCGACCCATGCCGAGAGCGCGCCGAACGGGACCAGCACGGCGAGCAGGACGAGCAGTACCGCCGACAGGGCCGCTGAGAGAGAGGTCCGCACAGGCACCAGCCAATCCCGGGTACGGGCGCGGCGCCGGTGGCCGTACGCCGTTCGAGTTGCCGGGCGGTCCGGTCGGGTGTGCGCTGGGAGGGACAGCGGGACGGGGGCGGACCTAAGGAGCCGTGCGCCATGGCCACACACGCAACGATGCCGGTGCGCCGCCGGACGCGGCCGGTCACCACCCCGCCGCACCACGGATTCGGTGTGCTGTCCTGGGCGGTGCCCGTCGTCCTGGGCGTGGTCGTCGGGTTCTGGGCCTTCTTCATCAAGCGGGACGGAGGCGCGACCACCGACGGGCAGATCTGGCTCGGCGTGGTGTCCGGGGTGGCCTTCGCCGCGCTCTGCTACGCCCTCGTACGGGTCCGGTGGTTCCTGCCGCGCGAACTGCGCGCCGCGGCGTACGGGGTGCTGACCGGGGGCGTGATCGGCTTCCTCTACAGCCTGCACGGCAACAGCGTGCTGGCGTCCGGCCTGCTCGGCCTGGTGCTGGCGGCCGGGATGTTCTGCACGATGTTCTACGCCTACTACACCCGCGAGGAATGACCGCGCGGAGCCCGGTGCCCCCTGTGCACGCGGCCCGGCCCGGCCCGACGTCCTGGGGCCGGGCCGCGGTCGTTCAGTCGCGTACGACGGTGACGGGGCAGTCGGCGTGCTGGGCGACGTGCAGGCTGACCGAGCCGAGCAGGGTCGCCTTGAAGCCGCTGTAGCCGCGGGCGCCGACGACCAGCAGGTTCGCACCCCTGGACCGTTCCAGGAGGGTCAGGGCGGGGTTGCCGATCACGACGACCTTGTCCACCGCCGCCGCGCCCTCGGCGCCCAGCGACTCCTCGAGCGCCTCGGTGAGCGCCACGGTCGCCACCGCCTGCGGGTCGAAGTCCTCCGGCATGCCCGGCATCAGGGACCCCCAGCTGGTCGCGGGGTACTCCCAGCTGTTCACCGCCTCGACGGTGTCGCCGGTCAGCTCGGCCTGGCGCACGGCCCAGCGCAGCGCCTTGATCGAAGCGTCCGACCCGTCGACGCCCACGACGATCCTGCCCATGTCTGCCTCCAGCGTGCTCGCACCTTCACCGCATATCGGGATCAACTCCAAGAATGTCCCGTGATCCCGGCGGGCGCACGCCCCCGGTCGCCCACCGGGGGTGCCCGGTGATCAGCCGGTGCGCAGGTCCGCGAGCTGCTGTGCGAACGGCACGACTGCGTCTATGCCGTCCTCGCCGTCCTCGCCGTCCTCGCCGTCCTCGGGGGTGGCCCGGGAGGCGCCGGGGGCGGTCCGTCCGGTGACGGCGGACGCCAGTTCGCCGCCCGCGCGCCGGATCCGGGACGGCAGCCCCTCGGTGTACGCGTCCCCGTGCGAGCCCCAGTCCTCCGACGCCGCGTACACGGAGGTGGGCAGGACGACGGCCCGCAGATAGGCGAAGAGCGGGCGCATCGCGTGCTCCAGGACCAGCGAGTGCCGGGGGGTTCCGCCGGTCGCCGCGACGAGGACGGGCTTGCCGGTCAGCGCGGTGTGGTCGACCAGGTCGAAGAACGACTTGAACAGCCCGCTGTACGAGGCGGTGAACACGGGGGTCACCGCGATCAGGCCGTCCGCCCCGGTCACCGCGTCGAGCGCCTGCCGGAGGGCGGCCGGCGGGAAGCCGGTGACCAGGTGGTGGGCGATGTCGACGGCCAGGTCGCGCAGTTCGACGACCTCGGTCTCGACGGGGCGGTCCGGTCCGTCCGCCAGGGCTGCGCGGGTGGCCTCCGCGAGCCGGTCGGCCAGCAGCCGGGTGGACGAGGGGCTGCTGAGCCCGGCGGTGACGGCGACGATCCTCAGGGGGGTCGTGGCGGACGTGGTCATCGGAGCTCCTTCGGGTCGGCGGCGGCAGCGGCGCGGGCGGCGGCGACCGCCGGGTGGACGGGGGCGTCCGGCACTCCGGCCGGGCGCAGGCGGGCGAACTCCTTGCGCAGCACGGGCACGACCTCCTCGCCCAGGAGGTCGAGCTGCTCCAGGACCGTCTTCAGCGGCAGTCCCGCGTGGTCCATCAGGAAGAGCTGGCGCTGGTAGTCGCCGACCTCCTCGCGGAAGGACAGGGTCCGCTCGATGACCTCCTGGGGGGAGCCGACGGTCAGCGGGGTCTGCCGGGTGAAGTCCTCCAGCGAGGGCCCGTGCCCGTAGACCGGCGCGTTGTCGAAGTACGGCCGGAACTCCCGTACCGCGTCCTGCGAGTTCTTCCGCATGAACACCTGGCCGCCGAGGCCCACGACGGCCTGCTCGGCGGTGCCGTGCCCGTAGTGGGCGTAGCGGCGCCGGTAGAGGTCGACCATCTTCCTGGTGTGCTCCATGGGCCAGAAGATGTTGTTGTGGAAGAACCCGTCGCCGTAGTAGGCGGCCTGCTCGGCGATCTCCGGGGAGCGGATGGAGCCGTGCCAGACGAACGGCGGGACGCCGTCCAGCGGGCGCGGGGTCGAGGTGAAGGACTGCAGCGGGGTGCGGAACTTCCCCTCCCAGTCGACGACGTCCTCGCGCCACAGCTTGTGGAGCAGCGCGTAGTTCTCGATCGCGAGCGGGATGCCCTGGCGGATGTCCTTGCCGAACCAGGGGTAGACCGGCCCGGTGTTGCCGCGGCCCATCATCAGGTCGACGCGGCCGTCGGCCAGGTGCTGGAGCGTGGCGTAGTCCTCGGCGATCTTCACCGGGTCGTTGGTGGTGATCAGCGTGGTGGACGTGGACAGGATCAGCTTCTCGGTGCGGGCGGCGAGGTAGCCGAGCGTGGTCGTCGGCGAGGACGGGACGAACGGCGGGTTGTGGTGCTCACCGGTCGCGAAGACGTCCAGGCCCACCTCCTCGGCCTTGAGCGCGATCGCGAGGGTCGCCTTGATCCGCTCGTTCTCGCTCGGTGCCGTACCGGTCGTGGGGTCGGTGGTGACGTCCCCGACGGTGAAGATCCCGAACTGCATGGCGCCCGCCTCCAGAAGTGTTGAGCGAGTTTGGTTGAACGTTGAACTATATGGACACACCCTACAACGGAGTGCCCCCCTCGCCTATTCCGCCCTCCGCCGCACCCCTGCTGCTCGGCACGGACGCCACCAAGATGAGCAAGAGCCGGGGCAACGCCATCGCCCTCGGAGCCGATGCGGACGAGACCGCCCGGCTGATCAAGGGCGCCACCACCGACTCCGAACGGCACATCAGCTACGAGCCCGAGCGGCGGCCCGGGGTGTCGGGCCTGGTGCTGCTGGCGGCGCTCTGCCTGGACCGCGACCCGCACGCGGTGGCCGAGGAGATCGGGAACGCCGGTGCCGCCGGTCTGAAGCGGACCGTGACCGAGGCCGTCAACGCGAGGATGGCGCCGATCCGCGCCCGGCGGGCCGAGTACGCCCGGGACATGGGGTACGTACGGGACGTGCTGCGCGCCGGGAACGAGCGGGCGCGCGCCGTGGCCGCGGCGACCCTGGAGGAGGTGCGGGAGGCGATGGGGACGTTCCGCTGACCGCGCCCGCCCCGCGTCTCCCCGCATGCCCCCGCGGCCGCCCCGCGTCTCCCGCCCGCCTGCCCCGCACCCCGGCGCCCGGCTGACGGCCCGCGCCCTGCGGCCCCGCACCCTGGGGTCCGCGCCCGGCTGACGGAGCGGACGGCCCCGCCGCCGCGCCTCAGCGGTGGGCGACCGGGTGCCTGCCGCGCAGCAGTTCGGCCAGACCGCGCCGGGTCGCGGCGATCACCACCCGGTCCTCCGCACGCAGCACATAGCCCGGGTGCAGGTCCCAGACCAGGCCGGACGGCCGGTCCGGGGCGCCCGGGCCCGCGGGGTCGAGGGGGTCGTACGGCGGCAGGGCCGCCAGGTCCGGGAGCCGGTCGGCGGGCGGGGTGGCGTCCAGGGCCAGCACCCGCCAGGCACCCGCCCGGAACGCCTGCTCCACGGTCCGGCCCTCCAGCTGGCGGTGCCCCGACACTTCCAGCGCGGCGAACAGCATCACCTTGCGCTCCACCGGGACCGCCCCCAGGATCTGCCGGCCCATCATGGCGACGGCGAACGACGGGGCGGCCAGGTGGGACACCGAGCGGGACCGGGTCAGGGCCCCCGGGTGCGCCGTGCGCAGGGTGCGGTAGACGGCGGTGGCGAACTCGTCGTCGTACAGGCGCAGGGCCACCCGCAGGTCCGGCTTGACCGAGCGGGCGTACAGCGCGGCTTCGAGGTTCGTGGTGTCGATGCTGGTCAGGGCGAGCAGGGCGCGGGCCCGGCGGATCTTGGCCGCCTCCAGCACCCCCTCCTGCGTCACGTCGCCCAGGACCGTCGGGACGTGCAGGCTGCGGGCCAGCGGGATGCCGCGCGCCTCCGGGTCCTCCTCGACGACCACCACCGGGATGTCCAGCTCGCGGAGCCGTACCAGGACCCGGGTACCGATCTTGCCGAGCCCCAGCAGGACCACGTGGCCGGACAGGCCGCGCGGCGGGCGGCGCAGCGAGGAGGCGTTGCGCAGCGAGCCGAAGGCCTCCAGGACGGCGGCGACCAGCAGCGGCAGCAGCAGCAGCCCGGCCACGCCGGAGAGCAGCTGGATGATCTGGCGGGAGGAGGAGTCGGTGTCCTCGACCGCGGGATCGCCCATCGCCAGCAGGTCGAGCAGGGTCAGATAGGCGGCGTGCAGCGGGCTGTCCCCGGTGGTGATCACCGAGGCGACGGCCAGGGCGACGACGGCCGTCGCGACACCGAGGGCCGACCACCGCAGCCGCCGGGAGAAGATCTGGCCGAGCGGGGCGCCCCTGCCCCCCATCCGGATCGGCGCCCGGTCCGGTCCCGCCTGGCTGATGGCCTCCAGGACGATCGTGCCCCGGCCCGTGGCGGCGTTCACCGTCGCGTGGTCGGGGAGCAGCTGGGGGCCCTCGTCGCCACTGCTGTCGGACCCCTCGGCGCCGGCCGGGTCCTGGCTGGTGGAGGAGAGCAGGGCCAGGGTGCACAGCCCGGGGTCGGCGAGCGTGCCGGGCCGGGGCGGGGTGCGCTCGACGGCCCGCAGCAGCAGGCCCTCGGCCTGGATCACCTTGCTGCTGCCGGTCAGCGCGGTGGCGGCCAGGGCGGGCGCCGCGGTGTCGGCGTCGGACAGGACGGTGGTCGAGGCGTCCGCCGCGGTGGCGTCGAGACCGGGCATGGACACCGCGGCGGCCTGGTCGAGGAGTGTCTCCAGGTGCTGGCCGAGCTTGCGGTTGTAGAGCCGGATGACCAGACGCAGGCGGGGATTGAGCCGACGTGCCGTCAGGGCGGCGCGGATGTTGAGCTCGTCGTCGTCGTAGACGAGCGCGAGCGCCTCCGCCCGGTCGACGCCCGCCTCCTCCAGCACGTCGTCCGAGGGCTCGTGCGCCTCCAGGATGCGGACCGCCTCGACCCCGGCGTTCGTGTCGCCGTCCCCGCCGCCGTTGCGGTTCATCGCCGCCGACATCCGGCCGAACAGGGCGCCCGCGCGGGCCCGTTGGGTCAGCGGCAGCTCCGGCCTGCGGGTGTCGCGCCCCGGCGGGACCAGCAGCGTCACCCGCTCCCCGTAGACGTAGCGCAGCTCCACGGCGAGCCTGCGGGCCAGGGTGTCGTCGCCGCAGACCACCATGTGGCCGCTGTTCGGGGGGCGTTGGGGCTGTTGAGGAAGTGAGGACACGGAACCCAGCATGCCTTGCCGCCTCCGGTTCAGTCGGGAGAGTCGGTGATCATCGCGTGACGGGGACGTGGATCCGCGGCCGGGCGGCGGGGGTCCGCGGCCCGCTCGATGGCGGCCTCGACCGCCGCGAGCCGGTCCGCCAGCAGGCCCAGCGCCCCGACCGCACGGGCGGCGGGATCGCTCTCCGGGCCGCCGAGCGCCCGGGTGCGCACGTAGGCGGAGACGACCTCCTTCCGGCGCTCCGCCTGGGCCGGGGTGAGCGTGCCCCGCAGCTCGGCCAGCTTCAGCAGGTTCGACTCGGCGCCGGTGGTGAGCGTCTGGGCCTCACCCGCGTAGTGGTCGTCGATGACGGCGGCCAGCTCGGCGTCGTTCATCACGGGCACGATCCGCTCCGCGATCTTGTTCATGTCGCGGTACGAGCCCTGGAGCCGGAACGGCGGCTCGGTGCGGGCGGCGTCCGTCTGCCCGGCCGACGCGATGTACGCCGCGTTCACCGCGAGGACGGTCTCCCGGGCGGTGAGCAGATGGCGCAGCACGGCGAGGATCCGGTCCAGTTCGGCCGGCGCGTACGGGTGCTCCAGCTGCCCGGCGCCCGCGGCGGGCGCGGTCCCGGCGGCGAGGCGCACGAGCAGGTCGAGGTCCTTCCCGGAGCGGCCGGCCAGCGGGGCGAGCACCGGATTGGCGGTCAGCGCGTTCTCGACGAAGCTCAGCGCGAAGACCTCGTCCCGGCCGCTCAGGACGTCGCCGAGGTTCCACACGTCCGCCCGGTTGGCGAGCATGTCCGGGATCCGGAACCGGGCGCCGGACTCGGTGTACGGATTGCCCGCCATCACCACGGCGAACCGCTTCCCCCGCAGGTCGTAGCTGTGGGGCTGCCCGTCCCGCACCCCTTCGACCCGGCGGGTGGCGTCGCACAGCGGGATGAACCGCTGGAGCAGCTCGGGCGAGGTGTGCTGGATGTCGTCCAGGTACAGGAGGGTGTTGCTTCCCGCCTCGAACGCGAAGTTGATCTTCTCGATCTCCCGGCGCGCGGTCGCGCCGGGGGCCAGCGCCGGGTCGAGGGAGGTCACCTCGTGGCCGAGGTTCGGCCCGCTGACCTTGACCAGGACCATCCCGAGCCGCTCCGCGACGTACTCCACCAGGGTCGTCTTGCCGTAGCCCGGCGGCGACATGAGCAGCAGCAGGCCCTGGGAGTCGGTGCGCCGGTCCCCGTCGGCGGTGCCGATCTGCTTGGCCAGGCTGTCGCCGATGAGCGGCAGGTACACCTCGTCCAGCAGCCGGTTGCGGACGAACGCCGCCATGGCGCGCGGCCGGAGGTCGTCCAGCCGCAGCCGGGAGCGCTCGGCCGCGACCAGGGAGGTGCGCAGCCGCTGGTAGGCGCGGAAGGACGGCACGGTGCGGGCCCGGAAGCCGGCCGTGCGGGAGAGCAGTTCGTCCAGCCGGACGCGCAGCCGCCCGCGCTCCACCCGCGGATGGTCGCCGAGCAGGCCCTCCACGGTCGCGGTGAGCGGCGCGTCGCAGTCGTAGCGCTCCAGCTCCGGGCACAGCTCCACGGCGACCGCCTCGGCGAGGTCACCGTCGTCCACGTCCGAGCCGCTCGCGGCGGCGTACGAGGTGAGCCAGCCCTCCACCAGCCGGCGTCGGGCCGGGAGGTCGCCGTGCAGCGCCGCGAGGTCCTCGTCGTAGGCCGCCGTGCCCACGGCGCGGCGGAACTTCTCCAGGAGCGTGCGCGCCGCCGCGCTCGTGACGAACCCGGCGGGTCCGCCGGCCAGCTCCTCGAAGAGGTACGCGGCGACCTCGGGCGGCGCCCCCATCGCCTCCGCCCACTCCTCCTGGAGCGCGGCGACGGCGGGAGCGAGCCCGAAGGCGGCGCGGGCGCGCGCCAGCGAGACGGCCTGACGCTCCCAGGACGTCCGCAGCCCGTCGTCGGCCCCGTGCGCCCAGAACAGCTGGGCCGCCGCGCGCACCGACGACGGGAAGCGCAGCAGACCGGCCCCGGCGAGCAGCCGCAGCAGCACGGTCAGCACGGCGAGCGCGTCCTCGTCGTGGACCCCCCGCTGGTGGCCCTCGTCGTACGCCGTCGCCGCCGCCTCCCGGACGAGTACGGCGAGATCGGCGCCGGCCAGGGCGTCCGCGCCGTGCTCCTCCAGGAGCCGGGCCGCCAGGTGCTCGGCGCGGTAGACCTCCGGTGTCTCGGAGGGCAGCACCTGGTCCCAGTGCCCGCGGGCCGCCGTGAACTCCGGGTCGGTGACCGGCGCCCGGTAGTCCGTGCCGGTGAGCGCGAAGGCGATCCGGTCCCCGGACGGGACCAGCGTCAGGTCGAACGGCCTGCTGTCCACCGCGAACCGGTGGCGGCCCAGCCGGATCACCGCGCCGCCGTCCGAGTACAGCTCGCCCCGGTCGCGCAGGGCCCGACCGGCCTCCTGCCGGGCAGCCTTCAGCCGGCCGTCCAGCTCGTCGGCGCGCACCTGGTCGCCGAGGGCGCGCAGCTCCCCGGCGGTGCGGCGCACCTTGGCGACCATGGGGTCGGAGGCGAAGTAGGTGTGGACCGCGTCCAGGTCCTCCAGCCCGGCCAGCCGCCGCGCGACGGTCTCCAGGACCCGGGCCGCAGACTCCGCGAGCCGCTCCGCGCGCCGGGCACGGTCGTCCTGGAGCGTCTGCTTCCTGGCCGAGAACGCCTCGTACACCTCCGTACGGCGCTCGGCGAGCCTCTCCAGGAAGTCGCCCGACTCGGCGAAGCGGGACTCCAGGTTCTCCAGCTGGAGCAGCACCCGGGCCAGTTGCCCGTCGCAGGAGTCGGGGGAGTCCGCCGTGGCGAGCGCTCCCGTGACGGCCTGCCCGAGCAGGGCGAACTCCGCGGCGAACTCGGCCCGCCCCTCCCGGGCCACCAGCTCCCTGCGCCGGGCGTCGAGCGTCGCCCGGGCGCGGTTGGCGCCGCCCAGGACCTCCGCGATCCGTTCCAGGACCGAGGTGCGGACGGTGGCGTCGCCCATGTCCAGCCCGGCGACGACGTCGGTGACCGTCCCGAGGCCGTCCGTGAGCTCCGTCAGACGGTCCCCCGCCGCCGTGGCGTCGGCGACGGTCGCCAGCTCGCCGGCGCCGGCGGTGAGCCGCCCGAGGTCCTCGTGGTACCCGGCGAACGCGTCCTCGCCGGCGAGGAAGGCGACCGCCCGCTGCGCGGCGGACTCCAGGTCGCGTGCGGTCTCCTCGCGGAGCGCGGCGATGCGTGCGGTGTCGGCGTACCGCTGGTCGGCGAGGGTCGCCAGGTGCCCGTGCGCCCGGCGCAGTTCGGTGAGCCCGTCGATCCAGGCGGCGGCCGAGCGGGGGGCCTCGCCCCGGATGCGGCGCACCAGGGAGGTGAGTCCGCCGGCCGCCTCGTCGAGCGCGGCGGCCGCCCGCTCTGTCAGCTCCTGGACCGTCTCGAACTCGGCCAGCACCTGGCGCGCGGTGGCCCCCAGCTCCCCCAGCGGTGCGGCGAGCGCGCCCAGCGCGGGATCGGCGAGCCAGTGGTAGCGGTCCTCCGCGCGGGCGCAGTCGGCGACCAGCCTGGCGTAGACCGCGGTGGTCGGCGTCATGTCCCGCACGCCGTGCGCCAGGGCCAGGCAGTCGGAGATCCCGCGCACCAGGTCGGCGTTGCCGGTCCGGGCGAGCGGCCCGGTGCCCGCGGGGCGGGACGCGGCGAAGGTGTCGGAGACGAAGGGGGTCTGCCAGCGCTGCAGGGGGTGCACCCGCGCCGGCCCGTCGGCGCCGTCCCGCAGCAGGATCAGCGTGCCGTCGTCGAGGAGGGCGTGGCCCCGGCCGAGCAGCGGGGTGGCGACCTCCTGGCGGATCAGGTTGTAGGGGAGGAGCAGGGTGCGGCTCCCGTCCCGGGACCGGAAGACGTAGAGCACGTCCTCGCCGTTGGGCGACCGGACCGTGCCCTCCAGGACGGAGTCGCCGAACTCCCCGGCCGTGTCGAAGGTCTTGGTCCGGCCGCTGGTGAGGTGGTAGCCGCCGGGGAAGACCAGGCCCTGGTCCTCGGGCAGCCGGAGGCAGGACGGCCCGATCGCGTCGAGCCGCACCACGGTGGACAGCAGGGTGTTGAAGACCAGGTGGCGCCAGGCCTTCTCCTTGTACGGGCGCACCCGCAGCAGGATCAGCGGCCCGGCCTCGGCGTACTCGACGGCGGCGTCCGCCAGGGACTGCAGCGGCTCGTCGACGGGCTCCTCGTGGATCCCGTCGGGGGACTCGGTGTCGTCGACGGCCTTGACGGTGAGCGTGCCGCCCAGGGTGTCCACGAAGACCGTGTCCAGCACGGCGATGTGCGGGTACCGGCCGGGCACGTGGGACTCCCGGCCGACCGGCGTCCACGTGAAGTCGTGGGAGGGCGGGAAGACGTGGTCGCGCTCGCCCCGGGCGTCCAGGAACGCCCCGGGCGCCCCGTCCGGACCGAGCGCCCAGCGCAGCACGCGGATGTCCTCGGCGGTCTCCCCGGTACGGAACACGGCGAGCAGCCGGCCGTCGACCCGGCGCAGCCGCAGCAGCCGGGCGTCCCGGAAGTAGCGGTGCAGACCGGCGAACTCGCGGACGAAGGCCTCGTCGTCGAGCAGTCCCTCCGCCGCCTCCTCCAGGCCGGACTCCCGCAGCACGAGCACGTCGCCGACGCCCGCCTCCCCGCGGGCACCGGGGCCGCGCCCGAAGCCGAACAGCAGGCGCCCGCCCACGGAGACGAGGTCGCGGGCCACCGCGGCGTGCTCCGTGTGCACCTGCTCGGTGGCGAGCAGCCGCATCCCGGGGGAGCCGAACTCCTCGGTCCGCCGCGCGTCGAGCGCCTCGGCCCGCCGGACCAGCTCGTCCGCCTGCTCCCGGAGCCGGCGCCGGAGCACCTCGTGGGCGTCCGCATCGGCCTCGGTGAAGGTGATGTCGCGGTCCATGGGCAGTGCTCCTCACGAGATGACGTCCGACAACCCGGGCCGCCCGCCGGTCGTCGGCGGCCCGTTCTCCCCGGCCGGGGCCCCGCCGGCCGGACGGCGGGGGCGTTTGAGGTTGCGGTAGCCGGTGGCCTTCGAGTCCCGGACCGCTCGGAAATCG
>NZ_JBEXRT010000056.1:0-36650 GCF_040613235.1 Streptomyces sp. NPDC006296 | reverse complement strand
CGACGGATCCCGGATCCGTCGGCCGGGCGCGGCCGTTCGCGGTTCCGGGGGCGGGCCGCACGGGGATGCGGAGAGCCGCTACCCGCCCGGTGACGCGGCGGGCCTCAGGGGCGGCCGTACGGAGTCCGGGCGCCCGGAGCCCGCGGCCGGACGCGGTGAGGCCGCCGCACGGTGGGCCCGCGGCCCGGACGCCGCGAGGGGCCGCGCGCCGGGTCACAGCCGTGCGGCCTTCAGCGCCATGTGCAGCAGCAGCCGGTCCTCGCCGTCGTTCAGGTCGAGCCCGGTCAGCTGCTGCACCCGGGCGAGGCGGTAGTAGAGCGTCTGGCGGTGGATGCCCAGCGCGGCGGCGGTGCGGCTCGCCTGGCCCGCCCGGTCGAGGAACACCTCGGCGGTGCGGGCGAGCTCGGCGTGGGCGGGGGCGAGCAGGGTGCGGACGGCCCGGTCGGGCGCGGAGTCCTCGGTGCGGGGCAGGGCGGCCAGGAGCCGGTACGGGCCGATCGCCGACCAGTCGGCGACCGGGCCGAAGCGGGACTCCGCCGAGGCCGCGCGGGCCGCGGACACAGCCTCGTGCCAGGCGTCCGCGAGCTCCGTCGGACCCCGGCGGGGGGCGGCGAGGCCGGCGGTCGCCGCGGGCCCGGCGGAGGCACGCAGCCGCTGCGCGGCCGTCGTCGCCGGGTCGAGGGCCTCGGGGGAGCGCAGCCGGACCAGAGCGGCGAGGGCCCGGGCCCCCGGCACGGCCACCGCGGCGAGAGCCGCCGCCGAGGGAACCGTGCGCGCGGACGGGAGCTCGCCCTCCCAGGGGGTGACGCACACCACCGCGTGCAGGCCCTCCGCACCGGAGCCGAGGGCCTCGCGCAGTGCGGACACCGCCATGTCGCGCTGCCAGCCGCGCCCGGCGACGAGCACCGCGCCCAGCTCCCGGGAGAGGTCCGCGCCGGCCCGCTCCTCGTCGGCGAGCAGGGCGCCGATCCGTGCGGCGACGTCCATCGCCGCCGCCAGCTGCCCGTCCGTCGGCCCCGGATCGGCGTCCAGCAGCCACACATAACCGAGGACGACACCCCGATGGCGTACCGGGAGGCAGACGCGGTCCCGGAAGACCCCGGCCTCCGGGGCTGCGGGGATGCGGACCGGGCCCGTCGCCCGGGTGATGCCGAAGCCCTCGAACCAGGCGCGGACCGCCGGGGTGGAGCGCCGGGTGAGGATCGAGCGGGTGCGGACCGGGTCCATCGCCGTGTCGTCGTCGCTGTCGTGGGCCCCGAAGGCGACCAGCCCGAAATCCCGGTTCTCCAAGGTCGCGGGGGCGTTGAGCAGCGCGGAGATCTCGTCGACCAGCTCCTGGTAATCGCCCTTCACCCGGCCATTCTCGCACCCCTTCAGACATATGTCTGAGATCCAGTGCACGGATGCGTGACAGCTGTCGATGGCACGCCCCGACGGCGGTCCCTAGATTTCACAGTGGTTCTCCGTGCCGTCCCGGTCCGTTCACGTCCGTCCCGGTCCGGTCTCGTTCGTACTTCGTGGAGGTGCCCCGTGCTGGGTCCCGTGATTCTCGCCGCGTCACGCAGCGACAGGATGCGTCGTTTCATCTCGGCCGCGCCGGGCACCAAGCAGGTCGTCGACCGCTTCATCGCCGGTGAGAGCGTCGACCAGGTCGTCCCGGTCGTCCGGGACGCGGCGGACAAGGGCCTGGAGGTCACCCTCGACGTCGTCGGCGAGGACATCACCACCCCGGAGCAGGCCGCTGCCGCGCGGGACGCCTACCTGGAGCTCGTCGGCCGTCTGAAGGAGCTCGGGCTCGGCACCCGCGCCGAGATGTCCGTCAAGCTGTCGATGTTCGGCCAGGCCCTCCCGGCGTCCGTCGCCGGCGCCGCCGGAGCACCCTCCGGCTCCGCCTTCCCGGGCGGCCACGAGCTGGCCCTCGCCAACGTGCGCCCCGTCGTCGAGGCCGCCGCCGCGATCGGCACCACGGTCACGCTGGACGCCGAGGACCACACCACCCTCGACTCGATGTTCGCCATCCACGAGGAACTGCGGAAGGACTTCCCGCAGACCGGCTGCGTGATCCAGTCCTACCTCTTCCGCACCGAGGCCGACGCCCGCCGCCTCGCCGCCGCGGGCAGCCGGGTCCGCCTGGTCAAGGGCGCCTACAAGGAGCCCGCCTCCGTCGCGTACCAGAGCAAGCCGGAGATCGACAAGGCGTACGTCCGCATCCTGAAGACGCTGATGCAGGGCGAGGGCTACCCGATGATCGGCTCCCACGATCCCCGTCTCATCGCCATCGGCCAGGAGCTCGCACGCCGGGCCGGGCGCAAACTGGACGAGTACGAGTTCCAGATGCTGTACGGCATCCGCAGCGAGGAGCACGTCCGGCTCGCGGCCGAGGGCCACCGGATGCGCGTCTACACGGCGTACGGCACCGACTGGTACGGCTACTTCATGCGGCGCCTCGCGGAGAAGCCGGCCAACCTGCTGTTCTTCGGCCGCTCCGTCCTCACCAAGGGCTGACCGAGGCTCCTGACCCCAGGGCCGCACCCCGGCTGGACCAGGGCCGACCCGCCCGGCCGACCACCCACCTCAACCAAGGAGACAAGGCACTCATGGACGCCGTCACCCAGGTCCCCGCGCCGGTCAACGAGCCGGTTCACTCCTACGCCCCCGGCACCGCGGAGCGCGCCCGTCTTGAGGCGAAGCTCAAGGAGCTCGCCGAGAACCCGATCGACCTGCCGATGACCATCGGCGGCGAGAAGCGCATGGGCGGCGGCGAGCGCGTCGACGTCGTGCAGCCGCACAACCACAAGGCTGTCATCGGCACCTTCGCCGGAGCCACCGAGCAGGACGCCCAGGACGCCGTCGACGCGGCCCTCGCCGCCGCTCCGGCCTGGCGCGCCATGTCCTTCGACGACCGCGCGGCCATCATCCTGCGCGCCGCCGAGCTGCTGTCCGGCCCCTGGCGCGAGACGCTGGCCGCCTCCACGATGCTCGGCCAGGGCAAGACCGCGCAGCAGGCCGAGATCGACTGCCCCTGCGAGCTCGTCGACTTCTGGCGCTTCAACGTGCACTACGCGCGCCAGATCCTCGCCGAGCAGCCCCCGGCCAACTCCCCGGGCGTCTGGAACCGCATGGACCACCGCCCGCTGGAGGGCTTCGTCTACGCGATCACGCCGTTCAACTTCTCCGCCATCGCGGCCAACCTGCCCACCGCGCCCGCCCTCATGGGCAACGTCGTGGTGTGGAAGCCGTCCCCGACGCAGACCCACGCCGCCGTGCTGCTGATGCAGCTCCTGGAGGAGGCCGGGCTGCCCAAGGGCGTCATCAACCTGGTCACCGGTGACGGCATCGCCGTCTCCGAGGTCGCGCTGAACCACCGCGACCTGGCCGGTGTCCACTTCACCGGCTCGACCCCCACCTTCCAGCACCTGTGGAAGACGGTCGGCAACAACATCGCCTCCTACCGCACCTACCCGCGGCTCGTCGGCGAGACCGGCGGCAAGGACTTCGTCGTCGCGCACCCGAGCGCCGACCGCGCCGTCCTGAAGACCGCGCTGACCCGCGGCTCCTTCGAGTACCAGGGCCAGAAGTGCTCCGCGTCCTCCCGCGCCTACGTCCCCGCCTCCATCTGGAACTCGGGCTTCAAGGAGGAGTTCGCGGCCGAGGTCGACGGCATCACCATGGGTGACGTCACCGACCTGACGCACTTCATGGGCGCCGTCATCGACGCACGCTCCTTCGCGAAGAACAAGGCCGCGATCGACCGCGCCGCCGCCGACCCGACCTGCACGATCGTCGCCGGCGGCACCTACGACGACTCGGTCGGCTACTTCGTCCGCCCGACCGTCATCGTGTGCGACGACCCCGCCAACGAGGTCTTCACCACCGAGTACTTCGGCCCGATCCTCGCCGTCCACGTCTACGAGGACGAGAAGTACGACGCCATGCTGGAGCAGATGGAGTCGGTCTCCGACTACGCGCTGACCGGCGCCGTCATCTCCGGCGACCGTGCGGCCGCCGCGTACACGATGGACAAGCTGCGCTACGCCGCGGGCAACTTCTACATCAACGACAAGTCGACCGGCGCCGTCGTCGGCCAGCAGCCCTTCGGCGGCGGCCGCGGCTCGGGCACCAACGACAAGGCGGGCGCCCCGCAGAACCTGCAGCGCTGGACGCTGACCCGCGCCATCAAGGAGACGCTGGTCCCGCCGACCGAGTACACCTACCCCCACCAGGGCTGACGCCCCGGGGCGCCCACCGGGCGCCCCGCCCCGCACTCCGCCTCCCGGCCGGTTCCCCCCGCCGCCCGGGAGGCGGAGTGCTGTCCGGACCCGCCGCGCGGCTCAGCCCTTCACGGTGAAGCCCGCCCGCAGGAGGGCGTCGTCGGCGGAGGACGGGCCGACCAGCAGCTCGAACGCGCCGGGCTCGACGACCCGCCGGCCCGCCGCGTCCACGAGGGTGCACGCGGACACCGGCAGCTCCAGCAGCACCTCGCGGGTCTCGCCCGGGGCGAGCGGCACCTGGCGGTAGGCCTTCAGCTCCTTCTCGGCCCAGGTCACGGACGTCACGGTGTCGCTGACGTACACCTGCACCGTCTCCAGGGCCGGCCGGGCGCCGGTGTTGCGGACGGTGACCCGGGCCCGGAGCGTGTCGCTCTCCCCGACGTCCGCGGTGAGCACCTCCAGGTCCGCGTAGGCGACGGTCGTGTAGCTCAGGCCCTCGCCGAACACGAACGCCGGACGCTGCGTGAGGTCGGCGTAGCGGGCGCCGTGCTGCCCGCGGATCTGGTTGTAGTACGTCGGCTGCTGACCCGCGTGCCGGGCGAAGGACACCGGCAGCCGGCCCGACGGCTCCACGAGGCCCAGCAGCACCTCGGCCACCGCGCGGCCGCCCTGCATCCCCGGGTTGAAGGCGTGCACGACCGCGGCCGCGCCCAGGGCGGACGGCGGGAGCACCAGCGGCTTGGAGCTGATGACCACGACCACGAGCGGCTTGCCGGTCGCGGCGAGCGCGTCGAGCAGCGCCACCTGGTCGCCGACGAGCTCCAGGGTCGCGGTGGAACGCCCCTCACCGACCAGCTCGATGCGGTCGCCCACCACGGCGACGACGTGGTCCGCGGCCTCGGCGGCGGCGACCGCCTCGGCGATCAGGGCCCCGGAGGGCTCCGCGGGGACCACCACGTCCGGGCGGGGCTGGCCGTCCGGGAAGAACGCCCCCTCGGGGTCAGGGCCCACGGACAGGATCTCGGCCCCACGGGCGAAGGTGACCTCCCACCCGTCCGGAACGTGCTCGGTGAACCCGTCGAGCACCGTCCGGATCATGGCGCGGGGGTGGCCGTCCGGCAGCCAGTCCGTCTGGCCGGAGGACCCCGCCCAGTCGCCCAGCTGGGTCTGCGCGTCGTCCGCGTTGGGGCCGATGACGGCGATCCTGCGCGGGGCCGTCCCCGCCGCGGCGACGGCGCGTCCGTCCCGGCCCGCGGTGAACCCGCCGGCCAGTGGAAGGGTGCCGTCGTTGGTGAGCAGGACCAGGGAGCGGCGGGCCGCTTCGAGGTTCAGCAGGGCGTGCTCCGCGCTGCCGATGACCTCCGCCTGGCGGACGGTGTCGGGGTGGCGGGGGTTCTCGAACAGGCCGAGCTCGAACTTCAGCGTCAGGACGCGCCGCACCGCCGCGTCGATCTCCGCCTCGTCCAGCGTGCCCGCGGCGACGGCCTCCTGCGCGCCCTCGAAGAACTGCGGGGTGGTCATCACCATGTCGTTGCCGGCCCGGACGGCCGCCGCGGCGGCCTGGGTGTGGTCGGCGTAGATCCGCTGCTCCCACACCATGCGGCCCACGTTGTCCCAGTCGGTGACCAGGGTGCCGGTGTAGCCCCACTCGCCGCGCAGCACCTCGTTGAGCAGCCAGTCGTTGACGGTGATCGGCACCCCGTCCATCGACTGGTAGCCGAGCATGAACGTGCGGCAGCCCTCCCGGGCGACCCGCTCGAACGGGGGCAGGAACCAGGAGCGCAGCTTGCGCCGCGAGAGGTCGGCCTCGCTCGCGTCACGGCCGCCCTGCGTCTCGGAGTAGCCCGCGAAGTGCTTGGCGCACGCCAGCACCGCCGTCGGGTCGTCCAGTCCCTCGCCCTGGTAGCCGCGGACCATCGCGGAGGCCAGTTCGCCGATCAGGAAGGGGTCCTCGCCGAACGTCTCGCTGACCCGGCCCCAGCGCAGGTCCCGGGTGATGCAGAGCACCGGCGAGAACGTCCAGTGGACGCCCGTCGCGGCGACCTCGACGGCGGTGGCCCGGGCGACGCGCTCCACGAGCTCCGGGTCCCAGGTCGCGGCGAGGCCGAGCTGGGTGGGGTAGATCGTGGCGCCCTCCCAGAAGGAGTGGCCGTGGATGCAGTCCTCCGCGACCAGCAGCGGGACGCGCAGCCGGGTCCGCTCGGTCAGCGCCGCCGCTTCGAGGACGCGCTCGGGGGAGGCGTGCAGGATCGAGCCCGCGTGCAGGTCCTCGATGGCGTGGCGTACCCCGTCCTTGGCGTTCAGCTGGAGCATCTGGCCGGTCTTCTCGGCCAGGGTCATGCGGCCGAGGAGGTCGTCGACCCGTTCGGGGACGGGGAGCGCGGGGTCGAGGTAGGGCAGGGAGGGGGACACGGGGGGTCCTTTCGCGACACGGTTCGCCCTCACCATAGAGTCGATACCGACCACCTGGTAAGTATCTCCGGGGATTCGCTCCACCTCCGCGGATCCACGGAGTCCGGTCCCTCGGGGCACCGGACGCGAGCCGGGCCCACCGACGTGCCCGGCGCAGCGACGCCGGCGGACCGGGAGAGTGGCGAGTGACGGCCGAAGCGCCGCGTGGCTACGCGAAGGGCCGCGCGAAGCGGCGGGAGATCCTCGACCAGGCCATGGCCCTGTTCGGCGAGGCCGGGTACCGGGGTGCGTCGCTGCGGGTGATCGCGACCCGGTGCGGCCTCTCGCACACCGGACTGCTGCACCACTTCCCGACCAAGGAGTCGCTGCTGCTCGCGGTGCTCGAACACCGCGACGAGGTGGACGACGCGTGGCTGTCGCTCGGCGGCACCACGGGCGTCGGGCGGCTGCGGCGGTTCGTCGAGCTGGCCGCGCTGAACGCGGGGCGGCGCGGGATCGTCGAGCTGTTCTCGGTGGTCTCCGCCGAGGCGACCGCCGCCGACCACCCCGCCCACGCGTACTTCGTGCGCCGTTACGAGAACTCGGTGGCGGGCGCCCGGCTCGCCTACGCACAGACGCGCCGGGAGGGCGCGCTGCGCGACGCGGTCGCTCCCGGTCCCGCCGGCCGGCAGCTGATCGCCCTCATGGACGGGCTCCAGGTGCAGTGGCTGCTCAGCGACCGGACCACGGACATGGCCGGCGTCCTGCGCGCACACATCGAGGCCCAGCTGACCACGGAGCTCTGAGGGTCCCGGCGGGGGCGGCCGGCGCGGGCCTCTCCGGCGCCGCCGTCTCAGATAGTAGGAAGTCCGAGTATCCGTAGAGACAGACGGGCCGAGCTGTCCTAGCGTGGGACGAGCCGAACGAGCCGCTGATCCAGCGGCCGGTGTGCGTGAGTGTGCCCGGCGCAGGCAATCCCTGCGGGCATCCGCTCCCCGCCCCTTCAGGCGCTCGAAAGCCGATCAGGGCACCCCTCGTGCGGAGCCCCGGTCCCGACATCCAAGCGATCTCAAGGAGTCGATCCCCCATGGCACAGACCACCGCCCGTCGCGTCCGCCACAGCTCCCGCTCCGCCGAGTCGGAGCGCCAGAACGCCGCCGCGGCCCTCCAGCGGGCTCTCGACCGCCGGGACAACGGCGGCTCGACCGGCCACTGACCCCCGCCTCGCCGTGACCGTTCCCACCCCGTGACGCCCGGTCCCACCCCGTGGCGGCCGGCTTCCGTGCGGAAGCCCGGATGTCCGCATCGTGGACGCCGAGTGTCATGGGGTGGGACGGAGGGCTAGGGTTCCGGGTATGTCTCGCAGCATCGATCTCGCAGTGATCCCCGGCGACGGTATCGGCCAGGAGGTCGTCACCCAGGGCCTCAAGGTTCTCAACGCTGTTCTCCCGCAGGACGTGAAGCTGGAGACCAGGGAGTACGACCTCGGCGCCCGGCGATGGCACCGCACCGGTGAGACCCTCCCCGACGCGGAGCTCGAAGCCCTCAGGGGCCACGACGCCATCCTGCTCGGCGCCATCGGCGACCCGTCCGTCCCCTCGGGCGTGCTGGAGCGCGGGCTCCTGCTGAAGCTGCGCTTCGCCTTCGACCACTTCATCAACCTGCGGCCGTCGAAGCTCTTCCCGAACACCGCGACCCCGCTGGCCGGCCGCCCGGAGATCGACTTCGTCGTCGTCCGCGAGGGCACCGAGGGTCCGTACACGGGCAACGGCGGTTCCCTGCGCACCGGCACCGAGCACGAGGTCGCCACCGAGGTCAGCGTCAACACCGCCTACGGTGTCGAGCGTGTCGTGCGGGACGCCTTCGCACGCGCCGCGGCCCGCCCCCGCAAGAAGCTGACGCTGGTCCACAAGAACAACGTCCTGGTGCACGCGGGCCACCTGTGGAAGAACACCTTCGACAAGGTCGCGGCCGAGTTCCCCGAGGTCACCACCGACTACCTGCACGTCGACGCGGCGACGATCTTCTTCGTCACGCAGCCGGAGCGCTTCGACGTCATCGTCACCGACAACCTCTTCGGTGACATCCTCACCGACCTCGCCGCAGCCGTGACCGGCGGCATCGGCCTGGCCGCCTCCGGCAACATCAACCCGACGGGCGCCTTCCCGTCCATGTTCGAGCCGGTGCACGGCACCGCGCCCGACATCGCGGGCCAGGGCAAGGCCGACCCGACCGCCACGGTCCTCTCCGTCGCCCTCCTGCTGCGCCACCTCGGCTACGAGGCCGAGGCCGTGCGCATCGAGGAGGCCGTCTCCGCCGACCTCGCGGAGCGTGACGGCGCGCAGCCGCGCACCACCGACGAGATCGGCGACGCGCTCGCGGTACGCGTAGCGGGCTGATCCGACGACTCCCTTTCGAAGCCGCCGGGTCGCAACGCACCCGGCGGCTTCTTCTCGTGGTCTCCGGGTGCCACCATCGACCTCAGGACCGCGTTCCCGCGTCGCGCGAGCGTCGCCGCAAACACGTCATTTCGTACAGAGCCGCCCCCGGGAGATAATCGAACGCGGGACCGCGGCTCGCGGCGGAGCTCGGACGTCCTCCTGCCTGCCCGGTGCGGACCGGGCGGGAGCGGGCGTGAGCGCGGTCCCTCACACACAAGACCGGTGAAGGACACGCACTCATGACGACGCCCACGATCGAGCTCAAGCCCTCCTCCCACCCGCTGTCCGACGCGGAGCGCGAGGCGATCCTGACCAGCCCCGGCTTCGGCCGGCACTTCACCGACCACATGGTGACGATCCGCTGGACCGAGGGGCGCGGCTGGCACGACGCCCAGCTCGTGCCGTACGGGCCGCTGTCGATGGATCCCGCCAACATGACGCTGCACTACGCGCAGGAGATCTTCGAGGGGCTGAAGGCGTACCGGCAGCCCGACGGCACGGTCGCCACCTTCCGCCCCGAGGCCAACGCCGCCCGGTTCCAGCGGTCCGCCGCCCGGCTCGCGATGCCGGAGCTGCCGGTCGAGACCTTCATCGAGGCCTGTGACGTCCTGGTCCGGCAGGACCAGGCGTGGGTCCCGGCCCACGGCGGCGAGGAGTCGCTCTACCTGCGCCCGTTCATGATCGCCGCCGAGGTGGGTCTCGGCGTCCGCCCGGCCAACGAGTACCTCTTCCTCGTCATCGCCTCCCCGGCCGGCGCCTACTTCCCCGGCGGGGTGAAGCCCGTCTCCATCTGGCTCTCCCGGGACCGGGTCCGCGCCGTCCCCGGCGGCATGGGCGACGCCAAGACCGGCGGCAACTACGCCGCCTCCCTCCTCGCCCAGGCCGAGGCCGCCGAGCAGGGCTGCGACCAGGTCGCCTACCTCGACGCCGTCGAGCACACGTGGGTCGAGGAGCTGGGCGGCATGAACCTCTACTTCGTGTACGAGCAGGAGGACGGCGGCAAGCGGATCGTCACCCCCTCCCTCACCGGCTCGCTGCTCGCCGGTGTCACCCGTGACTCCCTCCTCACGGTCGCCCGCGACCTCGGTTACGCCTCCGAGGAGGGCCGCGTCTCCATCGACCAGTGGCGCGCCGACACCGAGAACGGCACCCTCACCGAGGTCTTCGCCTGCGGCACCGCCGCCGTCATCACCCCCGTCGGCACCGTGAAGTCCGCGGACGGCGCGTGGGTCCAGGGCGACGGCACCCCCGGCGAGGTCACGCTCAAGCTGCGCGAGCGCCTGCTGGACATCCAGCGCGGCATCGCCGAGGACACCCACGGCTGGATGCACGAGCTCGGCTAGGGCGTCGGGGCGGCAGCCCCGCCGGGCCCGGCCGCCCGACCCGGGTGCCGGACGCGTGTGCCGGTCCTGCGCGCGGGCCCGGGCCGCCCGGTGGGCCCGGCGCTCCTCACGGCCCTGCCCCGGGTCCCGCCGGGGCCCGGGTACCGGTGCGGCGGGGTCCGGTCGGCGCTCCCGGTCACGGCGGCCGCGCCCCGCACCCGGGGCGCGGCTCGGCCGTCCCGGGCCCACCGGGGACTCGCCGGACCCGGCCGGGGAGCCGCCGCTCCGGTCCACCCGAGGAGCCGCCGTCCCGGCCCCGGCCGGGGAGTCGCACCGTCCCGGGCCCACCCGGGGGAGCCGCCCACCGGCCGACGGGCGCCGTGCCGCGCCGTCCCCCCGCCTCCGCGGGCCGGTCGCCCTGCGACGGACGTCACGCCCGCATCCTGAGACGGGCCGGGACCCGGTGGCACCGCTGTGCCAGACTGCGTGTGTGTCCTCGTACGCCATGATTATCGGCAGCAGGCGCGCCGGTCCGCAGTGACCGTCCCGTATCACCACGTACGGAACGGACACCGTGCCCCAGACCCGCGCGCAGACCTCTCGCACCCGCGAGGGGTTTTTTCGTTTTCCGGTCCACACCAAGACCGGGGCGAGGCACGCGAGATGATGGGGGCAAGTGGAGCCGATTCGTCCGGATCCGCTCACCCGACAGGAGTCAGATCAGCATGACCACCAAGGCCACGGCCCCCGGCGACACCTTCCACGTCTTCGACACCACCCTGCGCGACGGTGCGCAGCGTGAAGGCATCAACCTGACGGTCGCGGACAAGCTGACCATCGCCCGGCATCTGGACGACTTCGGCGTGGGCTTCATCGAGGGCGGCTGGCCCGGTGCCAACCCCCGTGACACCGAGTTCTTCGCCCGTGCCCGGCAGGAGATCGACTTCGCGCACGCCCAGCTCGTCGCGTTCGGCGCGACCCGCAGGGCCGGCGGCAAGGCCTCCGAGGACCCGCAGGTCCAGGCGCTCCTGGACTCGGGAGCCCCGGTGATCACCCTGGTCGCCAAGTCCCACGACCGGCACGTCGAACTGGCCCTGCGCACCACCCTGGACGAGAACCTGGAGATGGTCCGCGACACCGTCGCCCACCTCCGGGAACAGGGCCGCCGGGTCTTCGTCGACTGCGAGCACTTCTTCGACGGCTACCGCGCCGACGCCGAGTACGCCAAGTCGGTCGTGCGCACCGCCCACGAGGCCGGGGCCGACGTGGTCATCCTCTGCGACACCAACGGGGGGATGCTCCCCGCGCAGATCCAGGCCGTCGTCTCCACCGTCCTCGCCGACACCGGAGCCCGGATCGGCATCCACGCCCAGGACGACACCGGGTGCGCCGTCGCCAACACCCTGGCCGCCGTGGACGCGGGCGCCACCCATGTCCAGTGCACCGCCAACGGCTACGGCGAGCGGGTCGGCAACGCGAACCTCTTCCCCGTCGTCGCCGCCCTGGAGCTCAAGTACGGCAAGAACGTCCTGCCCGAGGGCGCGCTCGCCGACATGACCCGCATCTCGCACGCCATCGCCGAGGTCGTCAATCTGACGCCCTCCACCCACCAGCCCTACGTGGGCGTCTCCGCCTTCGCCCACAAGGCCGGACTGCACGCCTCCGCGATCAAGGTCGACCCGGACCTCTACCAGCACATCGATCCGGAGCGCGTCGGCAACACCATGCGGATGCTGGTGTCCGACATGGCCGGCCGCGCCTCCATCGAGCTGAAGGGCAAGGAGCTCGGCATCGACCTGGGAGGGGACCGCGCGCTCGTCGGCCGGGTCGTCGAGCGGGTCAAGGAACGCGAACTGCAGGGCTACACCTACGAGGCGGCCGACGCCTCCTTCGAACTCCTGCTGCGCGCCGAGGTGGACGGCCGGCCCCGCCGCTACTTCCGCGTCGAGTCCTGGCGGGCCATCGTAGAGAACCGCCCCGACGGCACCCACGCCAACGAGGCGACCGTGAAGCTCTGGGCCAAGGGTGAGCGGATCGTCGCCACCGCCGAGGGCAACGGCCCGGTCAACGCCCTGGACCGGGCGCTGCGCGTCGGTCTGGAACGGATCTACCCGCAGCTCGCCAAGCTGGAGCTGATCGACTACAAGGTCCGCATCCTGGAGGGCCGCACCGGCACCGAGTCCACCACCCGGGTCCTCATCACCACAGGTGACGGATCCGGCGACTGGGCGACGGTCGGCGTGGCCGAGAACGTCATCGCCGCGTCCTGGCAGGCACTGGAGGACGCGTACACCTACGGCCTGCTGCGGGCCGGCGTCGAGCCCACCGACTGAGAGCCGTACGTACCCGGGACACGCCCCCCCGGGGACGCACCCCCCGGGGCGCACCCGTCGGCGGGTCACGCCCGCCCGCCGGACCGTCGCCGGACCGATCCCGTCCGCCGACCCCTCCAGCCCCCCGTCCACGCACCCCGCTCGCCCCTGCACCCCCGCCCCCGTACCCCGTCCGTCCACGCGTCCTAGACCCGCGGACGGACGGGTGCCGCCCACGCCGCCGCCTCCGGTGGACGGCCCCGGCGCAGGCCCGCCGTCGAACCGGGGCCCGGTGCGCCAGGCACCGGGCCGGCGCGTCCGGGCGGTGTCCGGGGAGGGGCGATGACGAGGCCCCGGCGTGAGGCCGTACGTCCGGTGCGCGCCCGCGCCGTCGCGGCGAAACCGGGACGGCCCGGCGCCGCCGCGCCCTCGGGCCCGTCGCAACCGCCCGCGCGGGCGCCGCGGTTCCCGGCCGCCGCCGAACGGCCGTCGCGCTCCGGAACGTGTTCAAGAGATGAACGGAAGCGCTTCCGGCGGCCCTCCGGGCATGGGTACGGACCAATCTCGACGTGAAGTATTGACGCCCCTGTTCCGGCGCGGTTAACTCCAGCCGCAACGCCGGTACCGGTTCCGGTACCGGTTGCGGAACCGGTACCGACGGCCGTTCCCGCCACCCTGTCCCGCCTTGTCCCTGGAGGCCCGTTGCGTGTCACCATCGCCGATGTCGCCCGCGAGGCCGGCGTCAGCAAGACGACCGTGTCACGGGTCATCAACCTCAAGGGCGAGGTGGACGGTTCGACCGCGGCGCGCGTTCGTGAAGTGATCGCGGACCTCGGATACGTGCCCAGCTCGGGCGCCGTCGGACTGGCCCGCGGCAGCAGCCGCACGGTCGGGATGCTGGTGCCCTCGCTGACCTGGCCGTGGATGGGCGAGGTGCTCCAGGGGGTCGTCGACACCGTCGAGGCGGCCGGCTACGGCCTGCTGCTCTTCACCTGCAACCGGGGTGCCGAGTCCGTCGAGCGCTTCACCACCCAGGTGTCGGCGCGCGCCTTCGACGGACTCGTCGTCGTCGAACCGGAGAACACCCTCGACCAGCTGACCGCGCTGCACCGGTCCGGCCTGCCGATCGTCCTGATCGACGACCGGGGCCACCACCCGGAATTCCCCTCCGTCGTGACCACCAATCACGAGGGGGGCGCGTCCGCCGCCCGCCATCTGCGGGCCGCGGGACGTACCAGACCCCTCGTCGTCACGGGGCCGACGCACTTCGGCTGCGTACGGGACCGGCTCGCGGGCTTCCGCTCGGTCCTTCCCGCCGGCCCGGTCGTGGACGGGGACTTCACCGAACGCGGGGGCCGTCACGCCGTGGAGCTGCTCCTCTCCCGGGGGGAGCGGTTCGACTCGGTCTTCGCCCACAACGACATCAGCGCGGCCGGAGTCCTGCGCGGCCTTCGGGCCGCCGGCCGCCGCGTGCCCGACGACGTCGCGGTGGTCGGCTTCGACGACATCCCGATGGCCGAACACACCGAACCGCCGCTGACCACCGTGCACCAGCCCACGCGCCTGATGGGCGAGGCGGCGGCCCGACTGCTGCTCTCCCACCTCGGCGGCACCGCCGTACCGGACGGACCGGTCGTGCTGCCCACCGAACTGGTCGTGCGCCACTCGGCGCCGTAACGGACCCGGCCCCGCCGGTCGTCCGTCCCCTCCCCGCACCCGCAGTCCTCCTGGAGTCGCCATGTCCGTACGCCGCCGTCACACCCTGAGAGCGCTCTCAGCCGCCACCGCCGTGGTCGCGCTCGCCGCAGGCTGCTCGTCCGCCAACTCGGGCGCCGGCAAGGGAGGAGCGGGCGCCTCGGGCGTGCTGACCCTCGGCAAGCCGGACGGGCCGCAGACGAACAACAGCAACCCCTTCCTCGCGACCTCGGCGGGCGCCACCCTCGGCTACCGCTTCATGATCTACGAGCCGCTGGCGATGACCAACCAGATCCGCCCCACCGACAAGGCCGACCCGTGGCTGGCCACCGGGTGGGACTGGGAGTCCAACTTCACCAAGCTCACCTTCACGCTGGACGAGCGCGCCAAGTGGGCCGACGGCAAGCCGCTGACCGCGCAGGACGTCGCGTTCACCTTCGAACTGCTCAAGAAGCACCCGGCGCTCAACGGCAACGGCATCCCCTACGACGGCATCGCGGTCGAGGGCGGCAAGGTCGTCCTGACCTTCAAGGAATCGCAGTTCGTCAACCAGAACAAGATCATCACGACCTTCGTGGTGCCCCGGCACATCTGGGAGAAGGTCGAGAACCCGGAGACCTGGCCGAACCGCACCCCGGTCGGCTCGGGCCCGTACAAGCTGAAGACCTTCACCCCGCAGACGACCACCCTGACCGCCACGCCCGCCTACTGGAAGGGCGAGACCAAGGTCAAGGAGCTGCGCTACACCGCGTACAACGACAACAGCGCGGCGACCACGGCACTGGCGAGCGGCAAGCTGGAGTGGTCCTTCGTCTTCATGCCGAACTACAAGCAGCTGTACATCGCCAAGGACGCCGAGAACCACAAGCTGTGGTTCCCCTCCGGCCTCGGCATCCACGGCCTGTGGTTCAACACCGCCCGCAAGCCCTTCGACAACCCGGCCCTGCGCAAGGCGATGGCCATGGTCGTCGACCGCAAGGCCATCCACGTGCAGGCGCAGGCGACGCTCTACCCGGAGATCAGCAACCCGACCGGCATCCCGCTCCCCGCCGGTGCGTCCTTCCTGGCCCCGGAGTACAAGAACGCCACCACGCAGCCCGATGTCGCCGGGGCCAAGAAGATCCTCGACGAGGCCGGCTTCACGCTCGCCGGCGGCGTCCTGAAGGACCCGGACGGCAAGCCGGTCGAGCTGACCTTCACCGACCCGGCCGGCTGGAACGACTACATCACCGGGCTGTCCATCATCAAGGACAACATCAAGCAGCTGGGCATCGAGGCCAAGGTCAAGACGCAGACCGCCGAGGCCTGGGGCACCGACGTCGCCACCGGCAACTTCGACGCCACGCTGCACTGGACCAACAGCGGGGCCACGCCCTACGACATGTACCAGAACATCATGGACGGGGCGATCCTCCAGCCCGTCGGCAAGACCTCCCAGCTCGGCAACTTCGGGCGCTTCAAGAGCCCCGAGGCCACCGCCGCGCTCAAGGAGTACGCCAACGCCACGGACGACGCCGCCCGCACCGAGGCCATGAACACGCTCCAGAAGATCATGGTCGAGGAGGCGCCGGTCATCCCGACGGCCGCCGCCCCGATCGGCGCCGAGTACTCCACGAAGAACTGGGTGGGCTGGCCCACCGAGAAGGACCCGTACGCGGCACCCCAGCACACCCAGCCCGACGCGCTCGAAGTCGTGCTGAACCTCCAGCCCGCCAAGTGAGAGGGGCCGGCACCCGGAAGGCGGCGTCGCGGGGACCGGGGCCGCACGGCCGCGCCGCCGCCCCCGGGTGCCGGCGCTCCGTGCGGCCCCGGCCCTCCGCCCCGCAGCCGCACGCACCCGGCCCCGCGCCATCCCCCGTCCCTCCCATGCCGGACCCTCCGAGCACGAGGAAGTACCGTCCATGACCACCGAACAGTCCGCAGACGTGCGCACCGGTACCGATGTGGTGCTCGAAGCACGCGGAGTCACCAAGCACTTCCCCGTGCGGCGCACCGCCGGCGACCTCGTCGCCCGCAGGCACCGCACCGTCCACGCCGTCGACGACGTCTCGCTGGAGCTCCGGCGCGGCACCGTCACGGCCCTGGTGGGGGAGTCCGGCTCCGGGAAGTCCACCGTCGCACGGCTGCTCGCCCAGCTGTACCCGCTCACCGCGGGCGAGGTCCGGATGGGCGGCAGGGCGGTGAAGGCCGGGCGCGGCCGGTCCTTCCGCACCTACGTCAAACAGGTCCAGCTGATCTTCCAGGACCCGTTCGCCTCGCTCAACCCGGTGCACACCGTGCGCTACCACCTGACCCGCGCCCTGAAGATCCACGGCCGGGCGGGGCGCGGCGAGGCGGAGCTGGAGGCGAACCTGACGGCGCTGCTGGAGCGCGTCCAGCTCACACCTCCCCACCGGTACCTGGAGAAGTTCCCGCACGAGCTGTCGGGAGGGCAGCGCCAGCGCGTCGCGATAGCGCGGGCGCTCGGCGCCGACCCCCAGGTCCTGCTCGCCGACGAACCGGTCTCGATGCTCGACGTGTCGATCCGGCTCGGCGTCCTGAACCTCCTCCGCGACCTCAAGGAGCGGCTCAGCCTCGCCATCCTCTACATCACCCACGACATCGCGTCCGCACGGTACTTCGCGGACACCACACTGGTGATGTACGCCGGCCGCATCGTCGAGGGCGGTGACAGCGAGACCGTCACCCAGCACCCCGCGCACCCCTACACGCAGTTGCTGATCGCCTCCGCGCCCGACCCGGACCGGATCGCGGACGAGGCCGACCAGGAGGAGACCGGGAGCGGCGAGCCGCCCTCCCTGATCACCCCGCCGGCCGGATGCCGCTTCCACCCCCGCTGCCCCCGGGCGATGGAGCGCTGCCGCACCGAGCTCCCGCCGCGCTTCGACCTGGCCGACGGCCAGTGGGCGGCCTGCTGGCTGTACGCCCCCGACGCCACGAAGGAGGCGGCGAAGTGAAGTACGTCCTCCAGCGCCTCGCCTTCTACGCCGTCACCGCGTGGGCCGCGATCACCATCAACTTCCTGATCCCCCGGCTGATGCCGGGCGACCCCGTCGAAGCCCTGATGAGCCGTTACCAGGGACAGCTCGACACCACCGCCATCGCCTCCCTCAAGGCGCTGTTCGGACTCGACGAGAACCAGTCGCTCTGGGCGCAGTACACCGACTACTGGTCGAGTCTGCTGGCGGGCGACCTGGGCCTGTCCTTCACCTACTTCCCCACCCCGGTGGGCGAGGTGCTCTCCGACGCGCTGCCCTGGACGCTCGCGCTCGTCGGGATCACCACCCTCATCAGCTTCCTGCTCGGCACCGGCATCGGGGTCTACAGCGGCTGGCGGCGCGGATCCTGGCTGGACGGGCTGCTCCCCGTCACGACCTTCATCTCGTCCGTCCCCTACTTCTGGCTCGGCCTCATCGCCATCGCGCTGTTCGCGGTGAAGTGGCCGCTCTTCCCCTTCGAGGGCGGCTACGACAGCTCCCTCGTCCCGGCCTTCGACTGGCCGTTCATCTCCAGCGCGCTCTACCACGGGGTGCTGCCCGGGGTGACGATCGTGCTCAGCGCCGTCGCCGGCTGGATCCTCGGCATGCGCAACATGATGGTGACGGTCTCCTCCGAGGACTACGTCATGGTGGCGCAGGCCAAGGGGCTCTCCGAGCGCCGGGTGATGTTCTCCTACGCCGCCCGCAACGCCGTCCTGCCCAACATCTCCGGCTTCGCGCTCTCCCTGGGGTTCATCGTGAGCGGGACGCTGCTCGTCGAGATGGTCTTCAACTACCCGGGCATCGGCTTCCGGCTCCTCCAGGCGGTCGGGGCCAAGGACTACCCGCTGATGCAGGGCGTCTTCCTGGTCATCACGCTCTCCGTGCTCGTCGCGAACCTGCTGGCCGACATGGCCTACGCCCTCCTCGACCCCCGCACTCGTAAGGAGGCCTGACGACCATGGCCGTCACCGCCACCGACGTAGCCGTACTGGACGACGTCCCCGCCCCCGCCGCGCCGAGCCGGTCGAGGTTCCGACTGCTGCGGGGCGGGAAGACCCGCACCGGGCTGCTCATCCTCGCGTTCTTCGTGGTCCTCGCCGTCATCGGCCCGTGGCTCGCCCCGTACGACCCGGACGCGATGAGCGACCAGCTGCTGCAACCGCCTTCCTCCGCGCACTGGTTCGGCACCACGCACACCGGGCAGGACGTGCTCTCCCAGATCCTGGTCGGCACCCGCGGTGTGCTCGTGGTCGGGTTCCTCGCCGGATTCCTCGCCACCGTGCTGTCCGTGCTCATCGGCGTCACCGCCGGGTTCCTCGGCGGGGCCGCCGACGAGATCCTCTCGATGCTCTCCAACGTCTTCCTCGTCATCCCCGGGCTGCCGCTGATCATCATCATCGCGAGCTTCGTCGAGGACACCGGCGACCTGCTGATCGCCTCGGTCATCGCCCTCACCTCCTGGGCGTGGGGCTCACGCGTCCTGCGCGCACAGACCCTGTCCCTCAGGCGGCGCGACTACGTGGAGGCGGCCCGCGCCACCGGTGAGTCGACCTGGCGGATCATCCTCTTCGAGGTCATGCCGAACTTGACGGCCGTCATCGCGTCCGGCTTCGTCGGCACCGTCATCTTCGCGATCCTCTCCGAGATCACCCTCGCCTTCATCGGCGTCGCCGACATCTCCCACTGGAACTGGGGCACCGTGCTCTTCTGGGCGCAGTCCAACCAGGCCCTGGCCCAGGGCGCCTGGTGGTGGTTCGTCCCCGCCGGCCTGTGCATCGCCCTCCTGGGCACCGCCCTGGCACTGATCAACTTCGGCATCGACGAGTTCGTCAACCCGAGGCTGCGCACCGCCGCCGGCTCCTCGCGGAAGGTCCGGATGCGGGTCGGCTTCACCCCCGTGGCCCGCACGGGCACGCCCACCCCGTCCGAGGACCCGGGCACGCGCAGCCGGTCCGAAGACCCCGGCACGCCCACCCCGTCCGAAGACCCGGGCACGCGCAGCAAGGAGCAGTCCGCATGACCGCCGAGCCGATCCTCACCATCAGCGGCCTGAACGTCGACTACGGCACCGGCACGAGCGGCGTGCGCGCGCTGCGGGACGTCGACCTGACCCTGCACCGCGGCGAAGTCCTCGGCCTGGCCGGCGAGTCGGGCTCGGGCAAGTCCACGCTGGCCTACGCCGTCACACGGCTGCTCTCCCCGCCCGGGGTGATCACCGGAGGCAACGTGCACTACCACCGCCCCGGCGCCGAGCCCGTCGACATCCTGTCCCTCAGCCCGGACGAACTGCGGGCCTTCCGCTGGCAGGAGCTGTCCATCGTGTTCCAGGGGGCGATGAACTCCCTCAACCCGGTGCACACCGTCCACAGCCAGCTCACCGACGTGCTCAGGGCGCACCGCCCCGGCCTGCGCAAGGCCGAGCGGACGGCACGCGCCGAGGAACTCCTCGGCCTCGTCGGCATCTCCGCCGACCGGCTCGCCGCCTACCCGCACCAGCTGTCCGGCGGGATGCGCCAGCGGGTCATGATCGCCATGGCCCTCGCGCTGGAACCCGAGATCGTCATCATGGACGAACCCACCACCGCCCTCGACGTCGTGATGCAGCGCCAGATCCTGCGCCGGCTCGTCCAGCTCCGCGAGCAGCTCTCCTTCTCCGTCGTCTTCATCACCCACGACATCTCCCTGCTGATCGAGTTCTCCGACCGCATCGCGATCATGTACGGCGGCCGGATCGTCGAGCAGGCGGGCGCCGCCGAGATCTACGAGGACCCGCGGCACCCCTACAGCGACGGCCTGCTGCACTCGTTCCCCGCGCTGCACGGCCCGCGGCGCGAGCTCAGCGGCATCCCCGGTTCGCCCCCGCACCTGGCCGCGATGCCCGCCGGCTGTGCCTTCCACCCCCGCTGCGGCAAGGCCTTCGAACCCTGCTCCGAGCGGGTCCCGGTGCTCACCGCACCGGACACGGGCCGGGGCCGCGAGGTCGCCTGCTGGCTGCACCACTGACCGCCCCCGGCCCCCACCCCACACACCGCACCCCGGAGTTACGGAGACCCATGAACCTCGTCACGCCCCGCAGCAGCCTGCAGCCCGCCGCCGTCCAGGGACTCCCTGCCGACTTCCGCTGGGGCGTCGCGACCTCCTCGTACCAGATCGAGGGCGCCGTCGCGGAGGACGGCCGCACCCCCTCCATCTGGGACACCTTCTGCCGGGTGCCCGGCGCCGTGCACCAGGCGGAGCACGGCGACACCGCGTGCGACCACTACCACCGGATGCCGGAGGACGTGGAGCTGATCGCGGGCCTCGGCGTCGACACGTACCGCTTCTCGCTCGCCTGGCCGCGCATCCAGCCGGGCGGCCGGGGCCCCGCCAACGCCAAGGGCCTCGACTTCTACAAGCGGCTGGTCGACGAGCTCCAGGAGCGGGGCGTCACCCCCTGGATCACCCTCTACCACTGGGACCTGCCGCAGGAGCTGGAGGACGCGGGCGGCTGGCCGGCCCGCGACACCGCCCTGCGGTTCGCGGAGTACGCCATGCTCGCCCACGAGGCGCTCGGCGACCGGGTCGCGCACTGGACCACCCTGAACGAGCCGTGGTGCTCGGCGATGCTCGGCTACGCCTACGGTGCGCACGCCCCCGGCCGCACCGACCTGGGCGACGCCATGGGCGCCGTCCACCACCTGCTCCTCGGCCACGGACTGGCCGCCCGGCAGATCCGCGAGGCCGCGGGGAGCGGTCCGCTGGAACTCGGCATCACCCTCAACCTGGGCACGGCCACCCCGGAGACCGGCAGCGAGGCCGACCGGGAGGCGTGCCGCCGGGCCGACGGGATGGGGACCCGCCTCTACCTCGACCCGCTCGTCCACGGCCGCTACCCGCAGGACGTCGTCGCCGACCTCGCGGCCCAGGGCATCGCACTGCCCGTCCGGGACGGCGACCTGGAGGCCATCGCCACGCCCCTCGACGTCCTCGGCGTCAACTTCTACCGGGGCGCGCTGTTCTCCGGGGTCACCGAGGACGGGTCGCCGACCGGCGACGACGGCCTGCCCGTCGTCCGCGGAGTGGAGCGCGACCTGCCCCGCACCGCCATGGACTGGGAGATCACCCCCACCGAGCTCACCGACCTGCTGCTGCGGCTCCAGCGCGACTACGCGCTGCCGACCGTGATCACGGAGAACGGGGCCGCTTTCGACGACACCGTCGCCGCCGACGGGACCGTCCCCGACGCCGACCGCACCGCCTACCTCGCCGACCACATCGAGGCCGTCGCCGAGGCCCGCCGGCAGGGTGCCGACGTCCGCGGCTACTTCGCCTGGTCGCTCATGGACAACTTCGAGTGGGCCTACGGCTACGACAAGCGGTTCGGCATCGTCCGCGTCGACTACGACACCCAGCGGCGGACGCTCAAGGACAGCGCCCGGTGGTACCGCGACACGATCCGCCTCACCCGGGACGCCCGCACCGACTGACGCCCCCGCACCGGGCGGGTGAGGCGCCCGCCGCCCGCCCGGGTTACTTTCGACGTATGCGCACGACGCCGCTCGTCCTCCTCCGGACCTGTCTGCTGCTGGTGCTCCTGGCGGCCCTGCCGGCCATGGCACCGGCCGCCCGGGCCGCCCCCGCCACGATCGGTGACGCGGCGGCCGCCCTGCGCGAGGGCCCCGTGTACGTCGACCCGGCGGCGGCCGGCCTGCTCCCGGCGTCCCAGCAGGCCGCCCTGGAGAAGAAGATCAAGGACGCGGACAAGCCGGTGTTCGTCGCGGTGCTGCCCGCCACGTCCGCGTACCCGCCGCAGAACCTCCTGCGCAACCTCCGCACCGACACCGGCATCACCGGCGTCTACGCGGTCCGCCTCGGCGACGGTTTCGACGCGGGCGCCGACCCGCAGGTGATGCCGGCCCGGGCCGTCGGCAACCTCACCACCGCCGTGAAGGCACCGGGTGCGGACACCGACGCCGCGACCCAGCTGAACGCCTTCGTCGACCGGGCCATCGAACAGGCCCGGGGCAGCGCCCCGGCCTCCTGGTCCGGCGGCAGCGGCGGCGGCGCGAGCGGGGTCCCGGTGACCGGCCTGGTCGTCCTCGGCGGCCTGGTCCTCGCGGGCGGAGGCACCGCGTTCGCGGTGGCCCGCCGCACCAGGAGGCGCAAGGAGGCCGAGGAGCGGGCCGCCCTGGAGAAGCTGCGGGTCGTCGTGGACGAGGACATCACCGCGTTCGGCGAGACCCTGGACCGGCTGGACTTCCGGCCCGGCGAGGAGGGGGCCGACGACGCGATGCGCACCGACTACGCACACGCCCTCGACTCCTACGAGGACGCCAAGTCCCGGATGGACGGCGCCCGCCACCCCTCCGACGTCCGCGGCGTCACCCGGGCGCTGGAGGACGGCCGTTTCTCCCTCGCCGTCCTGGAGGCCCGCCGCGCCGGCCGCCCGCTCCCGGACCGCCGCCCGCCCTGCTTCTTCGACCCGCGCCACGGGCCCTCGGTGGCGGACGTCCGGTGGACGCCGTCCGGCGGAGCGGCCCGCGAGGTCCCGGTCTGCGGCGCCGACGAGGTCCGGCTCCGGGAGGGCGCGGACCCCGCGAGCCGCACGGTCGACACCGGGGACGGACGGCGCCCCTACTGGGAGGCCGGCCCGGCCTACGGCCCCTGGGCCGGCGGGTACTTCGGCGGCGGTCTGCTCCCGGGCCTGCTGGTCGGCACCATGCTCGGCTCGATGCTCGCCACCCCGGCCTACGCGGCGGAGTACGGCGGCGGCGACTTCGGCGCCGGTGGAGGCGACTGGGGCGGCGGCGACGTCTCCGGCTCCGACTTCGACTCCTCGGGCTTCGGCGGCGGCGGCTTCGGCGACGGCGGCGGCGGAGGCGGGTTCGACGGCGGTGGCTTCGGGGGCGGCGGCGACTTCGGCGGCGGCGGGTTCTGACGCCCCTCAGGGCTGTCCCGTAACCCCTGGCGGGCGCGCGACGACAGCTACGGCACCTCGCCGCGTTGTCGGAACGCCCGAATACATCCAGTATGCGGACGTCCCTCCGCCTTGCGATGCACCGCATCTGACGCCGCGCGCTGATCCACCGGGGATTACGGGACAGCCCTCAGCGGGCCCCGCCCGCCGTGCCCTCCCACTTCTCCGGGGCCCACAGGCCGGAGCGCTTGAGCGAGGCCGGGCAGTGCAGGTAGATCTCGTCGATGTCCACGACCAGCGCGAGGTCGGGGCGCCGGCCCTTCACCGCCATCGCGTCGAAGAAGGGCGCGTCGGTGAGGATGCGGGCCCGCCCGTTGATCCGCAGCACGGTCATCACGCCGGGGACCAGGTACATCAGGCCGACGTGCGGGTTGGACACGATGTTGTGGAAGCTGTCGCCGCGGCGGTTGCCCGGCAGGTCGGGCATCACCAGGGTCCGCGCGTCCAGGGCCCGGGTGAAGCCGGGCTCGCCCCCGCGCGGGGAGGTGTCGCAGTTGCCGTCGGCGTCGGACGTCGAGACGGCGCAGAACGGAGCCCGCGCCAGCAGGGCCATGTCGTCCTCGGTGAGCTCGTCGTGGACCTTGTCGATGACGACGGGCCACGGCTCGCCCAGGATCGCGCGCAACTGCTCGGCCGACTCCAGCGGCACGGCGCCGGCCAGCGGATCGGAGGCCGGGACGCCGGGCGGGCCCGCGGGGCCGGCAGGGACGGTCACGGGGGTGGCGGGAGCGGCGGGGGCCGCCACGGGCGCGGCGTTCGACAAGGGGTTCTCCGTACCTCGCGGGGGCACTGCAGCGGATCGCTGGTCTGGCACTGTTAGGCTAACCTTACTTATGCTCGCGGGTGCGCCCCGTCCCGGGGGCGACAAGCAAGGGTGAGGAACAGTGCACGACCGCATGTCGCCGCCCCGGGTGCACCGGCTGTGAGCGGCCCGGTTCTCCAGGGAACGAACGAACGGCCCGCCCGCCCGGCGGCCCGGCGCCGTGTGCGCAGCCGCCCCGTCCTGGCGCTCGGGCTGCTCGCCGCCGTGGCGGTGCTCCTGCTCACGGTGCTCGCGAGCCTCGCGATCGGCTCGGGGGACGTGGCTCTCGGCGACGTCCTCGACGGGGTGTTCCACCCCGACCCCGGGATCAAGGGACAGCTCATCGTCCAGGAGGTGCGCATCCCGCGCACCGTGGCCGGACTGCTGGCCGGTGCGGCCCTCGGCCTCGCGGGCACGGTCATGCAGGGCGTCGCCCGCAACCCGCTCGCCGACCCCCAGCTCCTCGGCGTCAACGCCGGTGCCTCGGTCGCCGTGGTCTGCTCGATCAGCTTCTTCGGATTCACCCTCGTCACCCAGTACATCTGGTTCGGCTTCCTCGGCGCGCTCCTGGCCGCCCTCCTCGTGTACGGCGTCGGATCGCTCGGCCGTGAGGGCGCCACCCCGGTGAAGCTGGCGCTGGCAGGCGCGGCGACCAGCGCCGTGCTCACCTCCGTGACCAGCGCGATCCTCCTCCAGGACCGCGAGGGCTACGACCGCTTCCGCTTCTGGCAGCTCGGCGCGCTCACCGCACGGGACGCCGACGTGCTGGCGCAGGTGTCCCCGTTCGTGCTGGCCGGCGCCGTCCTCGCGCTGCTGCTCGGACCGCAGCTCAACGCCCTGTCCCTCGGCGACGACCTGGCCCGCGGCCTCGGCCAGCGGGTGGGCCTGGCCCGGCTGGTCTCGGCGCTCGCCGTGGTGCTGCTGTGCGGCTCGGCGACCGTCGTCGCGGGCCCGATCGGCTTCGTCGGTCTCGCCGTACCGCACGCCGCCCGGCTGCTCACCGGCCCCGACTACCGCTGGGTGCTCCCGTACAGCATGGTGCTGGCCCCCGTCATGCTGCTGGTCGCGGACATCGTCGGCCGGGTCGTCGCCCCGCCCGGCGAGGTGCAGGTCGGTGTGGTCACCGCCGCGATCGGCTGCGTCCCCTTCATCTGGCTCGTCCGGCGCAGGAAGCAGGTGGAGCTGTGACCGGGACCCGGCTCCGGGAGACCCCCGACGCCCGCCTCGCCGACGCCGTCCGCACGGTGGCACGGGTGCGCGGCGGCGGACGGCGGCGCTCCGTGGTGGTGGCGGCCGGCCTGGTGGCCGCCGTGGTGGCCGTGTTCGCCCTCTCGCTCAGCGTCGGCGACATGGTGATGCCGCTCGGCACGGTGGTGGAGACCCTCTTCGGCGGCGGGGACGGCGGTTCCCGCTTCGTCGTGCTGGAACTCCGCCTGCCGCGCGCCCTCCTGGCGATCCTGGTCGGCACCGGCTTCGGACTCTCCGGCGCCGTCTTCCAGTCCCTGCTGCGCAACCCGCTGGCCAGCCCGGACGTCATCGGCATCAGCGCGGGGGCGAGCGCGGTCGCCGTCACCGCGTCCCTGCTCTTCCAGGTCAGCGGCCTCGCCCTGTCCGGCAGCGCGCTGGCCGGTGCGGTGGCGGCCGGCGCGGCCATCTATCTGCTCGCCCGCCGCCAGGGCGTCGCCGGCCAGCGCCTCGTCCTGATCGGCGTCGGCTTCGGCACCGGGCTGAGCAGCGTGGTCTGGTACGTGATGGCGCGCTCCGACACCGCTGACGCGCAGGAGGCGTACCTCTGGCTGACGGGCACCCTGAACGGGCGCTCCTGGGCCCAGGTGTGGCCGCTGCTGACCGCCCTCGCCGTGCTCGTGCCGCTCACCTCCCTCGCCTCCCGCGCCCTGGGGCCGCTGCGGCTCGGGGACGACGCGGCGGCCGGCCTCGGGACCCGCGTCGAGCCCGCCCGGCTGGCGCTGCTCGGCTGCGCCACCGCGCTCGCGGGCGTCGCGACCGCGGCGGCCGGGCCCGTCGGCTTCGTGGCGTTCGTCGCCGGGCCGATCGCCCGCCGGCTGGTCCCCGGCAGGGGAGCGGCGCTGCCGCACGCGGCACTGACCGGGGCCCTGATCGTGCTGGTCGCCGACCTCGGCGCCCAGCACCTGCTGCCGTCGGTGCAGCTGCCGGTGGGCATCGTGACCAGCGTCATCGGCGCGCCCTACCTGCTGCTGCTCCTGGCCCGCGCCAACCGAGGGGGCAGCGGTGGCTGACCCCCTGACCCACGAGACCGACGACACCGATCACCGACGACGAGGGAAGACGGGGCCGCGCCGTGGCTGAGCACACTCTCCGGGCCGAAGGCGTACGCCTCGGCTACGGCGACCGGGAGATCGTCTCCGGTCTGGACGTGACCGTCCCGCCGGGGCGGATCACGGTCATCGTCGGCCCGAACGCCTGCGGGAAGTCGACCCTGCTGCGGGCGATGGCCCGGCTGCTCGCCCCCTCGGAGGGCGCGGTGCTGCTGGACGGCCGGAGCATCCAGGACATGCCGACCAAGGAGGTCGCCGCGGTGCTCGGCATCCTCCCGCAGAGCCCCTCGGCCCCGGAGGGCATCACCGTCTCCGACCTGGTGGGACGCGGCCGCTACCCGCACCAGGGCTGGTTCCGGCGCTGGACGGCCGAGGACGACGAGGCGGTCGCCCGGGCGCTGCTCTCGACCGGCACGCTGGACCTCGCAGACCGCCCGGTGGACGAGCTCTCCGGCGGCCAGCGCCAGCGCGTGTGGATCGCCATGGCGCTCTCGCAGCGCACCGACATCCTGCTGCTGGACGAGCCGACCACCTTCCTGGACGCCAGCCACCAGCTCGACGTCCTGGACCTGCTCACCGACCTGAACCACGAGCACGGCGTCACCATGGTGGCCGTGCTGCACGACCTCAACCTGGCCTGCCGCTACGCCGACCACATGATCGCCATGAAGGACGGGCACATCGTCGCGGAGGGCCGGCCCTCCGACATCGTCACCGAGTCGCTGGTCGGCGAGGTCTTCGGGATGCGCTGCTCGGTGATGGAGGATCCGGCGTCGGCCACCCCGATGGTGGTGCCGCTGGGCCGCCACCACGTGCGGGACGCGGCGGGCGACCCCGCCTCCCCAGCCAAAATTAGGTGAGGCTACCCTAATTGCATGAATGATTCCGCTCCACGCTCGCGTCGCTTCCGCCGCACCCCCGCCCTGATGGCCGGAGTGCTCGCGGCCCTCCTCGTCGGACTGACCGCCTGCGGCTCCTCCGACGACTCCGCCGGTTCCGGCTCCACGGCCTCCGGCAAGGCGGCCGACGGCGCCTTCCCCGCGAAGGTCGCGACGAAGTTCGGCGAGGTCACCGTCGACAAGGCCCCCGAGCGCATCGTCGCGCTCGGCTGGGGCGACGCCGAGACGGTGCTCGCGCTCGGCGGGCAGCCCGTGGGCGCGAGTGACTGGCTGGCCTTCGGCGGCGAGGGCGTCGGACCGTGGGCCAAGGGCAAGTACGACAAGAGCCCGCAGATCATCGGCACCCTGGAGCCCGAGTACGAGAAGATCGCGGCGCTCCGGCCCGACCTCATCCTCGACACCAAGTCCAGCGGCGACCGGACGCGCTACGACACCCTGAGCAAGATCGCCCCGACCGTCGGTGTGCCCGAGGGCGGCGACCAGTACAAGCTCTCCTGGGAGAAGCAGACCCAGATGGTCGCCGCCGCCATGGGCGTCCCGGAGAAGGGCGAGAAGCTGATCGCCGGCACGGAGGCGAAGTTCGCCGCGGCGGTGAAGGCGCACCCCGAGTTCAAGGGCAGCACGATCACCCTCGGTTCCCGCACCTCCGAGGGCTACGGCGCCTACGTCTCCGGCACGGGCCGGGTCGACTTCGTCGAGCGCCTCGGGTTCAGGAACAACCCGGCCGTCGAGTCCAAGGCCGGTGACGGCTTCTCGATCCCCGTCTCCAAGGAGAACCTGGACCTCCTCGACGCCGACCTCACGGTCATGGCGCCCATCGGCATCCCGGCCACCGACATCAGCGACGACCCGCTGTACCGGGCCGTCCCCTCGGTCAAGGCGGGGCACTCGCTGGTCTTCGACGACACGGGCATCAGCACGGCGTTCGCGACCGACTCGGTGCTGTCCACCGGCTACGCGCTGGAGAAGGTCGTCCCGCTGTTCGCGGAGAAGCTGAAGTAGCCCGCCCGGAGCGTCCCGCTCCGAGCGCCCCGCCCGTCCACCCCCGCGCCCCGTGCCCCCTGTTGGCACGGGGCGCGCGCCGGTGCCACGCTGGTCCCGTGGACCGTGACCGGGCGGAGAGGGAGCTCCTGCACGGCCTGACCGTGGACACCAGCAGGCCGGAGCAGCCGGTCCTGCTGGACGACGCGGGCAGGCCGATCAGGACCTGGCGTGAGAACTACCCCTACGACCGCAGGATCCGCCGCAAGGAGTACGAGCGGAGCAAGCGCGTCCTGCAGATCGAGCTGCTCAAGCTCCAGCGGTGGACGAAGGACACCGGCGCGCGGGTCGTGGTGGTCTGCGAGGGCCGGGACGCGGCCGGCAAGGGCGGCACCATCCAGCGCTTCACCGAGCGGCTCAACCCCCGTGGCGCGCGCATCGTGGCCCTGGACAAGCCCACGGACCGCGAGCGCGGCCAGTGGTACTTCCAGCGCTACGTGGCGCACCTGCCGGCCCCCGGCGAGATCGTCTTCTTCGACCGCTCCTGGTACAACCGCGCCGGGGTCGAGCGCGTCATGGGCTTCTGCACCCCGTCCGAGTACGAACGCTTCCTGCGGCAGTGCCCGGACTTCGAGCGGATGCTCGTCGACGACGGCATCGTCATGGTGAAGTTCTGGTTCTCCGTCTCCCGCGCCGAGCAGCGCACCCGCTTCGCGATACGCCAGGTCGACCCGGTGCGCCAGTGGAAGCTCTCGCCGACCGACATCGACTCCCTCGACCGCTGGGACGACTACACGACGGCGAAGATCCGCATGTTCCGCGCCACCGACACGGAGTACGCGCCCTGGACCGTCGTGAAGAGCAACGACAAGCGCAGGGCCCGCCTCGAAGCGATGCGCAGCCTCCTCGCGCGCATCGACTACGCGGCGAAGGACCCCCACGCCATCGGCGCCCCGGACCGCCTGATCGTCGGCGCCGCCGCCACCCTGCTGGAGCCGGGCGAGGAGGACGCCGCGCTCTCACCGACCCGCTTCGCCTCGAACCCGGGCGGACCGGGGGAGCACCCCTGAGGGTTGTCCCGTCATCCCCGGTGGACCGCGCGCGGCGTCGGATGCGGTGCATCGCAAGGCGGAGGGGCGTCCGCACACCGGATGTGTCCGGGCGTTCCGGCGACGCGGCGAGGTGCCGCAGCGGTCGTCGTGCGCCCGCCGGGGATGACGGGACAGCCCTCAGCAGGCCCGGCCGGCCCGTGCTCCTCGCCCGTCGACGCCCGACCGGCCATCGTCCCCCGGCCCGCGGGCGGAGCGGAAGGGCCGCGGGGGCGGGATCCCCGGCGGGGACGGGGCAGCCCCGGGGCCACGGGGGCAACCCCCGTGACCGGCCGGCTGCACGGCGCCGGCCGCCCGGTCGCGGCGGCCCCGTCCTGGCCTGGTCCGTCCGGTCAGGCAGATGTGCCCGTACTGCCGTCGAGCGCGCCCGTGAGATCCGCCCGGCGCCGGATGCCGAGCTTGCGGTAGGTGCTCGTCAGATGGGTCTCCACGGTGCGCCGCGCCAGGTGCAGCAGCTCCGAGATCTCGGCGTTCGTCCGTCCTTCGGCGGCGAGTTCGGCGATGCGGCGCTCCCCGGCGGTGAGGGAGCCGCTGCCCGTGAGGGAGGCCTTCCCCGGGCGGGCCCCGCTGGCGCGCAGCGCCTGTTCCGCGCGGCCCGACAGCCGGACCGCGCCCAGCCGTTCGGCCGCCGTCGCGGCCTCCCGGAGCACCGGGCGGGCGCTGCGGGACCGGCCGGCCGCGGTGAGCTGGAGCCCGTGCCCGATGAGGGCGGGTATCAGCTCGGTGTCGAGGGACGTCCCGCGCAGCAACTCGACCGCCTCGGCGGTGAGTTCCAGACCGCGACGGCCGCCGGTGGCCGCGCCCAGGACGCGCAGCGCACGGCCCCGCACCCGGGGTGTGCCCCACACGTCCGCGTACCGGCTCTCCTCCTCGGCGAGCGCGCGGGCCTCCTGCGCCTCGCCCAGGCCGAGCAGGCACTCGGCGGCGGCCGAGCGCCACGGCGTGACGACCGGGCTCTCCACCTCACGGCCCCGCTGGCGCCTCCCGCACTCCCGGAAGTCCTCCAGGGCACCCGCCGGATCACCGGCGGACGCGCGCAGCACACCGCGCGCGTACAGGAACCGGTTCTGCTCCCAGCTGTCCAGCGAATCCCTGACCTTGACGCCGGCGACGAGCTGTTCGGCCTCGGCGGGACGGCCGCACTCGACGAGCGCGATCACCCGGTGGGCCAGGAAGTTGCCGGCACCCGCGCGCGGTGCGTCGACCGGGGCCCGGAGCCGGACCGCGGTCTCCTCCAGCACCCACCGGTGGTGGCCGTGTGCCGCGGCGTTGTCGACCCGCGCGTTGAGCAGCGACCGGTGGACCGGGTGCAGCGGAGACAGCCAGTGCTCGTCCAGCCCGGTCCTGATGATCCGTTCGGTGTCGTCCGCGGCGTCGGCCCACTGGGCCACCGCGGCGGCCGTGCCCAGCAGATAGGGCACCAGCAGCGGATCCTCCGGGGCCGTCAGCAGCCGCCGGATCTGCCGCAGGGCCGACTCGGCGGACAGCAGCCCGGCCACCGCCTCGTGCCGGACCAGCAGGGCGCGCAGCGCCGGGCTGATCCACTCCGGGGAGCGCTCGGCGCGCTCCCGCAGCCGGGTGTAGACCGCCCGCCGGATCTGCGGGTCGTGATCGGCCAGGAACGCCGAGGCCGTCTGGACCGTGCGGGCGAGCACGGGCTCCCCGTCCAGCGGGCCCAGCTCGCGCAGGAGGTCGAGCGCGGCGTGCGGTTTGCCCCGGCTGACCAGCGCGTTGCTCAGGTGGACCGCGGCCAGCACCCGGTCCCTGGGCCGTTCCTGGAGGCGCAGCGCCTCGGCCAGCCGGGGGATCCCGCCGGTCCGCAGTGTGGCGAACTCCAGTTCGCCCAGTTCGGTGAGCACCGAGGCCCGGCGCTCCCGAGGGAGCGGTTCGTCCAGCGCGCGGCGCAGGTAGCGCGCGGCCGCGGTGCTCCGGCCGGCCCGGGACGCGTCCGCCGCCGCCTCCAGGAGGGCCGCCGCCACCCGGGGCGTCCCGTCCGGAGCGGTGCGCAGCAGGTGGCCGGCCACCGCCTCGACCCCGTCGCCGCGGAGCTGGCGCAGCTCCGCCGCACGCAGGTGCAGGGCCTGCCGCTGCGCGGGCGACCAGCCGTCGAGGACCGCTCCGCGCAGCAGGGGGTGGGCGAAGCGGGGGAGCCCGGTGCCGGGGGCGCGGCGCAGCAGCCCGAGCCGGAGCATCGCGGTCACCCAGCCGCCGACGCGGTCGGGATCGGTGCCGGTCAGCTCGGCGAGGAAGCCGCCGAAGTCGTCGCCGAGCCCGTGCCCCGGCCCCGGGTCCTCCGGCGCGGCCGGTTCCGTACGGGCACCGGGCGCACCGGGCGCACCGGAGCCGCCGGGGGACCCGGCACGGCCCTCCTCGCCGTGCCACGCCGAGTCCTCCAGCTCCGCCAGCGCGCGGGCCACCGCGGTGCTCTCCGGACCCGTGCTCCGCAGCCACCACGAGACCGCGGCCAGGAACGCGCCCGGGTAGAGCTCGGCGCAGTCCTCGGGCAGCCCCGGCTCCGGGCCGTCCTCGTCCGCGGTCCCGGCCCGGCCGCCGTGCGGGAAGACCGCCCGCAGGTCGTCGAGCAGCGCGCGCAGCAGCAGCGGATTGCCCGCGCCCGCCCGGACACAGCCGTCCACCCAGGCGTCGGCGGTGTCCGGGCCGAGGACGCCGCGCACCAGTTCCTCGGCGGCGGGACGGCTCAGCGGAGCGACCGCGTGCATCCGGACGCCGCCCGGCGGCAGGCAGGACGCGAGGCCCGGAACCGGCGGAGCCACGTCGTACTGCCCGCGCTCGGTCACCACCATCAGGACCGGCGTCCCGGCCAGCCGCTGGGCGCACTCGGCCAGCCAGTGCCGGGACGCCTCGTCGGCGAGGTGGACGTCGTCGACGGCGACGAGCAGCGGCGATCCGGCCGCGCGCTCGCCCAGCAGCTGCCACAGCCGGGACGGATGGCGCAGCTGCTGCGGGATCTTCGGGACGCCGTCCCGGAGGGTGCCGAACCCCGGTGGCGAACCGAGGAGTTGAGTGACCAGACCGAGGGGCGTGGCCGCGCTCCCGGCGGACGCGGCGGCACGCAGCACCCGCATGCCGAGCCGCGCGCCCAGCTCGGCGGCGGCCTCCAGCAGGGCGCTGCGGCCGGTACCGGTGGGCGCCCGGAACAGGACCAGCCGTCCTGATCCGCCCAGGGCCCGCTCGGCCTCCGACGCCAGCAGCTCCAGGGCCGGCTCGCGTTCGAGCAGACCCGCGGCCGCGGCATCCGGGGCCCGTGGCAGGACCGGCGGGCGGACCCGCGGTTCAGACGTTAAGGCTTTCACGGGCACCTGCCGCCGATCTCGTGGTCGGTCTCGTGGTGGGCCACGTTGTCGTCGTCCCTTCGGCGCATGAAGGATGGAAGGAGCAGGAACGGTCTGTTCCGTAAGGCAAGATGCGAGGACGCAAGGCATGGTTCATCGAGCCCCGGTGAGAATCCCCGTGGAGGTTCACGCCTCGGACCCGCTGTCCATGGACGGAGCGGTCAGCCAGCTCCGCCGGCACGCCGAGGTTGAGCTGATCGACGAGGGCGCCGGCCGGCCCGGCACGGTCGCCGTCCTGCTGGCCGACGCACTGGACGAACCGGCGCTCTCGCGGCTGAGACGGCTGGCCCGCGCCGACGGCACCAAGGCCGTCCTCGTCACGAGCCTGATCCGCGAGGCGGAACTGCTCCAGGTGATCGAGTACGGCGTCGGTGCGATCGTCTGGCGGCGCGAGGCGACCGGACACCGTCTGCTCCGGGCCGTTCTGGCGGCGTCCCGGGGCGAGGGGGACCTGCCCTCGGACCTGCTGGGCCGGCTCATCGCCCAGGTCGGCACGTTGCAGCGCGGCACGACCAGCATGTCGGGCGCCACGGTGTCCGGGCTGGCGCCGCGTGAGGTGGACGTGCTCAGGCTGGTGGCCGAGGGGTTGGATACCGCAGAGATCGCCAGCAAACTCTCGTACTCCGAACGCACGGTCAAGAACGTCATGCACGGCCTGACGACCCGGCTGCAGCTCCGCAACCGCGCTCATGCCGTGGCCTATGCCTTGCGGGAAGGCTACATCTGATGGCCTGCTCGCCGACGCAAGAGCCCTGAGGGCAGCAGTGGGCCGGCGCAGGGGTAGGGGATCTGCCCCCCTGCCGTCCCCCGGGTGCCTCGCGGGTCCGGGCCCCGGCGGCGACGATGGGGTGGGGTGCTCCGCGCCGTGGCGCCCGTACCCCGCCGGGCCACCCGTGGTCCGGCCGGCTGCGGTGACCGACCGACAGCAGTGACCGACCGACACATGACAGGTCGTTCCGCGACGGCCGTTCGGCGACGGGCGGTTCCGTCGGAGAACGGAACGTGAAAGGGCAGGCCGACCGTGATCCACGAGGTGGATGACATCCTGAAGGGGCTGCTCACCGGCGGCGCCTTCGCCGGATCCGACGTCGAGGTCACCTTCGACGCCCCGACCCGCGACTGGGCGGCCCGGCGCAACGCCCCGACCATCGACGCGTACCTCTACGACATCCGCGAGGACACCAAGCGGCGCCAGCGCGGCAAGATGTCGCTCCGCGACGAGCAGGGGATCGTCCTCAAGCAGCACCAGCCGCCCCGCTGGTTCCGGCTCTCCTACCTCGTGACGGCCTGGACCAAGCACCCCCAGGACGAGCACCGGATGCTGTCCGCCGTCCTGCACACGCTGCTGCCCAAGGAGATCCTGCCGCCGGAGGACCTCAGCGGCACGCTCGCCGGGCTGGGCCTCTCCGTCCCGCTGACCGTCGCGGGGCTGCACAACGAGGCGCGCTCGCTCGCGGACATCTGGTCCGCGCTCGGCGGCGAACTCAAGCCCTCGCTCGACGTGGTGATCACCGCGCCCTTCCTGGCGTACCCGGAGTACCGGGTCGGCCCGCCCGTCACGGAGGGGCTCGGCGTCGAGGTGCGCGGGACGGAGGGACGGCCGGACGACAGCCCGATGCGCTTCCACAGCGCGGTGCGCGTCGACGCCGCCAAGGAGGAGTTCGCCCGGAAGCACGGCACCGACGGCGCGTCCCGGGAGCTGCAGAAGTGAGCGACTCCTCCCTGCCGCTGCTCGAACGCCTCGCGGGACTGCGCGAGCGGGTGGCCCTCCTCGTCGAGCAGCGCAGCGCCACCGATCCGACGGCCACCGACCCGATGCGCGGGATGTTCCTGACGGACGAGGCGGTGCGGCACGTGCTGTCCGGGGGCGCGGGGAGCGCGCCTCCCCAGGGTCCGGAGGAGCCGGAGGGCGCCCCCGGCGTCCCGGACCTGCCGCAGGACCCCGGGGCGGCGGCCCCGGAGGACGAACCGCTGGAACCGGCCGAACCGCCCGAGGAGGACCGCCTCCACTGGCTGGCCCGCTGGCTGCGCCTCGGTCCGCTCGACGCCCAGATCCTGCTGATCGCGCTGGCGCCCGACCTGGACCGCACGTTCGAGCAGCTCTACGGCTACCTCAACGACGACGTCACCCGCCGCCGGGCGACCGTGGCACTCGCACTCGACCTGTGCGGGGTGCCCACCCACTCCGCCGAGGGACGGGCCCGGTTCCATCCGGCCGCGCGGCTCGTGGCCCGCGGGCTGATCGAGATCGACGAGCCCGAACGCCCCTTCCTCAGCCGCTCCCTGCGCGTCCCCGACCGGGTCGTGGCCCATCTGCTGGGCGACGACACCCCGGATCCGGCGCTGAACGGCACCGTGCGCATGCTCCCGTACCTGCCCGGGGAGACCGAGGCGGACACCGGCACGGCACGGGGCGCCGACCCGCTGGTGCGCAGGCTCGCCGAGCAGCTCTCGGAGCGCCCGCTCACCGTGTACCTGCGCGAGCACCGCGAGGGTGACGGGCTCGCCCTCGCCACCGTCGCCCTCGGCGCGGCCGGCATCCCGGCCCTGCACCTCTCCCCGGGAGAGCGGCCGGCCGACCACCGGCCCGAGGAGCACACGCCGGCGGAACGGCTGCCGGCCGAACGCCTCCCGTACCGGGAGCTGCTCCGCGAGGCCCGGCTGACCGGCCGGGCGATCGTGGTGAGTTCACTGCCGGAGCGGCCCGACGAGCTGATCCGGGCCCTCACGGTCGGCGACGTCCCGGTGCTGCTCGCGGACCCGCGCCCCTACGACCCGCACTGGTGCGACCGGGGGCGCGACCCCATCGTGCTGGAGGCCCCCCGGCAGCGGGCCGGCGACCTCGACGCCTGGCGGGCGGCGCTCGGCCCCGAGGAGCCGGAGTTCGACCTGGCACCGGTCGTCGCCGCCTACCGGCTGGGGCCCGGCGGGATCGACCGCGCCTCCCGCGCCGCGCTGGAGCGTGCCGCGTTCGAGGGTGAGGAGCTGTCCGCCGCGCACCTGCGGCTCGCGGCCCGCCAGCAGTCCGCCTCCGGTCTGGAGCGGCACGCCCGCCGCATCCGGCCCGACGTCGGCTGGAACGACCTCGTCCTGCCCGCGGGCCCGCTGGCACACCTGCACGAGCTGGTCCTGCGCGCCCAGCACCGCGAACGGGTCCTCGGCGACTGGCGGCTGAGCGCGGGCGGCGGGCGCGGCCGGGGCGTGGTGGGGCTCTTCGCGGGTGACTCCGGCACCGGGAAGACGCTCTCCGCCGAGGTGGTCGCGGGCGAACTCGGCCTCGACCTCTACGTCGTGCAGCTGCCGTCCATCGTGGACAAGTACGTGGGGGAGACCGAGAAGAACCTGGAACGGATCTTCACCGAGGCCGACCGCACGGACGCGGTGCTGCTCTTCGACGAGGCGGACGCCGTCTTCGGCAAGCGGTCCGAGGTCAGCAGCTCCCACGACCGCCACGCCAACATGGAGAGCGCCTACCTCCTCCAGCGCCTGGAGTCGTTCGACGGGATCGCCCTGCTGACCACCAACCTGCGCTCCAACATCGACGACGCCTTCACGCGCCGGCTGGACCTGGTGGTCGACTTCCCCTTCCCCGACGAGGAGCAGCGCCTCGCGCTCTGGCGGCACAGCCTCGCCCACGTCCCGTGCGCCGACACCATCGATCCGACGTCCTGCGCGGCGGACTTCGAGCTGGCGGGCGGTTCCATCCGCAGCGCGGTCGTCACGGCCGCCTACGCGGCGGCGGGCCGCGGCGACAGCGTGTCGACGGAGGACCTGCTGGCGGGTGCCCAGCGCGAGTACCGCAAGGCGGGCCGGCTCGTCCTGGACGACACGTCCTGGTAGGCCGCTGACATGCCGCGGGCCCGTCCCCCACCGGATCCGGTGGGGGACGGGCCCGCGGCA